>NZ_JBUDZG010000002.1:0-296349 GCF_054950075.1 Acidovorax sp. Q11 | reverse complement strand
GGCTCGAACGAGCCCTCGCGATCGCGGGGAACGTCGATGCGCAAGGCGCCGACGTCGGTCAGCACGGTCTTGGCGCTCTTGCCGTTGCGGTGATTGGCCGCAGCCCCTTCGGGCTTGGCCTGGCCGGGCGCGTAGCCCAGGTGGTGACTCATCTCGGCGCCCAGGGCGCGCTCAAGAACCGACTTCTTGAACTGCTGGAAGATGCCTTCGAGTTCGGCTGGCGTTACCGGCCCTGGGATGAGTTGCTCAAGCAGCTCGGCTGAGAATTGCGGCTGCGCCGCCTTGTCCGTCGCTGCGGTCGTCTTCGTCTTGCGTGGCATTCATGCTCCTTGTTGACATGCTATGCCTCACACACAAAACATCTGACAGGCTCCTTTTCAACAACTCCACTTGCGACCAAGAGGTCGCTACGCCCTTTCGTGTCGGTGTCGTCCATGCACAGAGAAACGTCCATTCCCTCCTTTAGAGAGACAACGTTGCCATGAATGTCAGCCCTCGTGTCTTCTTTAGCCAGCAACACGAGGTCCGCCTCCAACATTTCGTTGAAATCAACTAGAAATACAGGTTTGACGATAGTCACATCTTAGAAGCCACGTTGCGCCGGAGGCACAGGATTCGGGAAGATCAACTGCCCCAAGCCGTTTTAAAACCGTCCATACCGCTTGGTCTGTCACCCGCAGTTCATCATCCTCAATTAGCGCCATTGCCCAGGATGCAATGTCACTTCGCGCTTCAGAACCAGAACAAAGACTTTCCAGCTTGCTCAACAAGTCTTCCCGAGTAGGCATCCGGGTCCACATACTTTTATTCTATTCAGCTACCTAGCCAAACGCTCCAGCACTGATTCAGGCTCCATCGACATAGCAATGGCTAACCGCTCGATCAATGACAAAACTTCGGTCGAGGGAATCTTCCTCTCCTCCGCATAGATGTCAGCCGTAGTCTCAAGCGCTAAGCCATACTCACCAACATCAATAAATGCTTGAACTTCTGCACGCTCTGCGTCCGACAACTCCCCTTCAGAGGCATTCAGCAGGTTAGATAGCAGTGATTCGACAAGATCAAAATTGGACATCATTAATCTTTAGCGTGGGTTGCGTGGCACGTTGGTTGGGTAGCCGGTAACGATCCGACCGTTTGGTTCGACGATCACCTGGATGTCTACCCCGTCACGCGTACCGTTTACAACAGTGCGGCCATTTCGCCCCGGCGATGTGGTTGAACTTGGATCTGTCGCTACATCTGAGATTTCTCCTGCAATCTTTTCGCGCGACCAACCGCTAGGAAATTCGCTCTTACCTGGTTTACCGGTGCCCGGCGCATGACCTCCTCCAGTTGCATCCCCATCCAGAACGTGAGTTTCGCCTTTAGGGTCCAGGAGACTTGGCTTGGCTGCTTCACCTTTCTTTGACTCGGCTTTTGCTCCATCGCCAGGCCCTGCCGACTCAGAATACAAAGCATTGCCAATTGCGCGGGAAAGACGCTCTATCGACTGGCGCATCTCTTGTTGCTTACTCGGCGGCGCAAGCGCGTAGTAGGCTCCCCCAATTGCCAAAATTCCCATGCCGGCCACCGCCGCTACCGGAGTCCGACCATCCGGGTCAACGTACTTGTACGGGTTGTTGTTGGCATACGCATACCGGTTGAAGCTGTGTGGGTCTTCTGGAACGATTCCCTTGGGGTCCATCCCCATGAACCGCCCCACCACCGGGCTGTAGTACCGCGCCCCCATGTACGACAGGCCGGTATTCGGGTCCAGCTGTTTGCCCGCGTACCACAGCTTGTTGTTGGCAGCCGCCGCAGGCGCCTGCAGCCGGTGCCCATAAGGCAGGTAGCTTTCCTTCCAGACCACAGCGCCACTGGCATCTGTCGCCACTGCCGGGCTGCCCAGTACGTCGTTGTGAAAAAACGTGACGCTTGTTGTCTGCGCCCTGGCATAGGGGGCCAGCACACCCAAAACCAGCAGGGCCAGCAGCGCTGCAAGGTGCACCCACAGGGCGTGAAGCCTGGCGGTCTTTGTCATCGTCATCGTCGTCATTGCGCGGACTCCTTCTGGGCGATGCGCTTGCCGTTCAGGTAGATGTACTGGATCAGCTTGCCGGGCGAGCCCGGGGTGTATTCGGCCAGCAGGTTCCCGTGCACGCTGTGGAACTCATGGGTCTTGGTGTTCCCCTGGCTCACCCTGGTGCGCTTCTGGTCTCCGTCGTAGGTGTACTGGATGCTGCTGGCAGGCGTGGCGCAGTTCACACACTTGAGGTTGGGAACGGCGTCGTAGGTGGTAGGTGCGCCCCCTCCGCTGGCGATGTTGCCGAGACCGTCGTATGAAATTTAACAAACCTCTTCACATGTGAGGTCCCTATTCCCTTTATCGCAAGTCTATTGCGCCACAATTTTTCCAATTGCAAGCACACGGAATCCATTTAGCAACTCGACGAATTGCCCTTCTTGAAGCCACTCGGGAGGAATGTCCGTAGACGACAAAGAACATAAAACCCTGCCTCTAAAGGTTTGTGAGTCAAAAAATAAAACTTGGCATTCTCCGTCTCGAAGGCATTGCAAATGAGCTTCGATATACCGTTGCCAACGAATTGACAAACGCATTCCGGAGTACGGAGACGAACCATGCCCACCTAAGTCAGAGGGAATCCATAAAAAGTCAATCAGTAGATCTTTTTTCATGAAGGTACCTCAAGGTTTTGGTAACAACCCAAGATCTGTACATTGAATGCAGAATCCAGGACCTGTGTTGTCTATGTTTGGATGTTTATAGCTTCGGTTGTACACATCCCTCGGGACCTTTGTCTTAACGACTTCCTGCAACTCAGGATAAGTTCTTTGAAATTGCTCGGCTCCCTGGCGCGTTTCTGAAAACCACTTGTCTCCCATGGAACGCCCTTCGGGATGTGGGCGGAAGCCATGCTTTGCAATGTCATCAGCTTCGGCCTTAGAAACTGCACGATAGCCATCAATGTAGCCACTGCCCCCCTTTGCAGCAACGCCGCCCTCTGAAGCAGCCGACCTCGCAAACACGCCAGCGAGCTTGGCCCCAGCAGGAGCGACGCTACCGCCAACGCCCGTAAACGGCTCATTGCTCGTCGCTGCATGGTGAAAGTCCAGCATGAACAATCCAACCGCTGCGAACACCAGCAGAGGGTGTCTGCCATCCGGGTCTACATACTTGTAGGGGTTGTTGTTTGCGTATGCGTACCGGTTGAAGGAATGAACATTGTCTTCCTGGAACTCAACCGGATCGATCCCCATGAACCGCCCCACCACCGGGCTGTAGTACCGCGCCCCCATGTACGACAAGCCTGTATTCGGGTCCAACTGCTTGCCCGCGTACCACAGCTTGTTGTTGGCGCCCGCCGCAGGCGCCTGCAGCCGGTGCCCATAAGGCAGGTAGCTTTCCTTCCAGACCACAGCGCCACTGGCATCTGTCGCCACCGCCGGGCTGCCCAGTACGTCGTTGTGAAAAAACGTGATGCTTGTTGTCTGCGCCCTGGCATAGGGGGTCAGCACACCCAAAACCACTAGCAGGGCCAGCAGCGCGGCAAGGCGCACCCACGCGGCGTGGAGCCTGGCGGTCTTTGTCATCGTCGTCGTAGTCGTCATTGCGCGGACTCCTTCTGGGCGATGCGCTTGCCGCTCAGGTAGATGTACTGGATCAGCTTGCCGGGCGAGCCCGGGGTGTATTCGGCCAGCAGGTTGCCGTGCACGCTGTGGAACTCATGGGTCTTGGTGTTCCCCTGGCTCACCCTGGTGCGTTTTTGGTCTCCGTCGTAGGTGTATTGGATGCTGGTGGCGGGCGTGGCGCAGTTCACACACTTGAGGTTGGGAACAGCGTCGTAGGTGTAGGTGCGACCGCCTCCGCTGGCGATGTTGCCGAGACCGTCGTATGAACAGGGTATCCGTCGAATTTTTGATAGACGACAGTATTCAGAACTGTACTTTCAAAGTGTGGAATTTAAGGTTGAAAAAAAATCAGAAAACTCAACATCAAAATCAAATGAACCCGACAAGGACAAATGTTTGCTATAAGTCGTCTTCTCCGATGCACTATCAATAACCTCCAAATAAGCATCCCCACTACTCCATAAAGTAATTCTCGCCATAGCACTACTACCAACCACATCCATTATTGCCCCGGTATTTGAAGATGCTTCACAGGGAATGACTGAAGCACTAAAGCCCTGCCGAATAAGCTCCAAACATTTTTCGCGCCCCCAATTCATAAACGTATTCAACATAGTCAAGTCCTATATTATTTCACCTTGGAAGCGATCCAGGAAATATCCGAAGCCGTTGGCATCTGAGGAGTTGGATTCCCCTTTGCCGCCGCAAGACGACCCTCCAAAGAGTTCGGTCCAATTACTTTTGCAACCCCTTGGCTAGTTGTTTTTATTGATTCAATAGGCACTCCAAACTCTATATATCGACTCCCAACAGCTGCTTGTTTCATGAATGTCTCCACGTTGGCAGGACTCGCCACATGCGTCGTAAAGGTACGACTTTCCACAACCTTGCCTGAATTAATCATTAATGAATGCTCAGCTGCGGACATCCAGCGTCCAACAGTCACGGTCTCTTTTGCAGCCGCAACTCCAACCGCTACCTTTTCAGCTGCCCCACCGGCCCCTCCGGAAGCCATTGCGATGAATTTCCCTGATTCGATCGCAAGACTCCTAAGGTACTCCATAGGATCGAAGTTGGGGTACACGCTGGGCTGCGCTTGCCTCCCATCAGGATCCACGTAGCGGTACGGATTGTTGTTGGCGTACGCATACCGATTCAGCGAGTGGATGTTGTCCTCTTTGAACTCAACCGGATCGATCCCCATGAACCGCCCCACCACCGGGCTGTAGTACCGCGCCCCCATGTACGACAAGCCTGTATTCGGGTCCAACTGCTTGCCCGCGTACCACAGCTTGTTGTTGGCACCCGCCGCAGGGGCCTGCAGCCGGTGCCCATAAGGCAGGTAGCTTTCCTTCCAGACCACAGCGCCATTGGCGTCTGTCGCCACCGCCGGGCTGCCCAGTACGTCGTTGTGAAAAAACGTGACGCTTGTTGTCTGCGCCCTGGCATAGGGGGCCAGCACACCCAAAACCAGCAGCAGGGCCAGCAGCGCGGCAAGGCGCACCCACGCGGCGTGGAGCCTGGCTGTCTTTGTCATCGTCATCGTCGTAGTCGTCATTGCGCGGACTCCTTCTGGGCGATGCGCTTGCCGTTCAGGTAGATGTACTGGATCAGCTTGCCGGGCGAGCCCGGGGTGTATTCGGCCAGCAGGTTGCCATGCACGCTGTGGAACTCATGGGTCTTGGTGTTCCCCTGGCTCACTCTGGTGCGCTTCTGGTCTCCGTCGTAGGTGTACTGGATGCTGCTGGCAGGCGTGGCGCAGTTCACACACTTGAGGTTGGGGACGCTGTCGTAGGTGTAGGTGCGCCCGCCGCCGATGGCGATGTTGCCGAGACCGTCGTAGGAATAGGTGACGAAGAGCGTCCTTAATTCAAGAAATACTCATCAAAAAGCTAAAAATTCAGTGCTCAAGAAATGCATTGGATGCATCTTGCGCTGCAAGCACAACAGCATCCCACTCCGGTTTTTTTAAATACTCCGCATCAGATAATTTTGTTCCATATTTATCAAAAACCAAATCAATGGCCTTGATCAAAGTGGAAATTTTTTCTGCCTCCATCGAGTTACGCAGCACCTCGCCAATCATAGAGAACGGGTCGCTCGCCAGCGATGTGTCATCATAGAGAAAATGAATAGCATAATCAAATTCGTCATGCACCACCGGCCCCTCCAAAATACCACCAACCCATACTCTATTTTGATAGGAAAGATCAGACAATGCATTGATATACTCAATCAATTCCAAGCGCATCTGGGGATAACGTAAATCGCTCATGGCTTATTCCAGCTCCTCCAATTTTTGTATTCACTCAAGGGAATGTGCGCATTGGTTGGGTCTTTCTTAATGCTGCCATTAATCGGCTTCCCATCTCGACCAATCACAACGCCTTTATCACGAACTACTACGTGATCAACCTGTTGGCTTGGTTGACTGTTGCTGGGGTTTCCTTCGTCGACCCGAACACCACTGCCTTTGTCATTAGGATCCTGCCAACGAGTTCCATCACCTTTTCGATTTGATTTTCCCTCACCCCACTCCGGTGGAATTTTGTCTGTAACCTCAGGAGGTATAGAGCTTTCACTTTCATTGAACACCAAACCAGAAGCCCGCTCCAGCGCCTCACCCGTGCGCTGCCGCAGCAGTGTGGCCGCATGCCCCATCTGCGCCTGCCGCTCGGGCGTCATGTAAATGGTCGCTCCCGTCGCTGCCGCTGCAGTAACCAGCAACTTGTAAGCCAATAGTGCAGCCCGACCGTCAGGATCTACGTATTTGTAGGGGTTGTTGTTGCCGTAGGCATAGCGGTTCAGGCTGTGCGGGTCTTCCGGAACGATTCCCTTAGGGTCCATCCCCATGAACCGCCCCACCACCGGGCTGTAGTACCGAGCCCCCATGTACGACAAGCCGGTATTGGGGTCCAGCTGTTTGCCCGCGTACCACAGCTTGTTGTTGGCACCCGCCGCAGGCGCCTGCAGCCGGTGCCCATAAGGCAGGTAGCTTTCCTTCCAGACCACAGCGCCACTGGCATCTGTCGCCACCGCCGGGCTGCCCAGTACGTCGTTGTGAAAAAACGTGATGCTTGTTGTCTGTGCCCCGGCTTGGGGGGCCAGCACACCCAAAACCAGCAGCAGGGCCAGCAGCGCGGCAAGGCGCACCCACAGGGCGTGGAGCCTGGCGGTCTTTGTCATCGTCATCGTCATCGTCGTAGTCATCATTGCGCGGACTCCTTCTGGGCGATGCGCTTGCCGTTCAGGTAGATGTACTGGATCAGCTTGCCGGGCGAGCCAGGGGTGTATTCGGCCAGCAGGTTGCCATGCACGCTGTGGAACTCATGGGTCTTGGTGCTCCCCTGGCTCACCCTGGTGCGTTTTTGGTCTCCGTCGTAGGTGTACTGGATGCTGCTGGCGGGCGTGGCGCAGTTCACACACTTGAGGTTGGGGACGCTGTCGTAGGTGTAGGTGCGCCCGCCGCCGCTGGCGATGTTGCCGAGACCGTCGTAGGAATAGGTGGCGGTAAAGGTATTGGGCGTGCTGTACACGCTGTTCAAGCGATTATTGCCATCGTAAGAATAGGAAAGCTGAAGGCCTGGAGCGTTGTAATTTGTGATATTCCCCGCGCCGTTGTATGAGACGCTGCCACTGCCTTGTGGGGTGGAAAAATTGGTCAACCTGTCCATTTCATCGTAGCCAAATGTTCGGCCATAGACGGGGGCCGTCGAATCGCTAATGGACGTGAGATTGCCAACCGTGTCGTAGCCAAAGGAAGACCGGTTGTAGTAGCTTCCTGATTTGGAAGTAAAAAATGACGAGGGCCACAGCCGAGAGTTTTGGCCATATTCAGAAGAAGTGCCATTGGCATAGGCGATTCGCTGAATCTGCCCGGATGGCCAATAGCTGGCACTGGTGACATAACCTGTGATAGAGGTTGGTTGCCCAAGGTTGTTGACGCCGTAGTAAACCGTCTCACCCGAGCGGGGGTAAACAATGGACGTGAGTTGGTCATTGCCGTTGTACCCGTATTGGGCCGACCAGGATATATCCGCCGTCACAAGCTCCTCGGTCCTGATGTTGCCGTTGCTGTCGTACGTGAAGCGGCGCGTTGCGTCGGACGTAGTGGTGCTCAGCAAGCGATGCGCGCCATCGTAGGAATGCGTCACCGACGGGGCAGCCCCGTAATAATTCACTGTACTCAATCGATTCAAGCCATCGTAGGAATAGGCAATAGAACCCGTGCCGCTCACGTTCTTGGATGTCATGTTTCCAGCTGCGTCGCGCTCATAGTTGACAACACCCAGTTCAGGGTGTGTGGCTGAAACCATATATCCGGCAGTGTTGTAAGTGAAGCTTCGGCTTACCCCACCTTGGGCGGCAGACGTGATCAAGTCTTTGTTGTTTCGCGCATAGCTCACGGACGAGGCACTGTCGGGCGTAGAAATACCCATCAAAAACACTTTGTCGGGGTCTCCATAAGCCCTGTAGCTGTAGGTGGTGGAATACCCTCTTTCGTTTCGGATTGTTTTAGATGCACCGCCATAGGTGATGGTTCTAGACGACCCATCAGGATTAGTGACTTGCACCAAGCGGTTCAATACATCGTAAGAATAGTTTTTGCCTGACCCGCCGTTAGGACTGGATTCAAACGTCGTGCGGCCCAATGGATCGACTGAAAAAGAGGTAACAACACCGCCGCGATCTACGCTAGTCACACGGCCAAAATCGTCGTAGTTGGTGGTTTCTGTCAATCCCCCGCGCGATGCTGTGCGGATGTTGGTGCCATATGTGACCGTCACCCTGTTGCCTGCTGGCGGGTCAATGGATGTGATACGGTTCAAGTCATCGTAAACATAACGGTTTGTACGCCCACTGCCATCTGTTTCGGAAGTCACATTGCCCGCATCGTTGACCTGGCGATAAATCGTCACACCTTCGGGTTGGTTTTCGGTCTGAGGCACGCCACGCATGTAGCTGGAATAGCGGTGCGTCAACGACCTTGGGAATGTGACGCTGCTCACGTTGCCATCGGAGTCATATTGTCTGCTGATGGAGATCCCGTTTTTTGTCTCGTTGCTCAAGTTGCCGTTGCTGTCAAAGTTGCGGCTAATTGACTCCCCTGAAGAGCTTTCATTTTGGACCTGATTAATGATCCATTTTGTCGTGTTGACATAGTAGCTTCTGGTAGTGCTTTTGCTGCCGCCATTTGGTCCGGATTCCGAGATGGATCGGGCATTGCCGTAAGAGTCGAAATTGCTGAAATCGGTGCGATAAGTGGTGCCATCACGGGTAATCAATTTTTGCGTCAATATGGGCGCATTGGTCTGCAAATAGTCGAACTTGGTCACAAAGGCGCCCGGGCGCACATACGTTTCAGAAGAGATTTGCTGGCCTTGCCAGGTGTATTGCTCCACCTGCGTGCTGCCGATCCTCTTCTCCACCAGCAAACCAACCTTCCACACGGTGCCCGGGCCCGCATAGTTGGGGCCAATGTGCTTGTAAGTGGTGGTCCCAGCGGGGCTTGTCACCGTGGTTGTATCCAACGAGCCGGGGCCGCCCGGTTGGTAATTGAATGACCAGTTCCCCCCTGCGCTCAAGGATTTGCTGCTGACCACATTGGAGCGGCTGCCAGGATTTGATTGAGAATCAAAATAGACGAAGGCGTAAGAATAATTGATGGTGCCGCCAAAAGGGCTTTTGGCAGACCGCATCAAATAGCTGCCCGCAGAAGAACCATTGTTACCGTCGTAGCCATAGGCCCATGTACTCCCATCTGGCCGGGTGACACTGGCGAGTTGGTAAATTCCAGATATTCCAGACGGCTGATAGCTGTATTGAAATGTTTTTCCGGCACCCGTGATGCTTCTGATTCTGGCCGATATGGTGCCCGAGTCGTAGTAGCTGAATGACACCGATCTTCCATCGCTGGTGGATATGCTGCGGATTTCCTGGCTTGCGCCTGATACATAGCTGATCGTGATGGTATTGCCATTGCGATCTGTTATTTTTTTGGTATGCCATTCATAGACAGGTGCGGCAGATGATCCAGAACCAACAGCTTGTGTCATCTCATAGCTGACGCCATCTGGGGATGTGACCACCATCCCATTTCCGCCGGGATAGCACTCTGCCCGCCAACGCTGCGTGGACAACGCAAGGGGAGATGTTTGGCCTGTAAAAGTCAACAGCTGCCTGCTGCCGTCGGGCAGTTCCAGCGTCGGGTTGTCGGCAACCGTTTGACTGTTCATGTTCACGCAAGGCAGCGCTTCGCGGGCGCGCAGTATGCGGCCGAAGTGCATGCCCCAGCCCCAGCCGGCCGTCGTCTTAGGCTGGCCAGCGTTGGCCGGATTCACATTGCTGCTGTTGTACGACCGAATAATATTCAGATCGAGGCCACCGTTTCCTGGGATGCGCAGATCCACATAGTGCCGCTGCAATGACCCGGTGAAAGGGTCAATATTTTCATTGTGGCTTTGATTGACAAAGTCGCGGTTCGGCTGGATTCCCGGTTCCTTGTAAAAATCGGGTATCACCTCTTGAGCATTCACCAGCGCAGAGGCCGAAAGAATAAAAAGCCCAAGCCCTCTCATGAAATATCGCATTTCATCCTCCCTCGATTAATTGGACACACGTCGTCACTCGACTCTCCATAGGAGTCAACGGAGCTGACGACTGTTTTTCCAATTTACACCGGAGAACAAGCAGCAACGAAAAGCCCCCGCCTCACCCCTGTGCATTCAATTTCATATTGACAAATCCACACATTGAATGCAAACCATTCTCAAAAAATAATTCAGAATGTAAATAACGCTATTCTTCATAACTTGAATAACCTATTCAGAGATTGCCAGCGCCAGGCGTTGTTCTGCCTGGGGGGGGCGAACAGCGGCTGCAGGGCCAGCCGCCTTTGTGGCCCGCACAGGCCCGTTCAGATGCTGAGCGCGCTTCTTACCGGCTGCGCTCGGCCGACACATGCCCTTTGTTTTCGTACATGGCCTGGTCGGCACGGCGCAGCAGGTCGGTGGCGTTGATGCCGTCCTGGGGGTAGATGGCGGTGCCCACGGCGGCAGATACCCGCACCACGCGGCCACCGCCCAGGTCGATGGGTTGTTCGATGGCCTTGAGCACACGCTCCATGGCCCGGGTGATCTCTGCGGGGTCGGTGACGGCGGTGAGCAGCAGCACAAACTCATCGCCGCCGATGCGCGCGGCGGTGTCGTTGGCGCGCACCTGCTCCTGCAGACGCTGGCCGGTCACGCGCAGCACCTCGTCGCCCATGTCGTGGCCGTACTGGTCGTTGATGGGCTTGAAGCCGTCGAGGTCCATGTAGCACAGCGCGGCCATGCTGCCGGTGCGGTCGCACAGGGCCAGCGCCTGGGTCACACGGTCGGCCAGCATCAGGCGGTTGGGCAGGCGGGTCAGGCCGTCGTGGAAGGCGATGTGCTCCACCTGCTGCTGGTATTGCTTCATGGCGGTGACGTCCTGCATCAGCCACAGGGATTCGCCGTCGGAGTTCAGTGCCACGCCGTTCACGTCGATCCAGACTTCGTCGCCGCCCTGCTTGCGCATGCGGCGCTGCTGGCGGTAGTGCTGGCCCGAGGCCAGCACGGCGTAGGCTTCGCGGCCAAAGGCCAGGAAGTCCTCGTGGTCCACATACATCTCTTCGGTGGTCTGGCCCTGCAGCTGGCCTGGGGCGTAGCCAAAGATGCGCTCCAGCGCGGGGTTGCGCCACAGGATGACGCGGTCCTTGATCTTGGCAATGCCAATCAAATCGTTGTGCAGCATGGCCTGCTGCTCCTGGTTGAGGGCATGCAGCGCCTGCCGCGCCGCGTGCAGCTCCGACACGTCGTACATGATGGAGCGGCTCATCACAAACTCGCCCGCCGCATCGCGGATGGCGGTGGCGGACACACACACGCGGCGGGGCGCGGCACTGCGGCCCAGCAGGGTCAGCTCCAGGGGGCCGATGTGTCCGGTCTCCTTCAGGATGGGGAAATACTTGGCGAACTGCGCCTTGCCTTCGGCGTCAAAAAAATCGGCCACCCCCAGCTTGCCCACCACCTCCTCGCGGCTTGCGCCCAGCCAGGACAGGGTCTGCTGGTTGATATGCACGTACTTGCCGTCGCGGTCAAGCGCGTAGTAGCCGCAGGGGGCGTTGTCGTACAGGTCCTGAAAGCGCTCTGACGCGCGGGCCAGGTCGGCCTCCAGCTGGCGGCGCTCGGTGATGTCGCGGCCCACCGACTGCCATTCCACCAGCTGGCCGTCGTCGTCAAACAACGCCCGGTTGCTGAACTGGCACCAGCGCACGGCGCCGTCGCCTGCAAACACCCGGTTCTCGACCACCACCATCGGGTTGGCGGGTGTGACTGCGGCCAGCTTCTGCGCGACCAGCGGATAGTCGTCGGGGTGCACGACGGGCGCCCACACCCGGCCCAGCAGGTTCTCCCGCTCGAAATGGAACAGTCTGCAAAAAGCGTCATTCACAAAGGTCAGGCGATTGCCGCCGTCGAAGCGGCAGATGATCTCTGTCTGGTCTTCCAGGATCGAGCGATAGCGTTGTTCGCTCTGGTGCAGGGCCTCTGTGCGCTCCTGCACGCGCAGCTCCAGGTCCGCATTGGCTTTTTCGAGCGCTGCGCGCCCGTCGATCAGGCCCTGGGCCATGTTCTGCAGCGCAGAGCGCAGGTGCTGGAACTCCACCGTCTCCTTGGTGAAATCCAACGCCGCCACCTGGCCCGTGGCCTCGACCTGTCGAGCCGCTTCTGCCAGCCTTTCCACCGGCTGGCTGAAGCGCCGCGCCGCCCAGTAGGCCACACCCACCAGCATCACGGTCATCAGCACCAGCAGCACGGCCACGATGCTGTGCAGGCGGTTGATGGGCTGCAACGCGAGATCCATCGGCTGGCGCGCCACCAGCAGCCAGCCCAGGTCGGTGATGGTTTGCGAGGGCACCGGCACCAGGCCTGTCAGGTAACGCTGGCCCGGCAAATCGCCCCAGAACATTTCCTGAAACCGCCCCTGGCTGGGCAGGATGGGCAGCGCAGAGCGCGGCAGCTCGACGGCCCCGGCCGCATTGAGCACACCGTCCTTGTTGACCAGCAGCACCTCCATGCCACTGCTGGCCACCGATGCGGGGCTTGCGCGGCGGATGATGTCCTGCACCCAGGCCCAGTTCACATGGGCCGAGATCACGCCTTTGAAGACGGAATCCTGCCCGCGCACAGGCGAGGCGTAGTCCATGAAGCGCAGAGGCACGCTGCTGCCTGGCTCGCGCAGGTGCTTGTCCAGCAGCACGGCGTCGTGGGCGTCGCCCACGTAGGGGCCGTTTTTGCCTGCATTGAACCAGGGCCGCTGCGACACGTTCTGGCCCAGCAGCAGGTTGCCGGTGGCCACCTGCACCACGCCCGCCTCGTCGGTCAGGCCGATCCACGAATAAAAGGGGTAGGACTGCCGCATCTGCTCCAGGTGCGCCTGCAACTGAGGGCCGTAGGCCTCGGGCCGGGTGACCATGGGCAGGTGGCTGAGCAGCGAAATTTCGCGCTCGCGCTCCAGCATGCCCTGCGAGAGCGCCAGCGCAATGGGCTGGCTGGCGTTCATCAGCGACTGGCCGCTGAGTTCGGTGAGGTGGCGGCTCAGCACCTCGTCGGCCACAAAGCCGATGGCCAGCCCGGTGAGCACGGCCGTGCCGCCAAACAGCAGGGTCAGCCGGGCGCGGGTGGTCTGCAGCCAGTGGGAAACGGGGGACACGATGGTCATTAAAACGGCGGCGGCTGCAAGTTCTGTGGTGGCCCATTGTGGCACCGGGGCATGGCGCCGAACCTCGTGAAACCCCTCGTGCCAACCGGTGGCCACGGGGGCTTCGTGCGGCAGTTTGCCTCCTGCAACAGCGACTATGCTGCGCCCATGCCCGCCACCAAAACCCTGCTCATCGTCTACCACTCCATGACCGGCGGCACGCGCCAGATGGCCGAGGCCGCCTGCGCCGCCGCCCGGGCGGCCGAGCCCACCGTGGCAGTGCGCCTGCTGCATGCCGCAGAGGCCCACGCAGCCGATGTGCTGGCGGCCGACGGCTACCTGTTTGCCACGCCCGAGAACCTGGCGGCCATCAGCGGGCAGCTCAAGGACTTTTTTGACCGCTGCTACTACGGCGCGCTCGACCAGATCAACGGCCGCCCCTATGCCCTGCTGGTCTGCGCAGGCAGCGACGGGCAGAACGCAGCGCGGCAGATGGCGCGCATCGCCACGGGCTGGCGCCTGAACGCGGTGGCCGAGCCGCTGATCGTGTGCACCCACGCGCAGACGCCCGAGGCCATCCTGGCGCCCAAACACATCGGCGCGGACGACCTGGCGCGCTGCCAGACGCTGGGAGAGGCCCTGGCGGTGGGGCTGGCGATGGGGGTTTTCTAACCCTGGGCGGTCGGTTCCAGCGCGGGCGCCTGGTACACCAGCACCTTGAGTGCCCGGCCGGGCTCCACATCGGCAAACACGGCCGGGTTGGCCACGCGTTCGACAAACTGCAGCTCGGGCGCCAGCTCGCGCATCTGGTCCTGCAAAAAGTCCACGCCCAGTTCGGGCGCGTTCAGGCACAGCAGCGCGTGGCCGCCGGGGGCCAGCAAATCGGGCAGGCGGCGCATGAGGCGGGCGTAGTCCTTGGTGGCGACAAAGCTGCCCTTTTGGTAGCTGGGCGGGTCCACGATGACCAGGCCATAGGGCCCGCTGCGCGTGATCTTGCCCCAGCTGCTGAAGATGTCATGCGGCAAAAATGCCGCGCCGGTGGTGATACCGTTGAGCTGGTGGTTCTGCTGCCCGATGCCAATCGCGCCGTGGCTCATGTCCACGTTGACCACCTGCCTGGCGCCCGCCTGCAGCGCCACCACCGAAAACGCGCAGGTGTAGGCAAACAGGTTCAGCACCTTGAGGCCGTAGCGGTCTGCACTGCGTGCGGCGGCATAGTCGTGCACCCAGCGGCGGCCTGCGGCCATGTCGAGGAACAGGCCGTGGTTCTGCCCGCGCAGCACATGCACGCGAAAGCGTGCCCCGGCCTCGGTGACGATGTGCGGGTCGGGCACGGCCCCGGCCATCAGCCGCGTCTCGCTGCGGCCCTCGATGCGCAACGCTTCACCCCGGTGCTGGAACACCCAGTTCAGCACCTCGCCCGCCGGGGCGATCTGCGCCCACCGGGCCTCCAGCGCGGCGCCGATGGCGGCCAACTCGTCCTCGGTGGCGGGCGCAAAACTCGTCAGCACCAGCACGGGCGGATAGGCATCCAGCACCCACTGCTCTGCCCCCGGGTGCAGCCCGCCCCGGCCATGAAAGATGCGCTGCGCCTCGGTGGACAGGGGCATGGCGGCAATGGCGTCGAGCAGGGCTTGCATGGATGTGGTGTGTGGATGGTCTGAAAGAATCAAACAAAAAAGGCTGCTACCGCCTTCTGCATATGCCTTGACAGCTACGGATTCGATAGCGCACTCAATTATCGCCGTTTGTGTGGGTACCCAGCCATTGCTTGCGCGTGGTGCGCAGCTTGAAGCGCTGGCGGTAGGCCCCCGGGGTGGTGCCGCTCACGCGATGGAATATCTTGCGAAAGCTGCCCGTGTCGCTGTAGCCGCACTGCTGCGCCACGGCGTCCACGGTGAGGTAGGTGGTCTGCAGCAGCGCCTGGGCCTGGGCGATGCGCAGGTTGTGCAGGTAGTCCTGCGGGCTCTCGCCGTACACCTGGGCAAACCAACGCAGCAGCGTACGCGGACTGGTGGTGGCCGCGCGCGCAGTAGCCTTCAGGTTGTAGGGCTCGTTCCTATGATCCCGCAACCAGCGGCGGGCTTGCTCCAGGCTGCCCGCGCCCATGGGGGCACCGGTAGGGGTTTCCAAGGTGGCGGTGGCCGTGAGCTGGCGCGGTGCATCAAACAGCAACACATGCGATGCGGCCTGGGCCAGCTCGGCGGCAGGCGTCTGGGCCAGCAAGTCCAGCACCACCGGCAGGGTGTGCTGCGGTGCGGCGGATGTCCAAATGGGGCCGTCGCGCTGCCAGGGCTGTTCACGCTGCCAGACAGCCCCGGCCGGTGGGGGGGGGCCTTGCTCTTTCGCCTGAACGCTGGCGCCCGACTGCAACAGGGTCGACGGCGCAAACGCCCAGGGCAAAGCTACTTTACGCTCGGCAAGCAAACCGCAGTCAGCCAACAGGCTTGAGCCGTTGAACAGTGCCGCCACAGCCCCACCCCCTGCAACATGGGCACGCAGTACCGCGCCAAAGTGCTGAGCGTGGCGACTGCTCACCTCGCGCAGTTGAGGCCCGGTGGGCACCAGCCAGCCTGGTATGACGATGGCGTGCAGAGGCCCCAGCAGCGCTCCACTGTCGCACAGGGGCGGCGGCGCGGCGCCTTCCTCACCCGGGGCCAGCAGCCAATGCCAGCGCATGGGCCCCTGGGCACCACTGGCACGCATGGCGGCCAACATGTTCATGGCACGCAGGGCATCTGCCACAGCGGCGGCCACGCTGGCTATGCTATCTCTCCCCCAGAGGATGCCAATATTCACCTGCACGGAGGATGGGATGCTGGTGGCTTCGGTCCGGTTGATAGGCATGGTGGCGATATTGCCACCATTTGCGGCGAAACCACCACCATGCACAGATATTACCGGGCGGTAGCATGGCGGCGCGAACAAGAGCGCCCTGCACGGCAAAGGCCCCGCAGGTACCACCTGACACCTGGAGACAACAAACCATGCAACAGAAAACCGGCCTGCCAAAAGGCATTTCCACCACACTCTCCCCTTTTTCCGCGCTGGTCACCGCGAGCGCGGCCCTCTTCATCGCGGGCTGCGCGAATACGCCGCATGGCGCCGATACCCGCAGCAGCCGCAGCGTGACCATCGAGCGCACCACCTACGGCATCCCGCATATCACTGCGCAAGACCCGGAAACCCTGGCCTATGGCGTGGCCTATGCCTACGCGCAAGACAACGTCTGCATGACGGCCGACCAGCTCGTGACGGCACGCGGCCAGCGCAGCAGCAGTTTTGGCGCCAAGACCATCGGCCTGCTCGGCCGCCGCTACCTGCCCAACGAGCAGATCGACCTGTTCGTGGCCGCCCACATGGACGATGCCGCGCTGGAGCGCAGCTGGGCCACCACCAGTCCCCAGGTGCAATCCATGGCGCGCGGCTACGTGGCCGGCTACAACCGCTTTCTGGCCGACCACGCCACGCGCCTGCCACAGGCGTGCAACGGCAAGGCCTGGGTGCAGCCCATGACGCTGGCGCAATACCGCCGCATGGCCGAAGTGGTGGCCGTGCAGGCCGGCATTGCCGCGCTGGCCGATGGCATGCTGGGCGCGCAGCCCCCTGCCGCCAAGGCCGCCCAGGCACCCGCCCTTGAAGTGAATCTGGCCGATGCCGCCCAGGCCATGCGCGACGTGGGCCTGCTCGACTCGCCCCTGGGCTCCAACGCCTGGGCCTTTGGCAAGGACGTGACGGCCAACGGCAGCGGCATGTTGCTGGGCAACCCGCATTTCCCCTGGAGCGGCCCCAACCGCTTCTACGAGATGCACCTCACCATCCCCGGCCAGATGGACGTGATGGGCGTGGGCATCGGCACGTACCCCATGGTCTCCATCGGCTTCAACAAGGACGTGGCCTGGTCGCACACCGTGTCCACCGGCAAACGCTTCACGCTGTACGAGCTGGCCCTGGTGCCGGGCGACGCCACCAGCTACCTGGTGGACGGCAAACCCGAGAAGATGACGGCGCGCAAGATCAGCGCCCAGGTCCCCGGTGCCGACGGCAAACTCCAGGCCCGCGAACACACCGTGTGGAGCACCCGCTGGGGCCCACTGGTGGTGGTGCCCCGCGCGGGCCTGGGCTGGACCGACAAGACCGCCTACGCCCTGCGCGACGCCAACACCGGCAACACCCGCATGATGGACGCCGCCCTGGCCTTTGCGCGCGCCACCTCGGTAGGCGAAATGCACAAGGCCCATGCCTCGCTGGGCCTGCCCTGGGTGAACACCCTGGCGGCCGACCGCCACGGCCGCGTGCTCTACACCGACACCAGCGTGGTGCCCGATGTGGACGCCGCCCAGCTGGAACGCTGCGCCCCCAGCAAACCCGCCGCCGCGCTGCGCGGCGCAGCGGGCCTGGTGGTGCTGAACGGCGCACGCGCCGACTGCGCATGGCGCGAAGACAGCGCATCGCCCGTGCCCGGCCTCATCCCCATGAGCCGCATGCCCGTGGCCCTGCGCAATGACTGGGTGCAGAACAGCAATGACAGCTTCGTCTACACCCACCCCACGCAGAAGTTTGAAGGCATCTCGCCTCTGGTGGGCGACGCGAGCCTGACCCGCCCCCGCACCCGCGCCAGCCTGGCCGAGATCCCCGAGATGCTGGGCCGGGGCAAGGTCACTTTGCAGGCCATGCAGGACCAGCTGTTCCAGAACCGCAACTTCATGGCCCAGGTGGTGGTGCCCGACCTGCTGGCCGCCTGCGACAAGGCGCCCACGGCCGAATCCCGCGACGGCTGCACGGCCCTCAAGGGCTGGGACCGCCGCAACAACGTCGATGCCCGCGGCGCCCATGTGTTCCGCGAGTTCTGGCGCACCGCGCGCAACATCCCGGGCGTGCACCGTGTGCCTTTTGATGCGCAGCAACCCGCGGCCACCCCGGCGGGCCTGAAGATGGACGACGCCGCCACCGCCGAAAAGGTGTGGGAGGCGCTGGACGGTGCCGTCAAGGCCATCCGCACCAGCGGCTACACGCTCGACGCCACCTTGGGCAGCGTGCAGCGCCCGGCCATCACCGAAGAACCCGTTGCACTGCATGGCGGCGAGGAGTTTGAAGGCGTGCTCAACAACCTGGGCCGCCAGGAGCCCGCGCCCATCAACAAGGCAGGCCTGCGCATCGACTACGGCACGAGCTACGTGCAAACCGTGACCTTCGACGCCAAGGGCCCGGTGGCCCAGGCCATCCTGGCCTACGGCCAATCCACCAACCCCGCATCGCCCCACGCCAACGACCAGATGCGCGAGTTCTCGGCCAAGCGCTGGCACACCCTGCCCTTCCACCGCGACGACGTGGTGAAGGCCCGTGTGGGCGAGCCGCTGCGGCTGCTGCGGCCTTGAGCGGCTCCATGGCCTGGAAATTTGAAGGTTTTTAGGCTGTTACCGCGCGTCCACCCTGCCCTGACAGCTATCAATAAATGAGCAAAAACCCCATGCCACGCCCCGCTGCTGGCGGGGCCGGCGTCAGCGCAGCCCCAGCCGCGTGAGCTTCTTGACCAGGCCCACGCGCGAGATGCCCAGGCGGCGGGCGGCTTCGGACTGGTTGCCGCCTGCGGCGGCCAGGGTGTCGCGCACCATGCGGGTTTCCAGCTCGGTCAGTGCGGCGTCGAGCGGGCCGGTGCCTTCGGGGGCTGGCGCGGTGTCTGCGCCCGTTGTCGGGGCCTCGGCCGCCATGTCGCCGCTGGCCAGTTGCAGCAGGGGCGCGTCCACCTCGCGCTGTGGGGGCATCAGCAACGCACCGGCGGATTCGACCACCGCCTTCAGCTCGCGCACGTTGCCGGGCCAGTCGCGCGCCATCAGCCAGGCCAGGGCGTCGGCCGACAGCCGGACGCTGTGCGCCACGCGGTGCAGGAAGCGGGTGGCCAGCAGCGGGATGTCGGCGGGGCGTTCTGCCAGCGACGGGGTGCGCAGCACCACGCCCTTGAGGCGGTAGAACAGGTCTTCGCGGAAGCTGCCTTCGCGCACCATGGCTTCCAGGTCGCGGTGCGTGGCGGCCACCACGCGCACGTCGGCGCGCTTTTGTGCGCGGCCACCCACGGGCACGAAGGTGCCCTCCTGCAAAAAGCGCAGCAGCTTGACCTGCATGGGCGGGGGCATCTCGCCCACCTCGTCCAGGAACAGCGTGCCGCCGTGCGCGGCTTCGACCAGGCCCGCCTGGTCGCGGTAAGCGCCGGTGAAGCTGCCTTTCATGTGGCCAAACAGCTCGCTCTCCAGCAGCTCGGCCGACAGCGCGCCGCAGTGGATGGCCACAAACGGTGCCGCACCACGGGCGCTGTGGGCATGCAGGGCGCGCGCCACCAGCTCTTTGCCCGTGCCCGTGGGGCCCAGCACCAGCACGCTGACCTGGGTGGGTGCCACGCGGCGCACCAGCGCGCGCAGCTGCACCGTGGCCGCCGCCTGGCCCACCAGGCCCATGTCGTCCAGGCCCTGCGCATCCAGCGCCTGCCCAGCCCGCAGCGTTGCCAGCTCACCATCCAGGCGGGCCTTGTGCAGCCCGCGCGCCACCACAAAACGCAGCATGTCGGGGTCGATGGGTTTGGTGAGAAAGTCCCAGGCGCCCAGCTCGGTGGCACGCAGGGCCAGCGCGTGGTCGCCATGGCCGGTCAGCACCACCACGGGCACGGGGGCAAAGCGCGGGATCAGTTCCAGGCCTCTCTCGGGGTCCATGTGCGGGGGCATAGCCAGGTCCAGCAAGACCAGCTCGGGGCGGCGCTGGGCAAAGGCGGCCAGGGCCTGCGCACCATCGCCCGCCAGCGTGACCTCGTGGCCCAGGTTGCGCAAGAAGGCGCCCCCCAGGCGCTGGAAGGCGGCTTCGTCGTCCACCAGCAGCACATGGCCGTGGCCTGGCGCGCTGGGGGTCTCAGAGCCACCCGCGATGCTCTGCGCAGGCGGGTGGCCGAAGAGTTCGTGGACGGCTTGGTTCATGGGGCGGGTGTGCGAGGAAAGCTCAGCGTGAAACAGGTGCTCCAGGGCGCACGCTCGGTCAGCGCCACCGTGCCACCGTGTGCGGCCATGGTGCGGGCCACGATGGCCAGGCCCAGCCCGGTGCCGCCAGGGCTGCGCGAGGCAAAGGGCTCAAACAACCGGTCGCGGATTTCGGCAGGCACGCCGGGGCCGGCATCGCACACATGCAGCAGCACGGCGGTGACGGTGGTTTCGGCGTCGATGTGCACGTGACTGTGGGTGCGGGCGGCCGCTGGGGCGTTGGCATCGCTGCCGGGGGCGGCGGCCATGCGCGCGTTTTCAAACAGGTTGGTCAGCGCCTGGTCCACACGGCGTGGGTCGGCCTGCAGCCACAGTGGCTCGCTCAGCCCCGGCCCGAAGCTCACATCCGGCAGGCGCAGGGCGGCATTGCGCACCTGGGCTGCCAGGTCGATGGTGCTGGGGGCCAGTTTCCAGGGCTTCGCAAAGTCCAGCAGGTCGTGCGTGAGGTGCGCAATGCGGGCCACCTGCTCGGCCACTTCGCGCCGTGTGTCGCCCGGCGCGGCGGCCACCGCCATGGAGATGATGTTCAGCGGGTTGCGGATGTCGTGCGCCACAGTGGCCGCCAGGGCGCCCAGCTCGGCCAGGCGGGCCTGCAGCTGGCGTTCGCGCTCGCGGGCGGCAAACTGCTGGGCCTGCTCCACACGCTCGGCGGCCTCGGCCACCACGGTGCCAAACAGCTCGGCCACATGGCGCGGCCCGGGGGGCGCGGCGTCCCAGCCCTGCAATGACACAGTCCAGCCCTCGCTGGCACGGCCACACACCAGCTGTGGCGTGCTGCTGGCGGCGGGCGGGGCATCGCCAATGCGGACCTCCACCTGCGTGCCGGTGCGTGCGCTCAGCAAGGCGGCGGCCTGTTCGCCCAGGGCCTGCGGCGTTTCGGCCGACCCCAGCGTGCGCCGCCAGATGGCCAGGTCAGCGGCCGACACGTCGGCGCCCGGGTACACCAGCCGCTCAGCCACCCGCCGCACAGGGCCGTTGAGGGCGAGCACACTGGCCGCCACGGCCAGGCCGCCCAGCCAGCGCGACTCCAGCGGCAGCAATGGCGTGAGCGCCACCACCACCAGCCCCAGCGCCAGCAGCAGCGCCCACACCAGGGCGCGGCGCGCCCAGGTGTTGGCCACGAACACCCCGTAGCGCAGGATGCCGTACACCAGGATCAGCGAATAGAACGGCAGACCGAGCAGCGGAAACGGGTAGATCGGCCAATCCAGCACCGCAATGCCATAGCCTGCGAGACACAGCAGGCCCCACAGACACGACGCGGTGACGGCCGCAATCTGCCGAAACTTCTGCCCATCGCCCAGTCGGCGAGCGCGCAGCAAGGCATGCAGCAGCACCCACACCCCGCCCGCGCCCAGGATGACCCAGGCCATGCTGGCCACCACCCCCACCTCATCGGCCACCGCAATCCAGCCGATGTCGCGGTGGTGCACCAGGTGCGCGGGCACCAGCAGGATGGAAACCACCGATGCGCCGCCGCCCAGCACATAGGCCGCCGCCACACCCCAGCGCCCCAGGTCCACGCGGCAGAACACGGTGCAGAAGTGAAAGAACAGCGCCGACGTGAAGGGCGCCGTGGCCAGCAGGCGCATGGCCACCGGTTCCGTTTCAGGGCCGATCCAGTTGGGCAGCTCGTTGCCCACCATCCACATCGAGATGCCGGTCAAGAAGGCCGCCAGCAGGCGCGCCCCCGCCACACGGTCGGCCCAGGCCAGCAACAGGGCGGCCAGCACCAGGGTTTCGAGCACAGAAAACCCGAGGACGGCGTGGATCAGCATGCAAGAACCGATGGGGGGGGAGTGCTGCGCATGGCGGGGACCTGTTCCTGGGGTTAACGGTTTGGGCTGCGCGCACTGTAAACCAAGTATGCAGGTCGGCCAGCGGATTTCAATGAAA
Source organism: Acidovorax sp. Q11 (assembly GCF_054950075.1). Taxonomy (NCBI): domain Bacteria; kingdom Pseudomonadati; phylum Pseudomonadota; class Betaproteobacteria; order Burkholderiales; family Comamonadaceae; genus Acidovorax; species Acidovorax sp. Q11. The sequence goes on along the minus strand of NZ_JBUDZG010000002.1, from coordinate 274,078 downwards.
TCAAGCACTTGCATTGCGTTGAGACCCTGGCCCGGGTTTCGCAATAGGGAGTGCAACCGCCACTCTTGCCCAGCCCGCCATGTTTGCCCTTTTCAACCCCGCCCCTCGCCCTTGCGATGCCGCCCCGGCCCACCCCGCCACCGCGTTGGACCTGCACGCCATGGTGGGCGCCACAGCCTGGGCGCGCCTGCCCGCCGCTGTGCAGCGCCGCTTTGGCACAGCACATGCCGATGTGAGCTACGAGGGCCATATGGACCTGCGCTGCTCGCTGGTCGGCCATGTCTATGCCGCGCTGACCCGGGTCTGGGGTGGCCCGCTGACCCACATCAACACCACCGCCCTGCCCGCCACTGTGCGCGTGAGCGGCAACGGGTGCGGCGGTGTGGTGTGGGAGCGCTGCTTTCACACCGGCACAGCCAGCGGCGCGGGCCGCACCGTGCGATCCACCAAGGAGCTGGGGCCCGATGGGCGCCTGCTGGAGCGCACCGACGGGGGCCTGGCCATGTCGCTGGAAGTGCTGGAAGAAGACGGCGCGCTGGTGTTTCGCAGCCGCCGCTTCTGGTGGGTGCGGGGGCGCCTGCGCATCCCCGTGCCTGCCCTGCTGACCCCAGGCACCTGCCGCGTGGCGCACACCGACCTGGGCGGCGGGCAGTTCCGCTTCACGCTGAGCATGGTGCACCCCTGGTGGGGGGAGACCTTCCACCAGTCCGGGGTGTTCACCGACCCCTGCACCGAACCCGCCAGCCCTGACTATCCTCTGAACGCGCTTTGAAGCGCACTGAACAAGGACACCCGACCATGAGTGCCATGACCCCCGTTTTTATGCTGCTCTCTGTCCAGGCCGCCATGGGCGCGTTTGACAACTGGTGGCACCACGAGCTGCAGGCCCGCCTGCCCCAGCGCCCATCGGCCCGGCATGAGCTGGCGCTGCATGCGGCGCGCGAGGCGATCTACGGTGTCGTCTTTTTCGGGCTGGCCTGGTTTGCGTGGCATGGCGCCTGGGCAGCATTGATTGCGGCGCTGTTGCTGACCGAGCTGGGCATCACCCTGGCGGACTTTCTGGAAGAAGACCGCACCCGGCGTCTGCCCCCGCTGGAGCGGGTGCTGCACACGCTGCTGACCATCAGCTACGGCCTGTTCCTGGGGCTGATGGCGCCCGTGCTGTGGGGCTGGCTGCAGCAGCCCACCGCCCTGGTCGTGGCGCCCCATGGCTGGGTGTCGTGGCTGTTTACCGCGTTTGCGCTGGGGGTGTGGGCCTGGAGCGTGCGCAACCTGCGAGCCGTGTTGCGCCTGCGGCGTGCGGCAGCAGCACCTGCAGCCCAGCCCCAGGCTGTGCCGGGCGACAGCCAGCACCACACCGCACCCGCCACGCTGGTCACTGGCGCCACGGGGTTTGTGGGCAGCGCCCTGGTGGCGCAGCTGCTGCAGGGTGACCAGCGCGTGATCGTGCTGACGCGCGATGTGCTGCAGGCCCGCGCCAGCCTGGGCCCGGGCGTGTGGGCGGTGGACACGCTGGACGCGATCCCGCCAGAAACCCGCATCGACGCGGTGGTCCAGCTCGCCGGGGCGCGGGTGCTGGGCATGCCCTGGACGGCTGCGCGCAAGCGTGTGCTGCTGGCGAGCCGGGTGGACACCACCATGGCCGTGGTCGCGCTGATGCGGCGCCTGCACCACCGCCCCCGGGTGCTGGTCAGCGCATCGGCTGTGGGGTTTTATGGCGCGTCGCCCAACGCATCGATGGAGCCGCTGTATGAGGCCGCCCCACCGCGCCCGGGTGAGTTTCAGTCTGACCTGTGTGCGGCCATCGAACACGAGGCCCGGCGCGCCGAAGCACTGGGCGTGCGCGTGGTGCGCCTGCGCCTGGGGGTGGTGCTGGGCAACGGTGGCGGTGCCTACCCGCTGCAGGCCTTGAGCGCCCGCCTGGGCCTGGGCGCCGTGCTGGGCCACGGCCGCCAGGCCGCGCCGTGGATTCACCTGGCCGATGCGCTGGGGCTGATCCGGTTTGCGCTGGCACGCAACGATGTGCAGGGGCCCATCAACGCGGTGGCGCCCGGTGCCGTGCCGCAACGCAGTTTTGTGCAGGCCCTGGCCGCGTCGTTTGGGCAGCGCGTGTGGCTGACCATGCCCGCCGCCCCCTTGCGCTGGGCGCTGGGCGAGATGTCCACCCTGCTGCTGGACGGCCAGAACGTGGTGCCCCAGGCGGCACTGGCCCTGGGCTACCAGTTCGTGCACCCCGACCTGCCTGGCGCCTTGCGGGATCTTGCCGCCCGGGGCGAAAACGGTGGGGCAACGTGATGCGGCGGCCAGGTGGCCGGGCTATTGCGCCCGGCCCCACCCCAGGGCCACATGCTGCAGCAGCATGATGGTCTTGCCGTCCTGGATCGTGCCGTTGGCAATGCCTGCCAGCGCTTCGGCCAGCGGCATCTCGATCACCTCGATGTCCTCTCCCTCCCCCTCCAGGCCGCCGCCAGTACGGATGCGGTCGCCGGGCTCATACTCGGCCACGAAGAAGTGCAGTTTCTCCGTCACCGAACCCGGGCTCATGTAGGCCTCGAACACCTTGCGCGGCTGGCGCACGCGGTAGCCGGTTTCTTCCTCGGCCTCGCGGCGGATGCAGGTTTCGGGGTCGTCACCGTCAAGCAAGCCCGCGCAGGTCTCAATCAGCAGGCCGTCGGCGCAGCCGTTGAGAAAGGCAGGCAGCCGGAACTGGCGGGTGAGCACCACCATGCTGCGGCGCGGGTCGAACAGCAGCAGCGCGGCGCCATTGCCACGGTCGTAGGCCTCTCGGCTCATCGTCTGCCATTGGCCGTCGCGCCTGCGCAGTGAGCAGGTGACCTTGCGCAGCACATACCAGTTGTCGGAGAGCACCTGCACATCCAGCAGCTTCACATGCTCGGTGCGAGCGTTCAGTTCGGCAATGGGCACATCGGGCACGGGGCGGCTCACGCAAGGCTCCCTTCGGGCGGGCGTTGGTGGCTGCGCACGGCAGGCGCCAGCGGGAAGACAGAGCGGTCTGGTGGTAGGTGCATGGTTTTGATAAATAACATTTACGCAATATCATGCACAAACATGCAAATTCATGCAATCACCTTGTCTATCCGCCCATGCTGACCACCCAACGCAAACAGCTCCTGCTCGACCGCCTGCGGCAGGACGGCCAGATCGTGGCCAAGGCCTTCAGCGAGGAGCTGGGCATCTCGGAAGACACCGTGCGGCGCGACCTGCGCGAGCTGGCCGCCGAGGGCCGCTTGCAGCGCGTGCACGGCGGCGCCCTGCCCGCTTCGGCCGCCGTCGGCAACCTGCAGGCGCGCGAACAGCTGGCCCCACAGGACAAGCGCGCCCTGGGCCGCGCCGGGGCCGCCCTGGTGCTGCCCGGCCAGGTGGTGATCCTGGACGGGGGCACCACGTCGTTGCAGGTGGTGCAGCACCTGCCGCTGGACTTGCGCGCCACCGTGGTCACCCACAGCCCGGCTGTGGCCGTGGCGCTGGCCGGGCACCTGCAGATCGAGGTGCTGGTGCTGGGCGGCCGGTTGTTCCGCCATTCCATGGTGAATGTGGGCGCGAGTGTGGTCGAGGCTGCCGCGCAACTGCGCGCCGACCTGTACCTGATGGGCGTGACCGGCGTGCATGCCGAGGCGGGCCTGACCACGGGGGATTTCGAGGAAGCCGCCGTCAAACGCGCCCTGCACCAGCGCGCGGCCGAGACGGTGGTGCTGGCCTCGCTCGAGAAGCTGGGGGCTGCCTCGCCGTTCAGCGTCGCCCCTCTGAGAGAGTTGTCTGCACTGGTGGTGCCTGCCGCCACACCAGATGCCATGCGCAAAAAACTGCGCGCGGGCGGCGCCAGAGTGGAAACCGCCGCCGAGTAACCCGGCCAGGCCGCCCTGACGGCCTACGGAAGCACCGACAGCGTCAGGCCGCCTGCCCCGCGCCCTGGCGCATATGCGCCACCAGCGCCTGCGCAAAGCCCGACAACACGCCCCCCTTGCGCACACAGATCTGCAGATCGCGCTGTGCCCAGGGCTCGTCCATCTCGACCACCACGGGCGGCTCGCTCAGCCCCGCCACCTGCAGCGCAGCGCCGCGTGGCACCAGCCCGATGCCCACGCCCGCGCCCACCATCCGGCACACGGCCTCAAAGCTGCGCACCTGGATGCGCACGTCCAGGTGCCGGCCCAGGGCGGCGGCGGCATTCATCGTGAAGGTGTGGATGGCCGAGCCCGCGTGCAACATCACAAAGGCATGGTCCAGCACCTCGGCAAACCCCACATGGTCGCGCGCTGCCAGCAAGTGGCCCGCAGGCACGATGAGCACCAGGCGGTCCTGCCGGTAAGGCGCCAGCTCCACCCCCGCGCCGGTGTCGCTGTCCGCCAGCACGCCGACCTCGATCTCGCCATTGGCCACGGCGACCACGATCTCGGCACTGGTGCGCTCTTCCAGGCTCACGCTGACCTGGGGATGCTGCTTGAGGAACCCCGCCAGATCGTCGGGCAAAAAGGTGTGCGTGGCATGCGTATTGGCCCACAGGCTCACATGGCCGCGAATGCCGGTGGCAAACGGCGAGAGGTTGGCGTGCATCTGCTCGATGCTGGCCAGCACCTGGCGGGCGTTGCGCAGCAGGGCCTCACCCGCACGGGTCAGGGCCAGGCCCCGGGTCTGGCGCTCGAACAGCGAGGTGTTCAGCGCCTCCTCCAGCCGCCGCAGCCTGTGGCTGGCCGACGACGGCGCCAGGTAGGCACGCGCGGCGCCGCGTGTGAGGTTGCGCTCTTCGGCAATGGCGACAAAAAGGCGCAGGTCGGTGAGGTCGTAGCTCAAAGCGGTCTCCTTGCCTTCGTCAAAACCGAACGCATGGTTGCTGGATCAACAATTGTGCCTTGCAACATACAGAGGCAGGATGCCAGCCATCCCGATAAAAAGCATGCAAATCGTTCGACTCTGCCGTACAGGATGCTTGACCTGACACATGCCCTGGAAAAACTGGTCCTCCGAACGCCTTGGTCTTGCCCTCGCCATCCTGGCGGCGCTGGGCTTTTCCTTCAAAGCCATCTTTGTGAAGCTGGCCTATGCCGTGCCCCAGGCCGTGCCCGTGGATTCCGTCACCCTGCTGTGCCTGCGCATGGCGTTTTCCGTGCCGGTGTTCGCCTGGGTGGGCTGGCGCGCCAGCCGCCACCTGGCCCCGCTGAGCGGGCGCGACTGGCTGGCCATCACAGCCCTGGGCCTGCTGGGCTACTACGGCGCCAGCATCCTCGACTTCATCGGCCTGCAGTACATCACCGCCAGCCTGGAGCGGCTGATCCTGTTCACCTACCCCACGCTCACCATCCTGATCGGTGTGTTGTTCATGGGAAAACGCGCCTCCCGGCGCGAGCTGGGTGCTCTGCTGCTGTCCTATGCGGGCATTGGCCTGGCCTTTGCGCACGACCTGCATGTGGCGGGCGACACGCGGTCGGTGCTGATCGGCGCGGGCTTTGTGTTTGGCTCGGCCATCTCGTATGCGTTCTACCAGGCGGGCAGCGAGCCCGCCATCCGGCGCATGGGTGCAGCCCGCTTCACGGCGCTGGCGATGCTGGTCTCGACCGGCGCCACGCTGCTGCATTTTGTGGTGTCGCAGCCCATGGGGGCGCTGGTGCAGCCTGCACCGGTCTACCTGCACGCCCTGGGCATGGCCGTGTTCTCCACCGTGCTGCCGGTGTTCATGACCTCGGCCGCCATCCGCCGCATCGGCGCCTCCAAGACGGCGCTCATCGGCACGCTGGGCCCCATCCTCACCATCTTTTTTGGCGCCTGGCTGCTGGGTGAACCGCTGTCCGCCTGGCAACTGGGGGGCGCCGCCCTGGTGCTCGCGGGGGTTCTGCTGATCAGCAGAATCAGCATTCAAACAGGCTTTCTGCGCCTGATGGATAAGATTTTATTGCTATACAAAAAATAGCAAACGTATCCCCGCACCCAATCCCCCAGGCACGCAAGGGCGCAAAAAAGCCCGCACGGGGCGGGCTGTGGGCCGAGCGCAGAAGCCTTTTTCTCAGGCGCGCGGAACGGGTGCGCCGGAGTTCACGCACAGCGCCATGTTCAGTGCCTTGATGGCGGTCTTGTAGTCCTCGCGTTCGATCACGAACTGCATGTTCACCTGCCGCAGGGTCTGCGACACGCAGTTCACGTTGACCTGCGCATCGGCCAGCGCCTGCGCGGCCTTGGCCAGCACGCCGGGAATGCCGATGTTGGAGCCGATGGTGCAGACAATGGCGCTGGGCTTGATCGTCACGACCTGGTAGTCCTTCTGCAGCTCGGCCACCAGCTCGGGCGTCACCTGGCTGTCCCACATCAGGTGCGCGATGGAGTTGGCGTTGGTTGCCTTCAGGATGTAGCTCACCTCGTGTTTGCAGAACACATTCATCAGGCCCGCGTCAAAGCCCACTGTGCCCACCATGCTGGGGTCGTGAATCTCGATCAGCGTGACCTTGTCGGTGCCGGTCACGATCTCCACGCGCGCGCGCTCGCCCACGAAGTCCTTGGTGATCAGCGTGCCGGGGTGGTCGGGCTCGAACGTGTTCTTAAGCCGGATCGGGATGCCTGCCAGCTCCATCGGCTTGGCGGCCTTGGGATGGATGGCTTCCATGCCCACATCGGCCAGCTGGTCGGCCACGTCGTAATTCGTGGCACCCACCACGATGGCGTTTTCCAGGCCCACCAGGTTGGGGTCGGCAGACGACAGGTGGAATTCCTTGTGGATCACGGCCTCGGCGGGGCGCACTTCCACGGCGATCTTGCTGAAGGTGACCTCGGAATAACCGCGGTCAAACTCGCGCATGATGCCTTCGGTGCCCTTGGTGTAGCCCGTGGCCACGATGACGCTGTTGGCCAGGTCCAGGTCCTTGAAGCTGTGGGCGATGCGCTCGTCAATCGTCCAGGCCTCGTTGTCGTCAAAACCGGCCAGATCCATGAGGATGGCGTTCACGCCGTTGGCCTTGAGGATCTCGACCGAGTTGAATGCGCTGTGCGACTCGCCAATCGAGGCCAGCACTTCACGCGCTGCCAGCAGCACATCGTGGCGGCTCAGGTAGCCACTGGCCAGCACGTGCTGCATGGCGCCCAGGTACTCGCGCGCCTGCCCAATGCGCTGGTCGATGAACGCATCGGCCACATCCAGTGGCAGACCCAGGTCGGCATAGCCCGCGTTGATCTTCTTCAGGCTGGTGGCCAAATTGACCAGCGCATCCTGATACCCCTTGCCTTCGGCAAACAGGGCGTAGATGCCACGCTCACCCGTTTTCTTGTGCTCCAGCAGCTGGTTGGTCACGCCGGAGTAGGCAGACACCACATAGATCCGGCCATAAATGCGCTTGGGATCGTGCAGCATGATGTGGCGCAGCACATCGCCAAAGGCGGTCATGGAAGTGCCGCCGATCTTCTCGACAGAGATCTTGGAGTTTTGAACGTCTTGCATGGGCAGGCTCAGGGGAGCAAACAAGTGAATAAGCCGGGCGGAAGTGCTGCCCCAGGGCGCGCGGCAGCAAACCCGGTATTTTCCACCACTTTTGTCGAGGCACTTTGACGCGGGCCTGAAGGACCACGCCTCAGCATGAACCGATTCGAGGGCCCATGCGGCTTACCGGGCCATCGCGTCCGCCTCGGCCTCAGGCCATAGCCTGGGAAACAGAAAGCGCAGCGCATGTTGCGGCAACCCAAACCGCACCTTCCCTTGCGGCGAATCGGACACAAGCAGCCCGCGCCGCACCAGCGCACCCAGCGCATCGGTGGCGCCCCGGTCGCTCATGCCCAGCATGGACTTGAAGTCGCCACGCGCCATCTCTTCGCCGCTTAAGAACAGGTAGTGCAACCCGCGCAGCGACTCTTGCCGCACGCCCGATTTTTCTACCGTGGCTTCGAACACCAGGCAGGCTTCGATGCGGGCCTTCAAGGTTTTGAAGTCCAGCATGTCGGTCATGAAGCCCACCTGGTCCTGGCACACACCGAGCACATAGTCGGCCCATGCGACCAAAGCCTGTTCGCTCAAGTTTCCGCGCCCGTCCAGATCGCCACGGCGCGCGCTGTCGGCGTCGGCAAGCAGCGCGTAATACTGCTCGGTGCTGCGTGCAAAGCCTCGCAGGGGCGACCACAGCCCCCCGGTGTAGCCCAGCGCACTCAGCAAGGTATGCGTGTGCAACCGCATGACACGCCCATTGCCATCCACAAATGGGTGCACCCAGCCCAGACGCTGGTGCGCGCACGCCATGGCCACCAGCGCGGCTTCGCCCCGGCGCACACCGCTGTAGCAGGCCGCCCATCGCTCAAGAAACTGCGGCACGCTAGCCCAGGCCGGAGCCACATGCTGACCCACCTGCACTTCGCGCTGGCGCAGAACACCGGGTGCGATGGGTTCGTTTTCCGCCGTTACCAGGTCAAAGGATGGCAGCCGACCAAACAACTCGCGGTGGAGCACCTGCACCGCATCCACCGAATACAAGGCGCGCGCCCCCTCTACTCCGGCGTAACGTTGCTCCAAGGCACTCTCCGCCTCTATGTGCGCCACGGCCAGGCGCTGCTTGGAGGCGAGCACTGCATCTTGCGAAAAATCCTTGCGCAGCGCCTGCTCGATCTCGTGCGGACGCGTGTGCTGGCCCTCGATGCGGTTGGTGTAGTAGGAATTCATGCTGCGCAGCAGAGTGCGCAACTCGGGCGGTACCCGGGTGCCTGCGAGCAATGTGGCGGCGCGGGACAGGTCGTGCGCCTTGGTCAGCAAAGGCTCCATCCGCGCATCGGATGGAAGCAAGGGCTCGAACTGGTGGGGCGAGGCATACATGGCCTTATTTTGCCAACTTTTCGACAATTGCAAATATTTGATTTGATTAAATATTTATCAATTTATGCCAAGAGTTTTGCCAACTTTTTTGCTGACCTAATGTGCCGCCCCGCACCCCGTCAACACAACACGATATAGCTAAAGAAAAGCCGCGCAGCCCTTTCGGAATCTGCGCGGCCAGCTACTGAATCAGCAGCACCCTCGAATGAGGGTCAGCTCACTTCTTCTGCGGCGGCACATCCGTGCAGCTGCCGTGCGCAATCTCCGCCGCCATGCCGATGCTCTCGCCCAGCGTGGGGTGCGGGTGGATGGTCTTGCCGATGTCCACAGCGTCGGCGCCCATCTCGATGGCCAGGGCAATCTCGCCGATCATGTCGCCCGCATGCGTACCCACCATGCCGCCGCCCAGGATCTTGCCGTGGCCATGGGCTTCGGGCGAGTCGTCGAACAGCAGCTTGGTCACGCCTTCGTCGCGGCCGTTGGCAATGGCGCGGCCAGAAGCCGTCCAGGGGAACAGGCCCTTCTTGACCTTGATGCCTTGCGCCTTGGCCTGGTCTTCGGTGAGGCCCACCCATGCCACTTCGGGGTCGGTGTAGGCTACCGACGGGATCACGCGGGCGTTGAAGGCGGCGGCGGCCAGTTCCTTGTTGCCCTGCAGTTCACCGGCGATGACTTCGGCCGCCACATGTGCTTCATGCACCGCCTTGTGCGCCAGCATGGGCTGGCCCACGATGTCGCCGATGGCGAAGATGTGCGGCACGTTGGTGCGCATCTGGATGTCGACGTTGATGAAGCCACGGTCCGTCACGGCAACGCCTGCCTTTTCGGCGGCAATCTTCTTGCCGTTGGGTGTGCGGCCCACAGCCTGCAGCACCAGGTCGTAGACCTGGGGCGCGGGGGCCGTGCCGCCCTCTTCCGCGGCGGCAAACGTCACCTCAATGCCTTCTGGTGTGGCCTTGGCACCCACCGTCTTGGTCTTGAGCATGATGTTGTCAAAACGCTTGGCGTTCATCTTCTGCCAGATCTTGACGAGGTCGCGGTCGGCGCCCTGCATCAGGCCGTCCATCATCTCGACCACATCAAGGCGCGCGCCCAGCGTGCTGTAGACGGTGCCCATTTCGAGGCCGATGATGCCGCCGCCCAGGATGAGCATGCGCTTGGGCACTTCCTTGAGCGCCAGGGCGCCGGTGGAGTCGACCACGCGGGGATCGTCGGGCATGAAGGGCAGACGCACGGCCTGGCTGCCGGCGGCGATGATGGCCTTCTTGAAGGCGATGACCTTCTTGCTGCCCGTCTTCTCCTGCGCGGTGCCGGTGGTTTCTTCCACTTCGAGGTGGTTGGCGCCGACGAAGGCACCGTAGCCGCGCACGGTGGTCACCTTGCGCATCTTGGCCATGGCGGCCAGGCCGCCGGTGAGCTTGCCGATGACCTTCTCTTTATGGCCGCGCAGCTTGTCGATGTTGACGGCGGGCGCGCCAAAGTCCACCCCCAGGTCGGCCATGTGGCTGACCTCGTCCATGACGGCTGCCACGTGCAGCAGCGCCTTGGATGGGATGCAACCCACGTTCAGGCACACACCGCCCAGGGTGGCGTAGCGTTCGACGATGACGACCTTGAGGCCCAGGTCGGCCGCGCGGAAGGCAGCGCTGTAGCCGCCGGGGCCGCCGCCGAGCACGAGCACGTCGCAGTCCAGGTCAGCCGTGCCTGCAAAGCTGAATGCTACTGGATTGATAGCTGCTTGCGCTTGCGGGGCGGGCGCAGGGGCCGCTTTTTGCTCAGAAACAGCGGGAGCTGGGGCTGCAGCAGGCGCTGGAGCTGCAGCGCCTGCGCCCTGCACTTCCAGCGTCAACACCACCGAGCCTTCGGCGATCTTGTCGCCCAGCTTCACTTTCAGCTCCTTCACAACCCCAGCATGGCTGGACGGGATCTCCATGGAGGCCTTGTCGGACTCCACGGTGATCAGGCTTTGCTCGGCCTTGATGGTGTCGCCGGGTTTGACCAGCACTTCGATGATGGCCACTTCGGCGAAGTCGCCGATGTCGGGCACCTTGATGTCGATGATTGCCATGGTGTGTCTTGCCCTTCCGTTACATCACGATGCGGCGGAAGTCCGCCAGCAGCGAGGCAAAGTACACGTTGAAGCGCGCGGCAGCGGCGCCGTCGATCACGCGGTGGTCCCAGCTGAGCGACAGCGGCAGCACCAGGCGCGGGGCGAACTGCTTGCCGTCCCACTTCGGTTCGATGCTGCTCTTGCACACGCCCATGATGGCGACTTCGGGCGCGTTGATGATGGGCGTGAAGTAACGCCCGCCAATGCCGCCCAGCGAGCTGATGGAGAAGCAGCCGCCGGTCATGTCGGCCGGGCCGAGCTTGCCGTCACGCGCCTTCTTGGCCAGGTCGCCCATCTCTTGCGAGATCTGGACGATGCCCTTCTTGTCGGCGTCGCGGATGACGGGCACAACGAGGCCGTTGGGCGTGTCGGCCGCAAAGCCGATGTGGAAGTACTGCTTGAGTACCAGCTGGTCGCCGTCGAGCGAGCTGTTGAACTCGGGGAACTTCTTGAGCGCGGCCACGGCGGCCTTGATCATGAAGGCGAGCATGGTGACCTTGACGCCACTCTTCTCGTTCTCTTTGTTGAACTGCACACGGAAGGCTTCGAGGTCGGTGATGTCCGCATCGTCGTGGTTGGTGACGTGCGGGATGACGACCCAGTTGCGGTGCAGGTTGGCGCCGCTGATCTTCTTGATGCGCGAGAGGTCCTTGCGCTCCACCGGGCCGAACTTGGTGAAATCCACCTTGGGCCAGGGCAGCAGGTCCAGGCCCACGCCAGAGCCACCACCGCCTGCGGGTGCCTTGGCAGCTTGTGCCTTGGTCTGCACGGCGCCTGCCATCACCTGCTTGGTGAAGGCAGCCACGTCGTCTTGCGTGATGCGGCCCTTGGGGCCGGTGCCCTTGACTTCGTCGATGGGCACGCCCAGTTCGCGGGCGAATTTGCGTACCGAAGGTGATGCGTGGGGCAGGCCTGCCGTGGGGGTGCCGGGCTGGTGGGCGGGGACGGGCACCGAGGCCACGGCAGCGGAGGGTGCTGCGGCTGCGGCAGACACTGCTGGGGCGGCTGCGGCCACGGGGGTTGGTGCGGGTGCGGCTGCCACAGGCGCAGCAGCAGTGGTGGTGCCTTCCAGCACGGCGATCAGGTCACCGATGTTGACGGTGTCGCCAATCTTGACTTTGAGTTCCTTGAGCACGCCGGCGGCGGGCGACGGGATCTCCATCGAGGCCTTGTCGGATTCGACGGTGAACAGGGACTGCTCGACCTTGATGGTGTCGCCGACCTTGACCAGCATCTCGATCACGGCCACGTCCTTGAAGTCGCCAATGTCGGGAACGCGCACTTCCACAGGGCCCGACGCAACAGGCACCGCAGCGGGTGCTGGCGCAGCGGCCACCACGGGCGCGGGTGCAGGAGCGGCCACGGGGGCCGGTGCGGCAGCCGGCGCGGCTGCAGCGCCTGCGTCAGCAGACTCCACCACGGCAATCACCGAGCCCTGCTTGACCTTGTCGCCCAGCGCAATCTTCAGCTCTTTGACCACACCCGCGTGGCTGGACGGGATCTCCATCGATGCCTTGTCGGATTCGACCGTGATGAGCGACTGCTCGGCCTTCACGGTGTCGCCCACCTTGACCAGCAACTCGATCACGCCCACTTCGTCGAAGTCCCCGATGTCCGGGACTTGAATGTTGACCAATGCCATTGTTCTGTCTCCGTTCGTTTTATGCGTAGAGCGGGTTGATCTTGTCGGCATTAATGCCGTACTTGGCAATCGCCTCGGCCACCTTGGTGGCGGGCAACACGCCGTCTTCGCTCAGCGCCTTGAGGGCGGCCACGACGATGTAGTGGCGGTTCACCTCGAAGTGCTCGCGCAGCTTGCTGCGGAAGTCGCTGCGGCCAAAACCGTCTGTGCCCAGCACCTTGTAGTTGCGGCCCTTGGGTACGAAGGGGCGGATCTGCTCGGCATAGGCCTTCATGTAGTCGGTGGATGCGACCACAGGGCCGGTGCTGGTGCCCAGTTGCTGCGCCACGAAAGGCACGCGCGGCGTTTCCAGCGGGTGCAGCAGGTTCCAGCGGTCGGCGTCCTGGCCTTCGCGGGTGAGTTCGTTGAAGCTCGGGCAGCTCCACACGTCGGCCTGCACGCCCCAATCGGCGGCCAGCAGGGTTTGTGCGGCCAGCGATTCGCGCAGGATGGTGCCCGAACCCAGCAGTTGCACGCGCTTGTCGCCCTCGGCACCAGGCTTGCACAGGTACATGCCCTTGATGATCTGCTCTTCCGTGCCTTCCACGAGGCCCGGCATGGGGTAGTTCTCGTTGAGCAGCGTGATGTAGTAGAAGACGTTTTCCTGCTGCTCAACCATGCGCTTCATGCCACGGTGCATGATCACCGCGACTTCGTGGGCGAAGGTCGGGTCGTAGCTCACGCAGTTGGGGATGGTGTTGGCCAGGATGTGGCTGTGGCCATCTTCGTGCTGCAGGCCTTCGCCGTTGAGCGTGGTACGGCCCGAGGTGCCGCCCAAGAGGAAGCCGCGTGCCTGCATGTCGCCCGCCGCCCAGGCCAGGTCGCCAATGCGCTGGAAGCCGAACATCGAGTAGTACACGTAGAACGGCACCATGATGCGGTTGTTGGTGCTGTAGCTGGTGGCCGCAGCAATCCAGCTAGCCATGCCACCGGCTTCGTTGATGCCCTCTTGCAGGATCTGACCGGCCTTGTCTTCCTTGTAATACATCACCTGGTCGCGGTCGACCGGGGTGTAGAGCTGGCCCTTGGGGTTGTAGATGCCGATCTGGCGGAACAGGCCTTCCATGCCGAAGGTGCGGGCCTCATCCACCAGGATGGGCACCACACGCGGGCCCAGGGCCTGGTCGCGCAGCAGCTGCGTGATGAAGCGCACATAGGCCTGCGTGGTGGAGATTTCGCGGCCTTCGGCCGTGGGCTCCAGGATGGCCTTGAAGGTATCCAGCGCTGGCACGGTGAAGCTCTCGTCGGCCTTCACACGGCGGTGCGGCAGGTAGCCACCCAGGGCCTTGCGGCGCTCGTGCAGGTACTGCATTTCCGGCGTGTCGTCGGCCGGCTTGTAGTACGGGATGTTGGCCAGCTGGCTGTCCGGGATCGGGATGTTGAAGCGGTCGCGGATGTACTTGATGTCTTCGTCCGACAGCTTCTTGGTCTGGTGCACGGTGTTCTTGCCTTCACCGGCCTTGCCCATGCCATAGCCCTTGACGGTCTTGACCAGCAGCACGGTGGGCTGGTTCTTGTGCGCGTTGGCGGCGTGGAAGGCGGCGTAGACCTTGGCGGGCTCGTGGCCACCACGGCGCAACTCGAACACCTCTTCGTCGGTCATGTGCTCGACGAGCTTGAGCGTCTCGGGGTACTTGCCGAAGAAGTTCTTGCGCACAAAGGCGCCGTCGTTGGCCTTCATGGCCTGGTAGTCGCCGTCCAGCGTTTCCATCATCAGCTGCTTGAGCTTGCCGCTCTTGTCGCGCGCCAGCAGCGCGTCCCAGCCATTGCCCCACAGGAGCTTGATGACGTTCCAGCCCGCACCACGGAACTCGCCTTCGAGCTCCTGCACGATCTTGCCGTTGCCACGCACCGGGCCGTCCAGGCGCTGCAGGTTGCAGTTGATGACGAACACGAGGTTGTCGAGGTTTTCACGCGCGGCCAGGCCGATGGCGCCCAGCGATTCGGGTTCGTCCATTTCGCCGTCGCCGCAGAACACCCAGACCTTGCGGTTGGCGGTGTCGGCAATGCCACGGGCATGCAGGTACTTGAGGAAACGTGCCTGGTAGATGGCCATCAGCGGGCCCAGGCCCATCGAGACGGTGGGGAACTGCCAGAACTCGGGCATCAGCTTGGGATGCGGGTAGCTGGACAGGCCCTTGCCGTCCACTTCCTGGCGGAAGCTGTCGAGCTGCGCTTCGGTCAGGCGGCCTTCGAGGTAGGCGCGGGCGTAGATGCCGGGAGCGCTGTGGCCCTGGATATAGAGCAGGTCGCCACCGTGGCCTTCGCTCTCGGCGTGCCAGAAGTGGTTGAAGCCGGCGCCAAACATGCTGGCCACCGAAGCGAACGAGCCGATGTGGCCGCCCAGGTCACCACCATCGGCCGGGTCCAGCCGGTTGGCACGCACCACCATGGCCATGGCGTTCCAGCGCATGTAGGCGCGCAGGCGCTTTTCGATGGCGATATTGCCGGGGCAATGGGCTTCCTTGTCGGCCTCGATGGTGTTCACGTAGCCAGTGTTGGCCGAGAACGGCATGTCGATGCTGCTCTGGCGGGCGTGCTCTAGAAGCTGCTCCAGAAGGAAATGGGCGCGCTCAGGGCCCTCCTTGTCGATCACGGCGGACAGCGCGTCCATCCATTCACGGGTTTCCTGTTGATCGGCGTCCGTGCCGATGCCGAAACCGGCCTGAGGGTCGGGCTGAGCTGACATGCTTTGTCTCCTGTAGGTGTGGCAGCAAATTTAGTACGTTGGCTCTAGTTTCGCACATTTTTTGAAAATTTCAAATGGTGCCTATGCATTTCATATTGCAATATTTTGCTGCAAGTGCACATCCGCAGAATGGAGGAATGCGGCGCACGGCTCCCCTACACTTGCAGGATGGATTCGATGCCCCCTGCCCCTTCCCCCACGGCACCGACCGTGGCTGCGCCGATACGCTGGTGGCGCAAGTGGTGGCGCGGCTTGTCGCCCACCCGGCAAGACCGGTTTGCAGCACTCGCCCCGCTGGCGGCGGTGCTGATGTTTCTGGCCGCGATCGTTGCGGCGTTCTGGTACCTGCGGGCGGAGGAGGCCGAGCGCGAGCAGGAAGCCCTGCGGCGCGATGTGGAATACGCCCAGCAGCGCGTGCGCCTGCGCCTGCTGGAACGCCAGGAACAGCTCATGCGCATTGCGCGCGACCTGTCCAACCAGGACCTGGGCCGCGCTGAATTTGTAATCCGCGCCGAGGCGCTGATCAGCCAATACCCCGAGCTGCAGGCCATCACCTGGATCGACGACCGCCGCCGCATCCGCGCCAGCCACGCCGCCCCCACCCTGGCCAGCAGCGAGCTGCGCATTGCGGGCGAGGTGCTCAAGGCCGGCGACACCGCGGACACCTTCGGCCTGGCGCGCGATCTGCAGCAGCCCGTGTATGCGCAGCCCGCCGCCACCTCGGGCGATGCCACTCCGCTGCTGCAGTTGCAGGTGCCGCTCAACAACCAAGGCAAGTTCAGCGGCGTGGTGCTGGGCGAGTACTCCATCGACAGCCTGTTGCGCTACGGCACCCCTACCGAGGTACTGGCGCGCTACGCGGTGACGCTGCTGGACAGCAAGAACCAGGTGCTGGCGGGCACGCCACTGGGCCCACGCAGCAAGGCCACGCAGTTGTTGCCCTGGACGCCCAAGGCCAACGAGTACGAGATCCCCGTCTCCCCGGTGGGCAACGGCCTGGTGCTGCGCGCCCAGGCCTACCGCACATCGCTCGGCGTGGTGGGCAGCGGCCTGTTCTGGCTGGTGGGCACCCTCAGTGCGATGACGGCCTGGATGCTGATTGCCACCTGGCGGCACACCCGGCGCCGCATGCAGGCACAAGAAGCACTGGTGGCCGAGACCAATTTCCGCCGTGCAATGGAGAACTCCATCCTCACCGGCATGCGCGCCCTGGACATGGAAGGCCGCATCAGCTACGTGAACGCCGCCTTCTGCCAAATGACGGGCTGGAGCGCCGAGGAACTGGTGGGTCTGAAAGCGCCCTTCCCCTACTGGCCCGAAGCAGACCACGAAACCCTGCGGGCCAAGCTGCGCGACGAGCTGCGCGGCAACACCATGGCCGGGGGCTTTCAGGTGCGCGTCAAACGCAAGAGCGGCACGCTGTTTGACGCGCGGCTGTATGTGTCGCCGCTGATCGACGCCCACGGCCACCAGACCGGCTGGATGACCTCGATGACCGACATCACCGAGCCCAACCGCATCCGCGAGCAGCTCTCGGCCTCGCACGAGCGCTTCACCATCGTGCTGGAGTCACTGGATGCGTCGGTGTCCGTGGCGCCGCTGGGCAGCGAGGAGCTGCTGTTTGCCAACAAGCTCTACCGCCAATGGTTCGGCTCACAAACCGGCGGGCACCTGCAGCTGGTGGCACAGGCGGGCGTGGTGCCCGTGGCGGGTAAAGAGCACAGCGGCATGGACGATGAAGACGGCCTGATGGGCCTGCCCACCGACCCGCTCACGAGTGCCCGCACCGAGAACGCCGAAATCTACCTGCCCGACCTGGGCAAATGGCTGGAAGTGCGCTCGCGCTACCTGAACTGGGTGGACGGCCGTCTGGCGCAGATGGTGATTGCCACCGACATCACCCCCCGACGTCTGGCCGAGGAACAGGCCGAGCGCCAGGCCGAGCGCGCCCAGTCCGTCAGCCGCCTGATCACCATGGGCGAGATGGCGTCCAGCGTGGCGCACGAGTTGAACCAGCCGCTCACCGCCATCAACAACTACTGCAGCGGCATGGTCTCGCGCATCCAGAGCGGCCAGCTGACCGAAGAAGCCCTGCTCACCGCCCTGCAGAAAACGGCCCACCAGGCCCAGCGCGCAGGCCAGATCATCCAGCGCATCCGCTCCTTCGTGAAAAAGAGCGAGCCCAACCGCACGCTGGCCGATGTGCATTCGATGGTGAACGAGGCAGTAGAGCTGGCCGACATCGAACTGCGCCGCCACAACGTGCGCCTGACCCACTATGTGGCCGCCCGCCTGCCGCCCGTGATGGCCGACACCATCCTGATCGAGCAGGTGCTGGTCAACCTGATGAAAAACGGCGCCGAAGCCATCCAGCACGCCAACCGCCCCGCCGCAGGCCGCAGCGTGGAGCTGCGCGTGGTGCCCAAGCAGATCGAAGACCGCCAGGTGGTGGAGTTTTCGGTGCAGGACACCGGCAAAGGCTTGGCACCCGAAGTGCTCGAACGGCTGTTCGAGGCCTTCTTCTCCACCAAGGCCGAAGGCATGGGCATGGGCCTCAATCTGTGCCGTAGCATCGTCGAGTCGCACCAGGGCCGGATGCAGGCGGAGAACCTCTACAATGGCCCGGAGGTCATCGGCTGCAGGTTCTCCTTCTGGCTGCCGCTTGCCAAGCCTGCCGATGGCACTACAAATTCTGTAGCAAACGTACAAAACCCAAGGACTGTTGCATGAGCTTGATTCCGAAAAAAGGCACTGTTTACGTCGTAGACGACGACGAAGCCGTCCGCGATTCCCTGCAGTGGCTGCTGGAAGGCAAGGACTACCGGGTGCGTTGCTTTGATTCGGCCGAGACCTTTCTCTCACGCTACGACCCGCGCGAAGTCGCCTGCCTGATCGTGGACATCCGCATGGGTGGTATGACGGGCCTGGAGCTGCAAGACCGCCTCATCGAGCGCAAGTCCCCCCTGCCCATCGTGTTCATCACCGGCCACGGCGACGTGCCCATGGCCGTGAACACCATGAAGAAAGGCGCGCTGGACTTTATCCAGAAGCCTTTTGACGAAGAAGAACTGGTCGGCTTGGTCGAGCGCATGCTGGACCATGCCCGCGAGAGCTTCGCCGGATACCAGCAAGCCGCCAGCCGCGATGCCCTGCTCTCCAAGCTCACCAGCCGCGAGGCCCAGGTGCTCGAACGCATCGTTGCCGGCCGCTTGAACAAGCAGATCGCCGACGACCTGGGCATCAGCATCAAGACCGTGGAGGCGCACCGCGCCAACATCATGGAAAAGCTCAACGCCAACACGGTGGCCGACCTGCTCAAGATTGCCCTGGGCCAGAACGCGCCCAAGGGCTGAGAGTTACTCACTTTTTAATAGCTGCTTGCGCTTATCCAGTGCGCGCAAACGGCATTTTTGACTTGTATTTTTGATATGACAGCACAGCTCATCGACGGCAACGCCCTCTCCCGCCAACTGCGCGCCGATGTGGCGCAGCGCGCTGCGGCCCTGAAGACCCGTGGCGTCACGCCTGGGTTGGCCGTGGTGCTGGTGGGCGACAACCCGGCCAGCCAGGTCTATGTGCGTAACAAGGTCAAGGCCTGCGAGGACAGTGGCCTGCACTCGGTGCTCGAAAAGTACGACGCCGACATGACCGAGGCCGCACTGCTGGCCCGTGTGGAAGCGCTCAACAACGACCCGGCCATCCACGGCATCCTGGTGCAGTTGCCCTTGCCCAAGCACATCGATGCACAAAAGGTGATCGAGGCCATCTCGCCCGCCAAGGACGTGGATGGCTTCCATATCGCCAGTGCCGGTGCGCTGATGACCGGCATGCCCGGCTTCTGGCCCTGCACGCCTTACGGCTGCATGAAAATGCTGGAGAGCATTGGTTACAGCCTCAAGGGCAAACACGCTGTGGTCATCGGCCGCAGCAACATCGTGGGCAAGCCCATGGCGCTGATGCTGCTGGGCCAGAACGCCACCGTCACCGTATGCCACAGCGCCACGCAGGATTTGAAGGCCCAGACGCTGCAGGCTGACGTGATCGTGGCCGCTGTGGGCAAGCGCAATGTGTTGACCGCCGACATGGTCAAGCCCGGCGCCGTGGTGATCGATGTGGGCATGAACCGCAACGATGAAGGCAAGCTCTGCGGCGATGTGGACTTTGATGGCGTCAAGGAAGTGGCGGGCTGGATCACCCCCGTGCCTGGCGGGGTTGGCCCCATGACCATTACCATGCTGCTGGTCAACACCATCGAAGCCGCCGAGCGCACCGCTGCGCACTGAGCCCGCCGCTCAGTGCCCCCGAGGTCGGCGTCGGCCGCTTTGCAACTTGAACCTGTGCCACCCGGCGCCATCTAATTTCGCATGAGCAACGCCCTTCTCGACTTCTCCGACCTCCCCCTGTTCGACCGCATCACGCCGCAGGACGTCGCCCCGGCGATGGATGTGCTGCTGGAGCGCGCCAACCAGGCGCTGGAGACCGTCACCGCCCCGGACTTTCCGGCCCGCTGGGACGCCATTGCCAAGGTGCTGAATGTGGCCACCGAACAGCTGGGGCGCTCCTGGGGCGCCGTGAGCCACCTCAATAGCGTGGCCGACACGCCCGAGCTGCGGGCCGCCTACAACGCCGCCCTGCCCCGTGTCACCGAGTTCTGGACCCGCCTGGGCGCCGACGAACGCCTGTATGCCAAGTACAAGGCCATCGACCCCGCCACCCTCACTCCCGAACAGCGCCAGGCCCATTCGAATGCCGTGCGCAACTTTGTTCTCTCCGGTGCCGAACTGACCGGTGCCGCCAAGGAGCGCTTCGCCCAGATCCAGGAACGCCAGGCCGAGCTGAGCCAGAAGTTCAGCGAAAACGCGCTGGACGCGACCGACGCCTTTGCCTACTACGCCACGGCAGAAGAGCTGGCGGGCATCCCTTCTGACGTGCAGCAGGCCGCCCTGGCTGCGGCGCAGGCCGAAGGCAAATCAGGCTACAAGCTCACGCTCAAGATGCCCTGCTACCTGCCGGTGATGCAGTTTGCCGCGCGCAGCGACCTGCGCGCCAAGCTCTACCGCGCCTATGTCACCCGCGCCTCCGACCAGGCCGAAGGCGACGGCCGCAAATTCGACAACTCCGCACTCATCGGCGAGATCCTGGCGCTGCGCCGCGAAGAGGCCCAACTGCTGGGCTATGCCAACTTCGGCGAAGTTTCCGTGGTGCCCAAGATGGCGCAGTCGCCCGCCGAGGTGATCCGCTTCCTGCGCGACCTGGCCCGCCGCGCCCGCCCCTACGCCGAAAAAGACGTTGCCGACCTGCGCGCCTTTGCCACCGAGCACCTGGGTTTGAATGATCCACAGGCTTGGGACTGGCCCTACATCTCCGAAAAACTCAAGGAAGCCCGTTACGCCTTCAGCGAGCAGGAGCTCAAGGAATACTTCACCGCGCCCAAGGTGCTGGCGGGGCTGTTCAAGATTATCGAGACGCTGTTCGAAGTCTCCATCCGCCGCGACTCGGCGCCCGTGTGGCACCCGGCTGTGGAGTTTTACCGCATCGAACGCAACGGCTCTCTGGTCGGCCAGTTCTACCTTGACCAGCCTGCCCGCACCGGCAAACGCGGCGGTGCCTGGATGGACGATGTGCGCACCCGCTGGCAACGCCCGGACACCGGCGTGCTGCAGATGCCCGTGGCCCACCTGGTCTGCAATTTTGCCGATGGCGTGGATGGCAAGCCGCCGCTGCTCACGCACGACGACGTGATCACGCTGTTCCACGAATTCGGCCACGGCCTGCACCACATGCTCACACAGGTGAACGAGCGCGATGTCTCCGGCATCGGCGGCGTGGAGTGGGATGCGGTGGAGTTGCCCAGCCAGTTCATGGAGAACTTCTGCTGGGAATGGGATGTGCTCAAGCACATGACCGCCCATGTGGACACGGGCGAACCCCTGCCCCGCGCCTTGTTCGACAAGATGATCGCGGCCAAGAACTTCCAGAGTGGCATTGCCACGCTGCGCCAGATCGAATTTGCGCTGTTCGACATGCTGCTGCACACCGACCACGACCCGGCGCAGGACTTCATGCCGCTGCTGACCCAGGTGCGCCAGGAAGTGGCCGTGCTGCAGCCGCCAGCCTTCAGCCGCACAGCCCATACCTTCAGCCACATCTTTGCAGGCGGCTACGCCGCCGGTTACTACAGCTACAAGTGGGCCGAGGTGCTCAGCGCCGATGCCTATGCAGCGTTTGAAGAAACGACCGGCAGCGATGGCCTGCCCAGCGCTGAAACCGGACGCCGCTACCGCGAAACGATTCTGGAAGCGGGCGGCAGCCGCCCCGCCATGGAGTCCTTCAAGGCCTTCCGGGGCCGAGAGCCCAGCCTGGACGCCCTGTTGCGCCACCAGGGCATGGCGGAAGAACTGACAGCCTGAGCCCATGGAAAGCGAAGGCCCGCACGGTCCCCACGGTGCAGCCCACAACGAACTGGAATAAGGAGAACAAGCATGCACAAGCCCTTGTTGGCCCCCCTGTTGGCCTCGTTGCTGATGACCTTGGCTGGCGCCAGTGCCCAGGCGCAAGGCGTGTACCGCATCGTCGGGCCCGACGGCAAGGTGACCTTCTCTGACCGCCCGCCCGCCGATGCACCAGCACAAGCTGCACGCACCACAGGTGCAGCGCCAGCTCCCGCCAGTGGCAATGCCACCCTGCCCTATGAGCTGCGGCAGATCGCCACACGTTTCCCGGTCACGATTTACACCGGCAACGACTGCGCCCCTTGCACAGGCCTGCGCAACGCCCTTGTGGCGCGGGGCGTACCGTTCACCGAACGCACGGTGACCACCAGCGACGACGCGGCGGCACTGCAGCGCCTGAGCGGATCGGCCAGCCTGCCCTTTGGCAGCATTGGTGGCCAGCAGTTGGTCGGGTTCTCGGACGCGGAATGGACGCAGTACCTGGACGCGGCGGGCTATCCCAAGCAGTCGCAGCTGCCATCCAGCTACCGGCAGCCTGCAGCCACGCCGCTGGTAGCGGTCAAGCCAGTAGAAGCGGCTCCTGCGGCAGAGAAGCCCAAAGCTGCAACACCCGTGCGCCCCGCGCCTGCCGCTCGCCCCGCTGAAGGTCCAACGCCCAGCAACCCGGCGGGTATTCGCTTCTGACAGCCACCCACATACCGCTGCACCAGCAGCATCAATGAAGAAGGGGTCCCATGGGACCCCTTCTTTTTACCGGGCACTTTGGTGCTATCGCGCAAGCGCCTGGCCCTGCGGCCCCTGTGCTGGCGGCAGGCAACTCAGTGGGAATAGTCCAGTGTCTTGACTCCCTGGGCCGTCCCCAGCAGGCAAACCGTGGCCTTCTGGTGGGCAAACACCCCCACGGTTACCACGCCCGGCCACTGGTTGATTTGTGACTCGAACGCCAGCGGATCGGTGATCGACAGGCCCTTGACATCCAGAATGTGCTGCCCGTTGTCGGTCACCAGCGGCTGGCCGTCCTTGAGCCGCAGGCTGGCCTGGCCGCCCATGGCAGCAAAACGGCGCGCAATATGGTTGGCCGCCATGGGGATCACCTCGACCGGCAGAGGGAACTGCCCCAGCGCCTGAACCAGCTTGGACTCGTCGGCGATACAGACAAACCGCGCAGCCAGGGCGGCCACGATCTTCTCGCGTGTCAGCGCCGCGCCACCGCCCTTGACCATGTGGCCCCGGCCGTCGATCTCGTCGGCACCATCGATGTAGACGGAGAGCGACTCCACCTCGTTGGCATCGAACACCGCAATGCCCAGGGCCTTCAGGCGCTCGGTACTTGCCACAGAGCTGGACACCGCACCCTTGATCTGGTCCTTCATGCCCGCCAAAGCGTCGATGAACTTGTTGACCGTGGAGCCTGTGCCCACCCCCACAATCTCGCCGGGCACCACATACTGCAGCGCGGCTTGGCCAACCAGGGTCTTGAGTTCGTCTTGGGTCAGGGGAGTCATCGTCGTCATGGGAGAAAATCGGGGGCAATCCTGAATTATCCCCCCATGTCCCTGATCCCCTACGCCCTCACCCGCCCCTTTCTCTTTGGCATGGACGCCGAAGCCGCCCACGAACTCACCATGGACATGCTGGCACGCGGGCAACGCACGCCGCTGCAATGGGCCTGGTGCAATGAAACGGTGGATGACCCTGTCACGCTGGCCGGCCTGACCTTTCCCAACCGGGTGGGCATGGCGGCGGGCCTGGACAAGAACGCACGCTGCATCGACGCGCTGGGCGCCATGGGCTTTGGCTTTGTGGAGGTGGGCACCGTCACTCCCAAGGCCCAGCCGGGCAACCCCAAGCCGCGCATGTTCCGCCTGCCCGAGGGCCGCGCCCTCATCAACCGCCTGGGGTTCAACAACGAAGGGCTGGATGCCTTCTTGCGCAATGTGCAGCAGGCGCAGTTTCGCAAGCAAAACCGCCGCAACCCCATGCTGCTGGGCCTGAACATCGGCAAGAACGCCACCACCCCCATCGAGAACGCTACCAGCGACTACCTCACCTGCCTGGAGGGCGTGTACCCGCACGCGGACTACGTGACGGTCAACATCAGCTCGCCCAACACGCAGAACCTGCGTGCGCTGCAAAGTGATGCGGCGCTGGACGCCCTGCTCTCCGCCGTCGCCGAATACCGCGAAGCCCTGGCAACCCGGCACGCCAAGCGTGTGCCAGTGTTCGTGAAGATTGCCCCCGACCTGGATGAAGCCCAGGTGGCGGTGATTGCTGCCACGCTGCAGCGCCACGGCATGGACGGAGTCATCGCTACCAACACCACCATCAGCCGTGCGGCCGTTCAAGGCATGCGCCACGCCGAAGAAACCGGTGGGCTCAGCGGTGCCCCGGTGCTGGAGGCCAGCAACCAGGTCATCCGGCAACTGCGCGCCGCGCTGGGCAGCCGTTTTCCCATCATTGGCGTGGGCGGCGTGATGAGCGCTGAAGACGCGGTGAGCAAGATCCGCGCGGGCGCGGACGTGGTGCAGATCTACACCGGCCTGATCTACGAAGGGCCAGCCCTGGTGGTCAAGGCAGCCAAAGCCATCAAGGCCATGGCCTGAGGCCGTTCCAAGGGATTTGCTTTTCCTTGGCTCAAAAGAAGAGCCACTGTGCAGTGGCTCTTTTCATGGGACGGGCCTGGCACGGCCAAGTGCTTATCGCCGCAGGCGCAGCAGCATGGGCAGCAGGACACCCGCCCAGCGGATCAACCGCCGTGGCCCGGCCACCACAGCCACGCCCGCGATGGCCGCCACGGCCAGAGGGTGCTCGCGGGCAAAGCCTGCGGCGCGCAATGCGAGCGAGTCCTCCGCGCCCCCTGCTGCGGCACGCTGGCTCTCCGCCAAGGCCTGCGCCTGGGCACGCGCAGCACGGCGCGCGCGCAGCCGTTCGCGCTGCAGGGCAATGCGGTCCAGGATGCGTTGCTGCTGGGCCGTAGGCGCGGGCAGCGCAGGTCGGATGGGCTCCGGCACGGCAGACCGGGAGGGGTTAGACGGGGTGCTCACAGGCGCTCCTTGATGTCTTGCCAATCCTGGGCCAGCTCGCGGCGCGTCAATGCAAAACCATTGCCTGCGCGCTGTGCAACAGACACCAGCGCCACCAGGGCGGCCACCCACCCCAGTGTCCAGACACCCGCCACCAGCCATGCGACCAGTGTGCGCTGCGGCGTGTCCCAGAAGTGCACCAACACGGCGATCGACAGCATGATCAGCGCCACCACCGTGAGCCCGGTGACCACAATGGTCAGCACCAGCAATTGCTGAAATCGCTGCTTCAGATCGGCCCATTCCAGGCGGGCCAGGTCTACACGGTCTTCCACCGCAATGGCCCCTTCGATCACGTTGGCGCGCCAGCGCGCCGTCAGGTCCTCCAGGCCCAAAAGCGACAGCCAGTTCATGCGGGGAGGCCCTCAGGGCCCGCCATGGTCAGCATGCGCATGGCGCGGCGCTCAGCGGCGCGCCAGCAGAAAACCGACCAGGGCCCCCACAGCCAGCGCAGCGCCTGCCACACGCCAGGGTTCGTCGTGGGCGTAGCGGTCGGCCGCAATGGCTGCCTCCTTGGCCTGGCGGGCGGCATCCTGTGCGGCGCGCACCGCAGATTCGCGCACGTTGTGCATGCCATCGTCCAGGCGCTGGCGCAGCAACTTGATCTCTGGCACCGTGTCCAGGTCCTTGTTGGCCAGCAAACCGCGCAGGTCGGAAACCAGTTTTTCCAGTTCGCCTTGGGTGGTGGAGGTGTCGGAAGCAGTCATGGAAGCAGCCTTTCTTTCAATCAACAAGCGGTTTGGAAAACCCCGCAGCGGGGACTTCGGTTCATCTTAGCCACCCGCCCAGAGACCCCTCGTAGGACGGGGGCGCAAGAGGTTACCGATTGCAACAGGCTTGCCCCAGATCAAACATCAAACCAGCGCAGCCACATGCTCCGCAATGGCCAGGGAGCTGGTCAAACCGGGCGATTCGATGCCAAACAGGTTGACCAGTCCGGGCACGCCATGGACCGCAGGCCCCTGGATCACAAAATCCGCCGCAGGCTGGCTCGCACCGTGGATCTTGGGGCGGATACCTGCATACCCCGGGGCCAGCGCACCATCGCGCAGACCGGGCCAGTACTTGCGCACCTCGGCATAAAAGGCATCGCCCCGCGTTGGGTCCACCAACAGGTCGTCGGCCGACGCGACCCACTGCACATCCGGCCCGAACTTGGCCTGGCCGCCCAGGTCCAGCGTGAGGTGCACACCGAGCCCTGCGGCCTCGGGCACCGGGTAGATCAGGTGGCTGAAGGGGGCTTTGCCAGTCAGCGTGAAATAGCTGCCCTTGGCGAAGTGGGCGGTGGGCACATGGGCAGGGGCCAGCCCCACAAACCGGGCGGCCAGGGTCGGCGCATGCAAGCCCGCTGCGTTCACCACCGTGCGGGCCTGCAGGCGCGTGCCGTCATCTGCTTCCAAATAGATAGCATCTTCCGCGCACTGGGCGCGCGCAAGGGGCGAATTTAGGACCACAAGTCCGCCCGCGTTCTCCAGGTCGCCCTGCAGTGCCAGCATCAGTGCATGGCTGTCCACGATGCCCGTGCTGGGTGAATACAAGGCCCCCACACATTCCAGTGCGGGTTCCAGCGCCAGGGCCTCGTCACGGCGGAGCCACTGCAGGTCCAGCACGCCATTGGCCTGCGCACGCGCCTGGACCGACTCCACGCTGGCCAGCTGCGCGGCCGACGTGGCCACCAACAGCTTGCCGCAGCGTCTATGTGGCACCCCGCGCTCGGCGCAATAGGCGTACAGCAGCTCCTTGCCCCGCACACACAGCCGCGCCTTGAGCGAGCCCGTGGGGTAGTACAGCCCGGCATGGATCACCTCGCTGTTGCGCGAGCTGATGCCCGTGCCAATGGCATCGGCCGCCTCCAGCACCATCACCTCACGCCCCTGCAAGGCCAGCGCACGGGCCACTGCCAAGCCCACCACACCGGCGCCCACGACCACGCAATCCACCTCATCGGTCATTCGCTCATCCATTTCAAAACGGACTTCCCCTTCAGATACTGCACACCCGCTGAGCTGGTCCTAAACCTGCTCAAAACCATCCAGCACATTGACAGCGTTGGTCCCCAGCTCGGCAGCGGCGTACCCACCCTCCAGCACAAACACCGTGGGCAGCCCCAGCCGGGCCAAGCGCTCGCCCAGACGGGTGAAATCGGCAGACGCGAGGGCAAAGCGGGAGATGGGGTCGCCCTCGAACGCGTCGAGGCCCAGCGAGATCACCAGTGCATCGGCCTGGTAGCCCGCGATGCGCGTACAGGCCTGTTCCAGGGCTTCGAACCAGGTGGCAGCGCTGGTGCCTGCGGGCAGGGGCAGGTTCAGGTTGAAGCCCGTGCCCTGCGCTTCACCCACTTCGTCCGCATGCCCCAGGTAGAACGGGTATTCGGTGCGCGGGTCACCATGGAGGCTGACGAAGAGCACATCGTCACGATAGTAGAAGATGCTCTGCGTGCCATTGCCGTGGTGGTAGTCCACATCTAGCAAGGCCACGCGCCGGGCGCCCTGGTTGCGCAGCGACTGTGCTGCCACGGCGGCGTTGTTCAGGAAGCAGTAGCCGCCCATGAAGTCGGGGCCCGCATGGTGGCCGGGCGGCCGCGTGCAGCAAAAGGCGGCGCGGGCCCCTTGCGCCACACGAGCAGCGGCGCTCGCAGCGCCATCCGCGCCGGCCTTGGCTGCCGCCCAGGTGCCTGCGGCCATGGGTGTGCCGTTGTCCATGGAATACAGCCCCAGGCGGGCCACGAAGTTGTCTGGCTCGACATCGCTGCGCAGCGTGCGCACCGGCCAGACGGAGGGAAATGGCTGAACCGTTGCATTGGCAACAGGGTCCAGCGCCAGCCACTGCTGCCAGGCGGCCTGCAAAAAGGCGAGATAACGCGGCGCATGCACCTGGGCCAGCACGGGGCCGCTGTCCACATCCGGTGCCACCATGCCGTGGCCACGCGCGCGCAGGGCCTCTTCCACATAGTCCACCCGCGCGGGTTTCTCGAAACAGGGCACCCGCTCGCCCCGGAAGAATTCATGGACAGGGGCATGCCCCTGGTGCAGGGGATTGTGGAAAGTGATCATGGGGTTGGCGCCAGCAAGCAGTGGGGGGAAAACGCAGCGGGCACGTGCCGCTGCAGGCCATCAAGCCCAACACTGTAGCGGCTTGGCAAGCTGCTGCAGCCAAGCGGCACCCGCATGCCCGCAGACAAGAAAAAACCCCTGCAGACCAGAAATCTGCAGGGGTTTTGGATTGGTGGGTGATACATGGATCGAACATGTGACCCCTGCCGTGTGAAGGCAGTGCTCTACCGCTGAGCTAATCACCCGTCGCACCCGCCTTGAAGCAAGACAGTAGCGCGAAAGTCTGTCGAAAGCGTGGTGGGTGATACATGGATCGAACATGTGACCCCTGCCGTGTGAAGGCAGTGCTCTACCGCTGAGCTAATCACCCGTGTCGCTGTGACAAGCCTTAGATTATGGCACAGCTTTTCAGGCCTGCTGAGAAGTTCGCCAAATTGTTTTGCCTCCGCTGGCCTTGTCGATCTGCGTGAGCACCTCGGCGTGCGCCGCCTGCTCATGCTCGCTGGCGCGCAGCACCGGCAGCACCAGGCCACGCAAATCGATGGCGGCGACCTTCACGCCGTCGGCCCCCTCCTGGGCATCATCGGCCATGAGCAGTGCGTCCTGCCCGCGCGTGAGGTTGATGTAGACATCGGCGAGCAGCTCGGCATCCAGCAAGGCGCCGTGCAGCGTGCGGCCCGAGTTGTCCACGCCCAGGCGGTCGCACAGGGCGTCGAGCGAATTGCGCTTGCCCGGATACATCTCCTTGGCCATGGCCAGGGTGTCGGTCACGCTCTCCACATAGGTGCGGAACGCGGGGCGGCCCACCAGCTCCAGCTCCTTGTTCAGAAAGCCCACGTCAAACGCCGCGTTGTGGATGATGATCTCGGCGCCCTGCAGGTACTGCAGGATGTCGTCCACCACCTCGGCAAACTTGGGCTTGTCCTTCAGGAACTCGTTGCTGATGCCGTGCACCTTGAGCGCGTCTTCGTGGCTGTCGCGGCCCGGGTTGAAGTACAGGTGCAGGTTATTGCCCGTGAGCTTGCGGTTGAGCAGCTCCACACAGCCCAGCTCGATGATGCGGTCCCCGCCCTCGGCCGACAGGCCGGTGGTTTCGGTGTCGAGAACGATCTGCCGTGTCATTTCAGTGGTTTTCCTTGGCGTGGTTGATCGTGTACTTGGGGATTTCCACGGTCACGTCGGTTTGCGCCAGGATGGCCTGGCAGGACAGGCGCGACTGCGGCTCCAGGCCCCAGGCGCGGTCGAGCAGGTCTTCTTCCTCTTCTTCCGCCTCGTTGAGCGAATTCAGCCCCTGGCGCACGATGACGTGGCAGGTGGTGCAGGCACAGCTCATGTCGCAGGCGTGCTCGATGTTGATGTGGTTGTCCAGCAGCGCCTCGCAGATCGAGGTGCCTGCGGGGGCCGTGATCTCGGTGCCTGCGGGGCAGTACTCAGGGTGGGGAAGGATCTTGATGACGGGCATGGGGTGGTCTTTTTCTTGTTCGAGGAGATGCGTTCGGCTGTATCAGAGTGCCTGCACATTCTTGCCGGCCAGCGCCTGCTGGATGCCCCGGTTCATGCGCTGGGCTGCAAAGGCTTCGGTGCCCTTGGCCAGGGCGTCGGTGGCGGCTTCGATGACTGCGGCATCGTCAGCGTCGCGCTGGTGGCGCAGGGCCACCATCAGGGCGTCGATGGCGGAGCGCTCTTGCAGGCTCAGCACATCGCCATCGGCGTCCAGCGCGCTCTGGGTGGCAAGCAGCATGCGGTCGGCGTCCACGCGGGCCTCGACCACGGCACGGGCCTTCATGTCCTGCGCGGCGGTGGCAAAGCCCTCCTGCAGCATGCGTGCGATCTGCTCATCCGACAGGCCATACGACGGCTTCACATCGATGCGCGCCTCTACGCCGCTGCCCTGCTCCTTCGCGCTCACGCTCAGCAGGCCATCGGCATCGACGGTGAAGGTCACGCGGATGCGCGCAGCACCTGCGGCCATGGGCGGAATGCCACGCAGCTCGAAGCGCGCGAGGCTGCGACAGTCCTGCACCAGGTCGCGCTCCCCCTGCACCACGTGGACGGCCAAGGCCGTCTGCCCATCCTTGTAGGTGGTGAAATCCTGCGCCTTGGCCGTGGGAATGGTCTCGTTGCGCGCCACGATGCGCTCGACCAGCCCTCCCATGGTTTCGATGCCCAGCGACAACGGGATCACATCCAGCAGCAGCAGGTCGCCCGCCGTGTTGTTGCCCGCGAGCTGGTTGGCCTGGATGGCAGCGCCCAGGGCCACCACTTCATCAGGGTTCAGGTTGGTCAGAGGCTCTTTGCCAAAAAATTCGGTCACCGCGCGTTGCACTTGCGGCATGCGGGTGGAGCCTCCCACCATCACCACGCCCTGCACCTCGTCACGCGCCAGATGTGCGTCGCGCAGCGCGCGGCGCACAGCTGCCATGGAGCGCGCCGTCAGCTCGGCGGTCACGGCTTCGAAGTCTGATTTTTTTACGTCAAAATGGGCTTCGCCGCTCGACAGTATTGCCTTGAATGCTACCAAATCAGTAGTAGTCAACGCCTCCTTGCAGGCGCGGGCCGCCATGCGCACGGCCGTTTTATCGGCGGCGGTGACGGCCTCCAGCCCGAGTTGCTGCAGCACCCAGTCGGCCAGTGCGGCATCGTAGTCATCGCCCCCCAGGGCCGAGTCGCCACCGGTGGCAATCACTTCGAACACACCCTGGGTCAGGCGCAGGATGGAGATATCAAAGGTGCCGCCCCCGAGGTCGTACACGGCGTAGACACCTTCGCTGGCATTGTCCAGGCCATAGGCAATCGCCGCCGCCGTGGGCTCATTGATCAGGCGCAGCAGGTGGATGCCTGCGAGCTTGGCCGCATCCTTGGTGGCCTGGCGCTGGGCATCATCGAAGTAGGCAGGCACGGTGATCACCGCGCCATACAGATCGTCATTGAAGGTGTCTTCGGCGCGGTAGCGCAGCGTGGCCAGGATCTCGGCACTGACTTCAACGGGCGACTTGTTGCCATCCACCGTTGCCAGGCTGACCATGCCCCCTGCACCCGCGTCGCTGGCGGGAACGAAGTCGTAAGGCAGCTTGCCCGCCTCCGCCACGTCTTTCAGGCCCCGGCCCATGAAGCGCTTGGCCGAGGCGATGGTGTTGCGCGCATCCTGGGCCTGGGCGGCCACGGCGTCGTAACCGATCTGGCGCCCTCCCTTTTCGAGATAGCGCACCACCGAGGGCAGCAGCACCCTGCCCTGCGCGTCGGGCAGGCATTCGGACACACCATTGCGCACGGCGGCCACCAGAGAGTGGGTGGTGCCCAGGTCGATGCCTACGGCAATGCGCCGCTGGTGCGGGTCGGGGGACTGGCCGGGTTCGGAAATCTGCAGAAGCGCCATGAAATTTCGGGTCTCAACGTGGTGGGGCCTGCCGTCATTCAAACGGAAGCCCTGGGGGAAGCAAAACCGCTCTATTGTCCCAGTTGCTCTCGGCGACGTTCAATGTCGTCGGCAAATCGCGCAATGAACATGAGGGCTCTGACCTGGCGGGCGGCGCCCGCGTAGTCCTGCTGCTGGTCGATGAGCTGCCCGCAATGCGCCAGCGCGTCACGGCGCGCCTGGCTGACGCCGTCATCCAGTGCATCGAGTTCGCTCTCGGCACGGGCCTCTTCCAGCGCCTCGCGCCACTCCATCTGCTGCATGAGGAAGGCTGCCGGCATGGCCGTGTTGTCTTCGGCGTTGATGGGTGCGCCGTGCAGCTCGCACAGGTAGGCCGCGCGGCGCATCGGGTCTTTCAGCCGCTGGTAGGCCTCGTTGATGCGCACGGACCATTGCATGGCCACGCGCTGCGCGGCCGCGCCCTGCGCCGCAAACTTGTCGGGGTGGGCTTCGCGCTGCAGCTCTTTCCAGCGCGCGTCGATGGCGCTGCGCTCCTGGGCAAAGCGGCGTTCGAGGCCAAACAGTTCAAAGTCGTCAGATTGCAGGTTCATGCGCAGAAGGGGCGAAGCAAAAAGTGCAAGAAAAAACCGCCAGCACAAAGCGCGTTGGCGGTTTCACGGTGCAGCGCAGCAGGCTGGCGAGCGTTCACACCTTCTCAGACGCGGAAGCTCTCCCCACAACCGCAGCGGTCACGCTCGTTGGGGTTGTTGAACTTGAAGCCTTCATTCAGGCCCTCGCGCACAAAGTCCAGCTCGGTGCCGTCGATGTAGGCCAGGCTTTTGGGGTCAATCAGCACCTTGACGCCGTGGTTTTCAAACACGATGTCCTCGGGCTCGCTGTCGTCCACGTACTCCAGCTTGTAGGCAAGCCCCGAGCAGCCGGTCGTCTTGACCCCCAGGCGCACGCCCAGGCCCTTGCCTCGGCGGGCAAGGTAGCGGTTGACGTGCCGTGCAGCGGCTTCTGTCAGCGTGATGGCCATATCGCTCTCGGTAGATCAGGCAGCGGTGGCGGCAGTGGCTGCATGTTTGGTCTTGTAGTCCAGCACGGCAGCCTTGATGGCATCTTCGGCCAGGATGGAGCAGTGCACCTTCACGGGCGGCAGGGCCAGTTCTTCGGCGATTTCGCTGTTCTTGAGCGCCGCCGCTTCGTCCAGCGTCTTGCCCTTGACCCACTCGGTCACCAGCGACGACGAGGCAATGGCTGAGCCACAGCCGTAGGTCTTGAAACGCGCATCTTCGATCACGCCAGTGGCGGGGTTCACCTTGATCTGCAGCTTCATCACGTCGCCGCAGGCGGGCGCGCCCACCATGCCGGTGCCCACCGAATCGTCGCCCTTGTCGAACGAACCCACGTTGCGGGGGTTTTCGTAATGGTCAACCACTTTTTCTGAGTAAGCCATGATGTGTACCTCTTCAATTCTTCAAAAAATCTTCAGGGATTCAGTGCGCAGCCCATTGGATGGTGCTGATGTCGATGCCGTCCTTGTACATCTCCCACAGCGGGCTCAATTCGCGCAGGCGGGCCACGTTCTCGCGGATGGTGGAGATCGCGTAGTCGATCTCTTCTTCGGTCGTGAAGCGGCCGATGGTCATGCGCAGGCTGCTGTGGGCCAGCTCATCGCTGCGGCCCAGGGCCCGCAGCACATAGCTGGGCTCCAGGCTGGCCGAGGTGCAGGCCGAACCCGACGACACGGCCAAGCCCTTGATGCCCATGATGAGCGACTCGCCTTCGACGTAGTTGAAGCTCATGTTCAGGTTCTGCGGTACACGGCGCTCCATGCTGCCGTTGATGAACACCTGCTCGATGTCCTTGAGGCCATCCAGCAGGCGCTGTTGCAGCGCATGGGCCTTGGCATTGCTCTCGGCCATTTCTTCCTTGGCGATGCGGAAGGCCTCGCCCATGCCGACGATCTGGTGCGTGGGAAGCGTGCCCGAGCGCATGCCACGCTCGTGGCCGCCACCGTGCATCTGCGCTTCCAGGCGCACGCGGGGCTTGCGGCGCACATACAGCGCACCCACGCCCTTGGGACCATAGGTCTTGTGGGCCGTCATGCTCATCAGATCGACGGGCAAGGTGGCCATGTCAATGGCGACGCGGCCCGTGGCCTGGGCGGCATCCACGTGCAGCAGGATGCCCTTTTCGCGGCACAGCGCACCGATGGCCGGGATGTCCTGGATCACGCCAATCTCGTTGTTCACGAACAGGATGCTCACCAGAATGGTGTCAGGACGAATGGCCGCCTTCAGGGCATCCATATTGACCAGACCGTCTTCCTGTACATCGAGGTAGGTGGCTTCAAAACCCTGGCGCTCCAACTCGCGCATGGTGTCCAGCACGGCCTTGTGCTCGGTCTTGAGCGTGATGAGGTGCTTGCCCTTGCCCTTGTAGAACTGGGCAGCGCCCTTCAAGGCCAGGTTGATGGACTCGGTCGCGCCGCTGGTCCAGACGATTTCGCGGGGGTCTGCACCAATCAGGTCTGCCACCTGCACACGGGCCTTCTCGATGGCCTCCTCGGCCTCCCAGCCCCAAGCATGGCTGCGCGATGCCGCGTTGCCAAAATGCTCACGCAGCCAGGGGATCATGGCGTCCACCACACGGGGGTCCACCGGGGTCGTGGCGCCATAGTCGAGATAGATGGGGAAGTGCGGGGTCATGTCCATGGCTGGCTCAGTAAGGGTGTCTGGCTGGCAGATTTACGAGAAAAGATCGGTGTTCAGAAAAACGCGTTCAGGGCGGTGCCGACCCCAAGGGCCGGCGCGGGCTCTGCGGGTGTCAGGACTTCGCGAAAACGTTGCCCAGCGCGAACACCGAGTTGGGGGCATTCACACGAATGGGCTTGACCACGGGTGTCGTCGAGATCGCGCGGCGCACCACTGGCTTGTCTTCGATCTGCACGCCCTTGGCGAGCTGTTCATCCACGAGTTTTTGCAGGGTCACGGAATCGAGGAATTCCACCATGCGCTGGTTGAGCGATGCCCACAGCTCGTGCGTCATGCAGCGGCCGGCTTCGCCCAGGCAGTTTTCCTTGCCACCACATTGCGTGGCATCAATCGGCTCGTCCACCGACACAATGATGTCTGCCACCGTGATGTCACCCGCCTTGCGGGCCAGGGTGTAACCGCCGCCGGGGCCACGGGTGGATTCCACCAGTTCGTGGCGGCGCAGCTTGCCAAAAAGCTGTTCGAGGTAGGACAGCGAAATCTGCTGGCGCTGGCTGATCGCAGCCAAGGTGACGGGGCCGTTGTTCTGACGCAGTGCCAGGTCAATCATGGCAGTGACCGCAAAACGGCCTTTGGTGGTGAGACGCATTGCAAGCTCCTTGTGCTGAGGCTCGTTCGTTAAAGAAACTGCCTGCGCTGGCTAGTGGTCAGCACGGGCACCGTCTCCGCCCCTTACTCCACACAGCGGTCTGCGCGGAGCCCTTCATCGTTGGGCTTTGTTCTTGAGTGTTTTGTGCGAGTATAACACAAATCCCTATTGAATTTGTCGGGATAAAAAACCAACGGGTCGCAATTTGGCCTGTATTGTATTTATTGGCCCTTCCCCTCCCCGTTCATAAGGCCACCGAATCGCCCCCATGCGCACCAAAAGCCTGGTCCTTGAGCCGTGAGAGCTGGTCGCGCACGCGGGCCGCCTGCTCGAACTCCAGGTTGCGCGCGTGCTCCAGCATGAGCTTTTCCAGCCGTTTGATTTCGCGCGCCACATCCTTCTCGGACATGTCCTCGACCTTGGCGCGCTGCAGGGCCTCCTGCTCCAACCGCTGCGCATCCTTGCCCGCTTTTTCGCTGTAAACCCCGTCAATCAGGTCTCTTACCCGCTTGACAATGCTGCGCGGCGTGATTCCGTGCGCCTCGTTGTGTGCGATCTGCTTGATGCGGCGGCGTTCCGTCTCGCCCATGGCTTTTTTCATGGACTCGGTGATGCGGTCGGCGTACAGGATGGCCTTGCCATTGAGGTTGCGCGCCGCACGGCCAATGGTCTGGATCAGGCTGCGCTCGGCGCGCAGGAAACCTTCCTTGTCGGCGTCCAGGATCGCCACCAGCGACACCTCGGGGATGTCCAGCCCCTCGCGCAGCAGGTTGATGCCCACCAGCACGTCGAACGCCCCCAGGCGCAGGTCGCGGATGATCTCCACGCGTTCCACGGTGTCCACATCGCTGTGCAGGTAGCGCACCTTCACGCCGTTGTCTGTCAGGTAGTCGGTCAGCTGCTCGGCCATGCGCTTGGTCAGCGTGGTGATGAGCACACGCTCCTCCTTCTCCACCCGGATGCGGATTTCCTGCAGCACGTCGTCCACCTGGTGGGTCGCAGGGCGCACTTCCACCACCGGGTCCACCAGGCCCGTGGGGCGTACCACCTGGTCCACGATCTGGCCGGAGTGAGTGCGCTCATAGTCCGCCGGCGTGGCGGTGACAAAAATCACCTGCCGCATGCGCTGCTCGAACTCCTCGAACTTGAGCGGCCGGTTGTCCAGCGCCGAAGGCAGGCGAAAGCCGTACTCGACCAGCGTGGTCTTGCGCGCACGGTCACCGTTGTACATGGCGCTGAGCTGGCCGATCATCTGGTGGCTTTCGTCCAGGAACATCAGCGCATCGCGGGGCATATAGTCCGTCAGCGTGCTGGGTGGGTCCCCCGGCGCAGCGCCCGACAGGTGGCGGGTGTAGTTCTCGATGCCTTTGCAGTGCCCCACCTCACTGAGCATCTCCAGGTCAAACCGGGTGCGCTGCTCCAGCCGCTGGGCCTCCACCAGCTTGCCGTCGGCCACCAGCTGCTGCAGGCGCTCGGCCAGCTCGATCTTGATGGTCTCCACCGCCGCCAGCACCTTGTCGCGCGGGGTCACGTAGTGGCTGCTGGGGTAGACAGTGAAGCGCGGGATCTTTTGTTTGACCCGCCCCGTGAGCGGGTCGAACAGCTGCAGGCTCTCGATTTCGTCGTCGAACAGCTCGATGCGGATCGCCAACTCGGAATGCTCCGCCGGGAAAACATCAATGGTGTCGCCCCGCACGCGGAACTTGCCCCGGCTGAAATCTGCCTCGTTGCGCTGGTATTGCATGCGGATCAACTGGGCAATCACATCACGCTGGCCCAGCTTGTCGCCGGTGCGCAGCGTCATCACCATGCGGTGGTAGCTCTCCGGTTCGCCAATGCCGTAGATGGCCGAGACGGTGGCCACGATCACCACGTCGGTGCGCTCCATCAGGCTCTTGGTGCACGACAGCCGCATCTGCTCGATGTGCTCGTTGATCGCGCTGTCCTTCTCGATGAACAGGTCGCGCTGGGGCACATAGGCCTCGGGCTGGTAGTAGTCGTAGTAGCTCACGAAATACTCCACAGCGTTCTTGGGGAAGAACTCGCGGAACTCGCTGTACAGCTGCGCGGCCAGGGTCTTGTTGGGCGCGAAGATGATGGCTGGGCGGCCCATGCGGGCGATCACATTGGCCATCGTGAAGGTCTTGCCCGAGCCCGTCACCCCCAGCAGGGTCTGGAAGGTCTCCCCGTCATGCAGACCCTCCACCAGCTTGGCAATGGCTTCGGGCTGGTCGCCAGCCGGGGGGTAGGGCTGGAACAGCTCAAAGGGGGAGTCGGGGAAATGGACGAACTCGCCGTCTTGCTTTTCAGTTATGACTTCGGTGATATCTGGCATGGGGCGTGGTCAACGGGTCGGGCAGGCGGGCCGTTAAAATCGACGGAACCCGGCACAGTACACCACGCCCGGATTCTTCGCTACTGACAACCTTTCAAGGATTTTCATGTCTCTGTTCACCGCCGTCGAAATGGCCCCCCGCGACCCCATCCTGGGCCTCAACGAGCAATTCAACGCCGACACCAACCCCAACAAGGTCAACCTGGGCGTCGGCGTTTATTTCGACGACAACGGCAAGCTGCCCCTGCTGCAATGTGTGCAGGCCGCAGAAAAGACCATGATGTCCACCCCCACGGCCCGTGGCTACCTGCCCATCGACGGCATCGTGGCGTACGACAACGCCGTGAAGGCTTTGGTGTTCGGCGCGAACAGCGAACCCGTCACCTCGGGCCGCGTGGCGACCGTGCAAGCGGTGGGCGGCACGGGCGGCCTCAAGATCGGCGCTGACTTCCTCAAGAAGCTCAGCCCCAATGCCAAGGTGCTGATCTCCGACCCCAGCTGGGAAAACCACCGCGCGCTGTTCACCAACGCCGGTTTTGAAGTCGATACCTACGCCTATTACGACGCTGAAAAGCGCGGCGTGAACTTCGACGGCTTCCTGGCCAGCCTGAACGCAGCCGCCCCCGGCACCATCGTTGTGCTGCACGCCTGCTGCCACAACCCCACCGGCTACGACATCACCGCCACCCAGTGGGACCAGGTCATCGCCGCCGTCAAGGCCAAGGGCCTGACACCTTTCCTCGACATGGCTTACCAGGGCTTCGGCCACGGCATCGCCGAAGACGGCGCGGTGATCGGCAAGTTTGTGGCCGCTGGCCTGAACTTCTTCGTCTCCACCTCGTTCTCCAAGAGCTTCAGCCTGTACGGCGAACGCGTGGGTGGCCTGTCCGTGCTGTGCGCCGACAAGGAAGAAGCCGGCCGCGTGCTGAGCCAGCTCAAGATCGTCATCCGCACCAACTACTCCAACCCACCCATCCACGGTGGCGCGGTAGTGGCCGCCGTGCTGAACAACCCCGAGCTGCACGCGATGTGGGAACAAGAACTGGCCGAAATGCGCGTGCGCATCAAGGCCATGCGCCAGAAGCTGGTGGACGGCCTCAAGGCCGCCGGTGTGAAGCAGGACATGAGCTTCATCACCACGCAGATCGGCATGTTCAGCTACTCGGGCCTGACCAAGGACCAGATGGTGCGCCTGCGCAACGAGTTCGGCGTGTACGGCACCGACACCGGCCGCATGTGCGTGGCCGCGCTCAACAGCAAGAACATCGACTACGTCTGCCAGGCCATTGCAAAGGTCGTCTGAGCACGATGCGAAAGCGGCGCTCGCGCGCCGCTTTGTGAGCGAAACGCTCCAGAACCCGCACAATGCGGCCCTTCTGGAGCGTTTGCCGTTTCTGGGCCTGCCCGATGTATGGCTGGTCGCAGGCTGCCTGTTCCAGACGGTGTGGAACCTGCGTTCCGGCCTAGAACCCACGGCGAACATCAAAGGCTACGACCTGTTCTACTTCGACGGCAACGACTTGTCCGAATCGGCGGAGCAGCAGGTCCAAGCCCAAGTCACCGCCCTCTTCGCCGACCTGCCCATCACCGTCGAAGCCAAGAACCAGGCCCGCGTGCACCTCTGGTACGAGCGCTGGTTTGGTTACCCGTATGCGCCGCTGCAATCGGCCCGCCACGGGATCGAGCGTTTTCTGGTGCCCTGCACCTGCGTGGGTTTGCAGCCTGGCAACACACCACAAACCCCACCGTTGCTGTACGCCCCCTACGGCCTCGCGGAGCTGTATGCCGGGCTGATGCGCCCCAACCCGGCCTGCCCCCATCTGCCGCTGTTCCAGGCCAAGGCAGAAAGCTACCGGGAGCGCTGGCCGTGGCTGACCATCCAGCCTGTGCAGACCGCTACCGGCGGGCAGCCTGAAGATATCTAGCCTTTTTGGCCTCTTCCGCCTGATGGATAAGCGTTAGAAGCTATCAATATCAGAGCAACCAAGGCCGCGCCGGTGCAACCCGTCACCCCCACAGCACCGACCGCATCGAGATCGACGCCGACTGGTAGCCGGTGTTGAAAAAGCGCGGCATCTCACTGGACTCCACCGCACCGGCGGCGTACAGCAGCGGCAGGTAGTGCTCGTGCGTAGGGTGTGCCTGCTGGGCCACGGGGCCCAGTTTCTGAAAGTCCTGCAAGGCGCCCAGCTGGCCCTTCTTGATCTGCTCCTGCACCACGGTGTCGAACTCGGTAGCCCAGTCATACGCTTCGTTGGCGGCCGAGCCACGGCGGGATGCGCGCAGGTTGTGCACGATGTTGCCGCTGCCCACAATGAGCACACCCCGCTCGCGCAAGGCCTTGAGCTGCTGGCCCAGCGCATAGTGCTCGGCCGGGGCGCGGCTGTAGTCCATGCTGAGCTGCATCACCGGAATGCGCGCCTGGGGAAACATGGGCTTGAGCACCGACCAGGTGCCATGGTCCAGCCCCCACTCGCCCTCGTCCACGCCCAATGCGGCGCCGGTGGCAGGAGATTTCAGCTCCTTGGCCAGGCTGCGCGCCACCGCTGGTGCGCCCGGCACGGGGTACTGCTGGTCGAACAGCGCCTGGGGGAAGCCGCCAAAGTCGTGGATGGTTTTGGGGTTGGCCATGCCGGTGAGCTGCCAGCCACCGCGCGTGAGCCAGTGGGCCGACACACACAGGATGAGCTGCGGCTGCACTGCGCGCGCCATCAGCTCCGCGCCCATGGCCTGCCAGCTGCGGCGCCAGGCGTTGTCCTCGATGGCATTCATGGGGCTGCCATGGCCCACAAACAGCACGGGCATGCGGGGCGAGGGCTTGAGCGCCTGCAGCGCGGTCGCCGTGGCGGCACTGCTCAAAGACGAGGTCATGAAAGCTCCCGGAAAGGCGGCCAGGCCCGTGAGGGCGGCCAAAGAGGTTCTGCGTTGCATGGGTCAGGGAGCGTAACAAATTATGTATAACGCAGGGAGTGAGCCCGCGCGCCCTGCGAAGTTCCAGCGCCGCACCTTCCATTCAAAACCACAAGACCGAGACAACCCTGAGCCCATGACCACTTCCCTGCCCCAGCCCCTGCGCAACACCCGTGTCCTGAGCCTTGCGCTCAACCTGCCCGGCCCCGCCGCCCTGATGCGCTGTGCACGCATGGGCGCCGAGTGCACCAAGCTCGAACCGCCCCTGCCCCCCGGCTACCCCAGTGCCGACCCCATGGGCATCTACAGCCCTGCGGCCTATGCCACGCTGCACCAGGGCGTGCGCGTGGTGCATGCCCACCTCAAAACGCCCGAAGGCCAGGCCGCGCTGCATGAGGAGCTGGCCCGCACCGATGTGCTGATCACCTCATTCCGCCCCTCGGCACTCACCAAACTGGGCCTCTCCTGGGAGGCGCTGCAAGCGAAGTACCCGCGCCTGTCCCTGGTGCGCATCGTGGGCGCAGCCGCCGAGCGCGCTGAAGAGCCCGGCCATGACCTGACCTACCTGGCCGATGCGGGCCTGGTGACCGGCACCGAGATGCCCCCCACGCTCTACGCCGACATGGGCGGCGCCCTGATGGCCAGCGAAGCCGTGCTGCAGGCCCTGCTGGCGCGCGCCCACACCGGCAACGGCGTGTGCATCGAAGTTGCCCTGGCCGACGCCGCCGCCTGGCTGGCCCAGCCGCGCGACTGGGGCCTGACCACGCCCGAGGGCGACGTGGGCGGCCACCACGCGGGCTACCGCATCTACCCCTGCGCCGACGGCCGCGTGGCCGTGGCCGCGCTGGAACCGCACTTTGCCGCCAGCCTGTGCGCCGCTGCAGGCCTGCCCGCCACGGGCGACCCAGTCGTGCTGCGCGCGCCTGCCACGCACGCCGCCGTAGCGGCCTTCCTGCGCACGCAGACCCGCGCCCAGCTGGATGCGCTGGCCGTGGCGCAAGACATTCCCCTGCACACCCTCGCCTGAGCTTCCTTTCACCGATGCAGAAACAAGGCACCGTTGTCCGCTGGGACACCACGCGCGCGTTCGGCTTTATCCGCAGCCCCGACACCTCCGCCGATGTGTTCTTTCATGTGCGGGATTACCGGGGCAGCGCAGCGCCCCGCGAGGGGCTGGCAGTGGTCTACGAAGAAATCCACGTGGGCGGCAAGGGGCCCCGGGCAATGGCGGTGCAGCCTGCGGCCCAGGCCGAGGGCGCAACCCGCCCAGCCCCCAAAGCCTCTACAACGGCGCCTCCACGCAAGGCGCAGCACGCGCGCGCAGCTGCACCGCCACCCGCCCCGCGCCGCGAGCGCCCTGCACGAACGCACCAGGGGGGGAATGCCCCTGCCCTGCCCGCCCTGCTGCTGATGCTGGGTTGGGCCGCGCTGCTGGGCTGGGGCGTCTGGGCGGGCAGGCTCCCGCTGTGGTCTCTGGGCGCTGCTGTGGCCATCAACCTCCTGACTTTTGTCACCTATGCCATGGACAAAAGCGCGGCACAAAGCGGCCGGTGGCGCACGCCTGAAAAACACCTGCACCTGCTCAGCCTGGCAGGTGGCTGGCCGGGCGCGTGGTGCGCGCAGCAGTGGCTGCGGCACAAGTCAAGCAAGCAGGATTTCCGCGCCGTGTACTGGGCCACGGTGGTGGTGCATTGCGCGGCGCTGGCGGCTTGGGCGGGTGGGTGGCTGCAGTAGCAGCCCCCACAATGCTTCATTTTCGATAGCATAAAGCGCATGATGGACGCGCGGCAACGGCCATTTTTTCTTGTATTTTGAGCACCCGGCGCACCACACAGGCCACAGCACAGGGCCCGGCAACTGCTGCTGCGTCGGCTGTTGTACGCCCTGCCTGCACAGACAGCGCTGGCACGCCAGCCCCAGACGCCAACGGCAGCAGACGGCAACGAGCACGCCCCTCAGCTTGCCAAACTTTGCATGCGTCTGCCAATTGATCGCTATATAGTGGTTCGCAGGCGCTGCACCGCAGCACCGCCCATCGATCTGGGGTTTCAGCCAGAGCGAAGGCGGTTCACGCACGGTGCAGGCACAGCAAAGCAAAGCAAAGCAGCAAGGGCACGCTGGCCACGGCCAGCGCCCGGCAACGAAGCATGAGGCGAGGGGCCAATCCATGGATGTGTTGCAGCAGCCAGAGCAGCCAGTCGAGCGAAAACCGGTGCCGTTGACCCTGCGGGTGACATGGCCGTTCATCGTGATGGTGCTGCTGCTGGCCGCCTGTGCCACGGCCAGCCTGCAGGTTTTATCGGGCGTTCGCGCCTTTGTGGCGGGCGAAAGCCTGTGGACCAAGGGGCAGAAGGACGCCATCTACCATCTGCACCAGTACGCGATCAGCGGCTCGCCCCAGGCGTTCGACGGGTTTGTGCGTGCCATGGACATCCCCCTGGGCGACCGGGCGGCGCGGCTGGCCCTGCAGCCCGGCCAGGTGCAGACCGACGTGGCGCGCGAGGGGTTTCTTCGCGGCGGCAACCACCCGGACGACATTGACAGCCTGATCTGGCTGCTGCGCTACTTCGACCACCTGGACCTGGTCAAAAAACCCGTGAGCCACTGGCTCATCGGCGACGAATACATCAACGCGCTGCGCGAGCTGTCGCACGAGATCCACCAGCACAACACCGACGGCACGGCGGACGCCGCGATGCGGCAGCGGTGGCTGGACACCATCCACCAGATCAACGCCGGGGTCACCCCCGCCGCGCGCAATTTCAGCGAGGCCCTGAGCGAAAGCTCGCGCCAGATCGTGCTGCTGCTGATGTGGACCAACATGGGCATGGCGGCCGTGCTGATCCTGCTGACCCTGTGGCACACCCATGGCCTGCTGGAGCAGCGCCGCCGCGCCGAGCAGGCCCTGGAAGCCGAACGCGAGCAGGCCCGCACCACGCTGACCGCCATTGGCGACGGCGTGGTGACCACCAACACCCAGGGCCAGGTGCTCTACATGAACCCCGCCGCCGAGGCCCTGCTGGCCCGCCCGGCCGCCCAGGCCACTGGCCAGCCGCTGGCACAGCTGCTG
Source organism: Acidovorax sp. Q11 (assembly GCF_054950075.1). Classification (NCBI taxonomy): domain Bacteria; kingdom Pseudomonadati; phylum Pseudomonadota; class Betaproteobacteria; order Burkholderiales; family Comamonadaceae; genus Acidovorax; species Acidovorax sp. Q11. Next base: position 231,174 of record NZ_JBUDZG010000002.1, on the reverse strand, counting down.
GTGTTTGACGGCGAGGCGCCGCCCCTGTCGGCCGACACGCTGGTGCATAACATCCTACACAGCGGTAGCGCGGCGATGGGCAAAATGCATACCACGCTGGTGCGCCCAGACCAGACCATCGTCCCGGTCAAGCTGGTGGGTTCTCCTATTCGCCACCGCAAAGTGCTGACTGGGGCCGTTCTGGTGCTGCACGACGTGACGCGCGAGCAGCACTATGTGGAGCAGTTGTCGTGGCAGGCCAGCCACGATGCACTGACGGGCATGGTCAACCGGCGCGAGTTTGAGCACCGCCTCGATGCCTTTCTGGCCCAGCCCCGCCCCGAGGGACGCGAGGGCTCGCTGCTGTATGTGGACATGGACCAGTTCAAACTCATCAACGACACCTGCGGCCACCAGGCGGGCGACGAGATGCTGCGCGAGGTCTGCCGCATGCTGCAAAGCCATCTGCGAGAGGGCGACACCCTGGCGCGCCTGGGCGGCGACGAGTTCGGCATCCTGCTCAAGGACTGCCCGCCCGGCCCCTCGGCCCGCATTGCCGAGCAGCTGCGCCAGGCCGGACAGGAGTTGCGACTCAACTGGGAAGGCCAGCAGCTGCGCACAGGCCTGTCCATCGGCATGGTGCAGCTCATTCCCGCGCTCACCTCCATCCAGGAGGCCATGCGCGTGGCCGACATGGCCTGCTACCGCGCCAAGGAAGGCGGGCGCAACCGCGTTGTCATCTATCAGCCTGAAGACATCGAAATGAGCCGCCGCGAGGGCGAGATGGACTGGGTGCGGCGCCTGCGCCTGGCGCTGGAGCACAACCAGTTCCAGCTGCATGTCCAGGCCATCGCCCCGCTGCAGCCCAGCGGCGAAACCGGCCTGCACATGGAGGTGCTGCTGCGCCTGCGCGAAGACGACGGCCAGCTGATTGCGCCCGGCGCCTTCATCCCGGCGGCCGAGCACTACGGCATGATGACCTCCATCGACCGCTGGGTCATCCGCCACACGCTGGAGGCTTTGGCCCGGCGCCAGCACCAGCACCAGCACCAGCACCAGCACCAGCCGGGCCTGCCGCCGGTGCACACCTGCGCCATCAACCTCTCGGGCACCAGCCTGGGGGACGACAGCCTGCTCAAGCTGATCCGCAGCGCACTGGCCGATTCGGGGGTGGACCCGCACATGCTGTGCTTCGAGATCACGGAAACCAGCGCCATCTCGCACCTGCCCAATGCCGTGCGGCTGATGAAGGAGCTGCAGCAGCTGGGCTGCCGCTTTGCGCTCGATGACTTTGGTGCGGGCATGTCGTCCTTCAACTACCTCAAGCACCTGCCGGTGGACTACCTCAAGATCGACGGCAGCTTTGTGAAGGACATGCTGCACGACCCCGCCAACCGGGCCATGGTGGAAATGATCCACCACATCGGCCACGTGATGGGCAAACAGACGATTGCGGAGTTTGTCGAATCCCAGGCCATCGTGGACGCGCTGCGGGAGATTGGTGTGGACTACGCGCAGGGCTATGCGCTGGCGCGGCCCGTGCCGCTGGAGGACTACCTCGCCCTCAGCAACACCCCCAGGCCAGAGCCCGCGCGGAGTGCCGGTGTGGCACTGGGCCACGCGCCGCCGCACAACGCGCCCTTCCCCCAGCAACGCCCGGCCTAATGCGTCCTTGATCAGCCAGGGTGCTTTCCGCGCGCACCCGGCAGCGGTCAGCGCGCCTTCTTGAAAGCCTTGCCGTTGCCAGCGGGCTTGGTTTTGGAGGCAGAACCCGTCACACGCGGCGGCAGCCCGGTGTGCTGGGTCAGCATGCGCCCCGGCTGGGGGGCCGTGCCACGAAAGCGCACGTCGCCCTTGGGCTCGTTCAGCTCCTGTGGGCGGGGCCGCAGGGCGACGGCCTTGCCATCCTTGTTGATGGTGTAGCCGAGCCCGCCGCCGCCCGTGGACGCGGTGCTGTTCTTCTTACGCGCACTCTGGTAGCCACCGTCCGTCAGCGGCTGAAAGGTCGGGATCAGATGCTGCTTGCCATTGCCGATCAAGTCCGCGCGGCCCATGGCCTTGAGCGCTTCGCGCAGCAGCGGCCAGTTGTTGGGGTCGTGGTAGCGCAGGAAGGCTTTGTGCAGGCGGCGGCGCTTTTCGCCGCGCACGATGTCCACGGACTCCTCCGCCTCGTCGCGCATCTGGCGGCGCACGCGGGTCAGCGTGTTGCGGCCCGAGTGGTACATGGCCGTGGCCGTGGCCATGGGGCTGGGGTAGAAGGTCTGCACCTGGTCGGCGCGGAAACCGTTCTTTTTCAGCCAGATGGCGAGGTTCATCATGTCCTCGTCGCTGGTACCCGGGTGCGCGGCGATGAAGTACGGAATCAGGAACTGCTTCTTACCCGCCTCCTCGCTGAACTTCTCGAACATCTGCTTGAACTTGTCATAGCTGCCGATGCCCGGCTTCATCATCTTGGTGAGCGGCCCCTGCTCGGTGTGCTCAGGCGCGATCTTGAGGTAGCCGCCCACGTGGTGCTGCACCAGCTCCTTGACGTACTCGGGGCTTTTCACGGCCAGGTCGTAGCGCAGGCCCGATCCGATGAGGATCTTCTTGATGCCCTTCAATGCACGGCCACGGCGGTAGATCTTGATCAGCGGGCCATGGTCGGTGGTGAGGTTCTGGCAGATGCCGGGGTAGACGCAGCTGGGCTTGCGGCAGGCGGCCTCGATCTCGGGCGAGCGGCAGCCCAGGCGGTACATGTTGGCCGTGGGGCCGCCCAGGTCGCTGATGGTGCCGGTGAAGCCCTTGACCTTGTCGCGGATGTCCTCGATCTCCTGAATGATCGAATCCTCGGACCGGCTCTGGATGATGCGGCCTTCGTGCTCGGTGATGGAGCAGAAGGTGCAGCCGCCAAAGCAGCCACGCATGATGTTGATCGAAAACCGGATCATCTCCCACGCGGGGATCTTGGTCGCACCGTCGTGGCTGCCGTTTTCGTCGGCGTAGCTGGGGTGCGGGCCGCGTGCGTAGGTCAGGTCAAACACATAGTCCATCTCGGCCGTGGTGAGCGGGATGGGGGGCGGGTTGATCCACACGTCGCGCGCCGTCACGCCCTCGCCGTGCGCCTGCACCAGCGCGCGGGCGTTGCCGGGGTTGGTCTCCAGGTGCAGCACGCGGTTGGCGTGGGCGTACAGCACCGGGTCGCTTTTCACCTGCTCGTAGCTGGGCAGGCGGATCACGCTCCTGTCGCGCGGCGGCACCTTGAGCTTGGCCTTGAGCACAGGGTTGGCCACGAACAGCATGGGCTGGATGGCGGGGTTGGGCTCGACCTTTTCAGAGCCTTTTTGGCCGTTACCGCCCGTCCCATCTGCCTTTGCAGCTACAGAATCAGGAGCATCCTCCTTGCTGCAGGTGCTGCCCTGGGCAGCCGCCTGCTCGCTGGTGGTCATATAGGGGTTGATGTGCGCTTCCACACGGCCGGGTTCGTCCACCGTGGTGGAGTCGATCTCAAACCAGCCCTTGCCGCTTTCGTCGTCGGGGCGGCGCACAAAGGCCGTGCCGCGCACGTCGGTGATGTTCTCCACTGGCTCACGCGCTGCAATGCGGTGGGCCACCTCCACCAGCGCACGTTCGGCATTGCCGTACAGCAGCAGGTCGCACTTGCTGTCCACTACGATGGAGCGGCGCACCTTGTCGCTCCAGTAGTCGTAGTGGGCGATGCGGCGCAGGCTGCCTTCGATGCCGCCCAGGATGATGGGCACGTCCTTGTAGGCCTCGCGGCAGCGCTGGCTGTAGACGATGGCGGCACGGTCGGGGCGCTTGCCGCCGATGTCGCCGGGGGTGTAGGCATCGTCACTGCGGATCTTCCGGTCGGCGGTGTACCGGTTGATCATCGAATCCATGTTGCCCGCCGTCACGCCCCAGAACAGGTTGGGCTTGCCCAGCACCTTGAAGGGCTCGGCGCTTTGCCAATCAGGCTGGGCGATGATGCCCACGCGAAAGCCCTGGGCTTCGAGCGTGCGGCCGATCACGGCCATGCCAAAGCTCGGGTGGTCCACATACGCATCGCCCGTCACCAGGATGATGTCGCAGCTGTCCCACCCCAGTTTCTCCATCTCGGCGCGGCTCATCGGCAGAAACGGGGCCGTGCCAAAGCGCTTGGCCCAGTACGGACGGTAGCTGGTCAAAGGCTTTGCGGCGCGCGCAAAAAAGGAGACGTCAACGGGGGCGTTCATGCAGAGGGGGTCGCGGCCGCCCCCGGTGCGATGGGGGCCTTCGTGGGGCGCGTCTGTGGTGGATAACCCGCGATTTTACGTTGGCAGGCGGTTTTTGTCGCCTCTGCAGCACTTGCCCCTCTCTGTTACAGGCTTGATGGTCATCAAGCATATACTTGCCTTTGTCAATTAATTAACTGACAAAAGCATTTATGAGCACCACCACGCCAGCCACTTCGGCCGCCACCCCCGTCCCTGCCAGCGCCGTGAAGGCGGTGCGCCGCTTCAACCGCTTCTTCACCCGCCGCATTGGTGTGCTGGACCCGTACCTGGGCAGCGACCTGTCGCTGACCGACGTGCGCGTGCTCTATGAACTGGCCCACCGCGAGGCGCCCGTGGCCAGTGAACTGGCGCGGGAGCTGGGCTTGGACGGCGGCTACATGAGCCGCATCCTGCGCCGCTTCGAGCAGGCGGGGTGGATCAGCCGAAGCACCAGCGCGCAGGACGCCCGGCAAAGCGTGCTGGCCCTGACGGAGGCCGGGCGCGCGGTGTTCGAGCCGCTGCAGCAGCGCTCGCGCGACGAGGCCAGCGCCCTGCTCGCCCCGCTGCCCCCGGCACGCCAGCAAGAGGTAGTGGATGCCATGGAACGCATCGAAACCCTGCTCGACCCGGCATCGGGCGCAGGCGCGCCCCCGCGCATGGCCGTGCTGCGCGACCCCGTGCCGGGCGACATGGGCTGGGTGGTACAGCAGCACGGCGAAATCTACTGGCGCGAATACGGCTGGGACAGCCGCTTCGAGGCCCTGGTGGCCGACATTGCCGCGCAGTTTCTGCGCAAGTTCCAGCCTGAATGGGAGAAGGCCTGGATCGCCGAGCTGGACGGCGAGCGGGTGGGTGCGGTGTTTGTGGTGCGCAAATCCACCACCACGGCTCAGTTGCGCATGCTGATCCTGGTCCCCAAGGCGCGCGGGCTGGGCCTGGGCGCGCGGCTGACCGACGAATGCCTTGCCTTTGCGCGCGCCAAGGGCTACAAGAAGATGGTGCTGTGGACCAACAGCTGCCTGACCGCCGCCCGGGGCATTTATGCCCAGCGCGGCTTTCGCCTGACCAAGTCGGAGCCCTATGAAGGCTTTGGCCAGCAGCAGGTAGGAGAGACCTGGGAGCTGAAGCTGTAGCTGCAACAAACACCCGATGGCACCGCACGCCATACAAGGCCACCACCATGACCGACAGCCCCCGCCCCACGATCCGCCAGGTCACGCCCGAAGACGACCTGGCGCGCCTCACCGCACTCATCCACGCCGCCTACGCACCCCACGCCCGCTTGGGCCTGCGCTACTGGGGCACCCACCAGTCGGAGGAAGACACGGCCAAGCGCTTTGCGTCAGGCACCGGCATGGTGATGGTGGATGGAGATGAATACGTGGGCACGGCCACCTTGCGGCCACCCCAGCCGGATTCCACCGTGCCGCTGTACCGCGACCCCACGGTCTGGTCGCTGTGCCAGTTCTGCATCCCCCCCCAGGCCAAGGGCCGTGGCTACGGCAAACAGCTGCACGCCTATGCGACCGCATTTGCCAAGCAGGCAGGCGCCCGGACCCTGGCGCTGGACACGGCCCAGCCTGCGGCGGCCTTGATTGCGATGTACGAATCCTGGGGCTACCAGGTGGTGGGCGAATGCGACTGGCGGCCACTGACCAACTACACCAGCGTGCTCATGGCGCGCAGCCTGGTGGACCTGCCGGGTGACGGCGGCACGGGCGCCGGCTGAAGTCAAACGCAAACAGGGCCCCAGAAACGGCAATGGCCCCAAGAGGGCCATTGGTGGCAAAGCCGGGATCGGGCCCCGCACCGCTCACCACTCGCCGACTTCCCGCACGCGCTGGGCCAGGTCGGGCAGGTCGTCCTCTTCCTCCACCGGGGCGTTCACCACGAGCGCCGCCATGGGCTGGCGGGTGGCGGCCGGGGCAGACAGGGACATGAGCCGGCCAAACACCTGGTTGGCAAAGCGGGAGGGCACGGGGGCGGAGAACGGGGTGGCAAACATGGTAGTTCCTTTTTTTCGGGTGGGCCTGGTGCTTTCAAAAACGTAGCGCCAGCGTAGGCCACCACAACAGCTGGGCAGTGTAGGAATGCATGCCGCTCTGGCGTGTGACAGAACGCACACTCCCGGCCCTGGCGCCCATCCCTCGGTGTAATGAGAACGCCGGGCGTGACATTCATCACACAACGCGCGCCGTACACTCGCTGCCCCATGCCCCAGACTCTGGCCGCCCCGGCACACAGCGAACTCATCATCAAGAAAAGCCGCTTCATCGGCTGTGTGCAACCCATGGCCGACCGCGCCAGCGCCCAGGCGGCCGTGGATGCGCTGTGGAAGCAGCACCCCGGAGCCGCCCACATCTGCTGGGCTTTGCTGGCAGGCGGGCAGTCGGCAGCTGTGGATGACGGAGAGCCCGGCGGCACGGCCGGCCGCCCCATGCTGGATGTGCTGCGCCACCAAGACCTGGAAGGCGTGCTTGCCACTGTGGTGCGCTACTTTGGTGGTGTGAAGCTGGGCGCGGGCGGCCTGGTGCGCGCCTACACCGACACCATTGCCCAGGCTTTGCTCACCGCCCCCAAGGTCACACTGCAGCGCATGGCCACCCTGCAGTGCCAGGTGCCCTATGCGCTGGAGGGCTTTGTGCGGCGCGAGGTCGAATCGGCCGGTGCCGAGCTGGTGGACGTGCAGCATGGCACGCTGGTGCAGTTGCAGATCCGCCTGCCCGAGGCGCAAGCGGGCGCTTTTGTGCAGCGCATCAACGATGGCGGCCAGGGCCGGGTGGGCTGGACAGACAATCTATCCTGACTCCCGCCCCCTGCCAGAGATGTAACACCCCTCAAGCCCGCAGCCGGGATGCCGATAAACCGCCATTACCCCAAGGAATCGCCATGGACGTCGCCCTCGCCAACAGCATCGTCAGCACCGCCACCAACCTGGCCAGTGCCAAAACGTCGGATGCGCTGAACATGGTGGTGCTGAAAAAGGCGCTGGACATGCAGGCGGTGTCGGCCGCCACCATGATCGACGCCATGCAGCAGTCCATGCCCCAGCCCCAGCTGGCGACCAGCGGAACGCTGGGCACCAACGTCAACACCTTCGCCTAAGTTTCATGGCCTTGGTGGCGGCGCCACCCTGGACCATGAAAGTTACTCCACATTAAGGGGCTGAGCCCCTCCGCTCACGCAGCTCAGCGCAACCGCGCAGGCGACAGCCCTTCCACCCCCACGCCCTCGCGCACCAGTTCCTCGGCCAGCGGCTCGCCCCGCAGCAGTTGCCGCGCCAGCAACGAGGCGCCCGCCGCGCTCTGAATCCCATACCCGCCCTGCCCGGCCAGCCAGAAGAAGCCGGGCACATGGTTGTCCCAGCCAATCACCATGTCGCCATCCGGCACAAACGAGCGCAGCCCGGCCCAGGTGTGCGACGGGCGGCGAATCTGGAAACGTGTCATTTCCTCGATGTGATAGATGCCCGTGGCCACGTCCAGCTCTTCGGGCACCACATCGTGTGGGTGCGTGGGGTCGGCATTGGCCGGTGAGCCCAGCAACTGCCCCGCATCGGGCTTGAAGTAAAAACTCTCGTCAATGCCGATCACCGCAGGCCAATGGGTGGCGTCCATGCCCTCGGGCACGGGGAAGGTGAACGCAGTGCGGCGGCGCGGCTCCAGCCCGATGGGCGGCACACCGGCCAGGCCCGCCACCACGTCGGCCCAGGCGCCCGCAGCGTTGACGATGGTGGGGGCAGCAAACACCCGCCCATCGGCCAGCGCCACCTCCCACGCATCTCCAGCGCGGCGCACGGCCGTGACCTCGGCATTGGTCAGCACCTGGCCGCCACGCTGGCGCAGGCCACGCAGATAGCCCTGGTGCAGGGCATTCACATCAATGTCTGCCGCCTCGGGCTCGCTCATGCCTGCAGCCACGGCCTCGGGCTTGAGGCAAGGCAACATTGCCAGCAGCTCCGCCTTGTCCACCCACCGCACATTGGGCGAGGTGGCATGCGCTTCGTCGTAGGTCTGCTTGAGCAGGTCCAACTGGTCCGGCCCCGCCACATAGACCACGCCCCGGGGCGAGAGGATGGGATCGGAGCCAAACTCGGGCGGCGGCGCGTCGTAAAACGCGCGGCTGGCCCGGGTCAGCGCCTGGATGTTGGGCGTGCCGTAGGTCGCCATGTACAGCGCGGCCGATCGTCCTGTGGTGTGGTAGCCGGGCTGCGATTCACGCTCCAGCAGCAGCACGCTGGCGCCCTGCCCTGCGGCGCCGGGCTGCACCAGTTGCCAGGCCACGGAGGCCCCGGCAATGCCTGCGCCGATCACGATGGTGTCCACGGTTTGCATGTTGGTGTCTCCTTTTAAACCGCCGACACCTGCGCTGCCGATGCCGCACGGTCGTCACGCGGCAGGCTGCGGGCATCGCGGGGGTCGGGTGCCACGGTCACGATGGAGGTCAGCGCGGGTTCGGCGCGCGTCTGCATCAGCTTGGCCATGTCAGGCCGGGGCCGCGCCAGCCCGGCAATGCCCTTGAACGCCTGCTCCAGCGCATGCGCCACGCCCAGCGTGTGGCGGTCGGCACGGAACCGACCCACGATCTGCAGGCCAAACGGCATCCCGGCGTCGTCTAGCCCGCACGGCAGGCTGAGCGCCGGGTGGGTGGTGAGCGTGCTCACATAGGTCAACGCCAGCCATCGGTAGTAATTGGCCTGCGGCTCGCCGTTGATGTGGCTGGCAAACAGCTCGGTCCACGCAAACGGAGACACCGGCGTGGTGGGCGCCAGGATCACGTCGTACTGCTCATACAGCTTCTGGAACCGCGCCAGGATGCGCGTCTGCTCGGCCTGTGCCCAGGCACTGTCCGGCAGCGTCATGGCGGCCCCCATTTCGTAGTTGGCGCGGGTGTTGGGGCCCAGGCTGGCGGGGTCGCGCTCATAGGCCTCGCGCGTGCTGGCCACAAAGGCCTCGGCGCGCAGCACGTCAAAGCAGCGGTGTACATCGCCCAGGTCGATGTCGATGGCGTCGCAACGCGCAAACAGGTGCCTCATGGCCTGTACCTTGCGGCGGAAAACGACGCGGATGCCGTTGTCCACCGCGCAGGCGCCGAAGTCCTCGGTGTAAGCCACGCGCAGGCGGCTCAGGTCCACGGTTTCGGGTAACAGAAAACTCATCGGGTCCAGCGGGTAGCTCAGCGGGTCGCCCGCCGACATGCCGGCCGATGCCGCCAGCTGCAGACAGGCCTCTTCCACCGTGCGGCCCATGGGGCCGACCACCGAAATCGGCGTCCAGCCCAGCAGCTTGCGCGAGCTGGGCACCACGCCGGGCGAGGGCCGGAAGCCCACCACACCACAAATGGATGCCGGAATGCGCAGCGACCCACCCGTGTCCGAGCCCGTACACACCGGCAGCATGTCGCACGCCAGCGCAGCGGCCGAGCCGCCCGACGAGCCCCCAGCGTTCAGGTTGGGGTTGAACGGATTGCCCGTGGCGCCCCACACGGTGTTGCGCGAATTAGCGCCCGCCCCCATTTCGGGGATGTTGGTTTTGCCCGTGACAATGGCACCCGCCGCGCGCAAGCGCGCCACCAGCACGTTGTCCTCGGCCGGAATGTGCTCACGGTAGATCTGCGAGCCATAGGTGGTCAGCAAGCCCGCCGTGGCCTCCAGGTCTTTCACGCCCATGGGCAGGCCATGCAGCAGGCCCAGCGGCTCGCCGCGCAGCACCGCCTGCTCGGCGGCTTTGGCCTCGGTCCGGGCGCGGTCGTAGCAGGTGGCCGTGACGGCATTCACATGCGGGTTCACTGCCTCGATGCGGGCGATGCAGGCGTCGAGCAGCTCCACCGGCGAAATCTCGCGCGCGCCGATGTGATGGCGCAGTTCGTTGGCGGTCAGCTCAATCAGGGCTTGGGGGCTTGTTGTGGTCATCTCGGGCTTGTCTCCTTGTTCTGGTCACACGGGTTCAGTCTGCGGTGATGGCTGCGCGCTGTGCAATGGCGCGCATCAGCGGCAGCTCCTTATCGATCAGCTCGGCCAACACCTTGGACGAAGCATAGGACGGCTCGAACCCCACCGCGATCATCTTGTCACGCGTTTCGGGGTCTGACACCACCTGGGCCAGCGCCAGCTCCAGGCGGGACTTCACGGCCGGCGGCAGGCCACGGGGCGCCACCATGGCCAGCCAGGTGTCCATCTCCAGGCCGGGGTAGCCGCTCTCGGCCAGCGTAGGCACTTTGGGTAGCAGGGCCGAGCGTTTGCCGGATGTCACCGCAATGGCCTTGATCTTGTTGTCCTTGAGCTGCGGCAGCGCGGCCGACACGGTGTCCACCGTGAACGGGATCTGCCCGCCGAGCAGGTCGGTCATTGCAGGAGCACTGCCCTTGTAGGGCACATGCTGGATCTTGAGACCTGCCGCGTGGAAGAACATCTCGCCTGCAAACTGCGAGGTGGTGCCCGCACCGAACGAGCCATACGAGTACTTGTCCGGCCCGGCCTTCACCAGGGCCACAAACTGCTTCACATCGGCCACGGGCACATCCTTGTTGGCCAGCAGGATCAGCCCCGTGCGCCCGGCAATGCCAATGGGCTCGAAGCTCTTGACCGGGTCATACGGCAGCTTGGCGCGCACCGCCGGGTTCACCGTGAAGGTGGTGCCCGAACTCATGAGCAGCGTGTAGCCATCCGGCGCGGCCCGGGCCACCGAGGTGGCGCCAATCACCGTGCCAGCGCCCGCGCGGTTGTCGATCACCACGCTCTGGCCCAGTTTGTCGCCCAGTTTTTTGCCAATGAGGCGGCCCAGCACGTCAGTGGCGCCACCGGGCGGGAACGGAATTACCAGCGTGATCGGCTTGGTGGGGAACGCCGCCTCCTGTGCCATGGCCGGAGCCAACGCGGTGGACCCCAGGGCGGCAAAAAGGGCGGCAGACAAAAGCAGTTGCTTGCGGTTCATCGGGTTCTCTCCAAAGGTCACAAAGGTTGGGAAAGCAAGAAGAAATCAGCCCTGCGCAGCCAGCACGGCCCGCCCGCGCTGCACAAAGCCCTGGTACTGCGCCTCGGGCACCAGCAGGCCGCCCGTGGTCCACACCAGATGCGTGGCGTTGTTCAGCACGGCGTCGATGCCCGTGCTGCGTAGCCAGGCCTGCCCGGCGGTGGTGCCGGTCAGCAGGGCCGGGCCGCTGAAGCCTGCAGCGGCCGACGGCTCAATGCGCTCGCCCAGGGCATCCAGCACCCGCACCAGCTGCGCAAACAAGGTGTCGTCGGCCACCGTGAACACGCCCGACAGCAGCGGCCGCATCAGCTCCGCCGCCAGCAGCGAGGCACGCGGCACGGCCAGGCCATCGGCCTCGGTGCGGTTGGTCAGGCCCCAGTCGTAGACAGAGGGGTGCTCCCCCTGCCCGGCCATCATCTGCACCATGAAGCACGGCGACTGCACCGGCTCCGCAAAAAAGCAGTGCACATGCGGCCCCAGCACCTGCCGCAGGCCAAAGGTGATGCCCGCTGGCGCGCCACCCACACCACACGGCAGGTAGACGATGAGCGGGTGCTCGGCGTCCGCCGCCACACCCTGCTCGGCCAGTTGCTTTTGCAGGTGCAGCGCCGCTGCGCTGTAGCCCAGCAGCAGCGAGCACGATTGCTCGTCGTCCACAAAGTGGCACAGCGGGTTGCTGGCCGCCTCGGCACGGCCTGCGGCCACGGCGCGTTCGTAGTCGCCCGCGTGTTCCACCACCAACACGCCACGCTGACGCAAGCGGTCTTTTTTCCATTCCTTGGCATCGGCCGACATGTGCACCGTGGCCTGAAAACCCAGGGCCGATGCCACCACACCGATGCTCATGCCCAGGTTGCCGGTGGAGCCCACCGCCACCTGGTAGCAGCCCAGCACTTCGCGTGCCTGCGGCGTGGCCAGCGCGCGGTAGTCGCCACCGGGCAACACCAGCCCGTGCTGCTGCGCCAGCCCCTCGGCAAACTCCAGCACCTCGTGCATGCCGCCCCGGGCCTTGATGGAGCCCGCGACGGGCAGGCTGTGGTCGGCCTTGATGAAAAGGCGGCCTTGCGCGTCGGCCATGCCCAGTGCAGGCGCCAGCACCGCAGCAGGCAGCAGGGGCGACTCCACCACGCCCCCGGTGGCGGCCAGTTCGGGGAACACCTGCGCCAGCAGCCCGGCAAAACGGGCCAGGCGGGCAGCCGCTGCGTGCGTATCATCCAGACTAATGGTTCTGCCCAGTGCAGGCAGCGCTGCAGCGGGCTGTGCCTGCCGCGCCGGGTTGGTCCACAGGGCGGGCTGGGCGTTGCGCAGGCGGGTGGCCAGCAAGGTGTCTATGGCGGGTGAGGGTTCGGCAATCGTCATGGCGCGTTCATCTCGAAAAGTCTTGCCCCCATTCTTCGCCGGTCACGCCTCCGTCACAAACCATTTATAATGAGCGCAGCATTAGTATTAATAATGGATATTCGCCTCTCCCCCTCCCTGCTCGCCTGGCTGCGCAGTTTTGATGCAGCCGCCCGCCACGGCAGCTTCACCAAGGCGGCGGCCGAGCTGTGCATCACCCAGGGCGCGGTCAGCCAGCAGGTCAAGCAGCTCGAAGACTGGCTGCGCCGCCCCCTGTTCCTGCGCACCCCGCGCGCCCTGGTGCCCACGCCCGAGGGCAAATGGCTGGCCGTGGTGCTGCGCGAGAGCTTTGACGCCATCGAAAGCACCCTGGCCCAGATGCGTCAGCCAGCAGAGGCCGCCACCGCCACGCTGAGCTGCTCGCCCTCGTTTGCCATGAGCTGGCTCACCCCCCGGCTGGGCGACTTCTTTCGCCAGCACCCCCACACCGGGCTGCGCGTGTTTGGCGAGTTCCACACGCTGGACCGCACCCGCATGGTGCGCGACGGCGTGGAGGCCGCCGTGCGCTTTGACCTGGGCGGCTACCGCGACCTGAACGCCACCGTGTTCCTCGACGAGTGGCTCATCCCCGTGGCCAGCCCCGAGTTCCTGGCCCGCCACCCGCCCATCACCCAGCCGCAAGACCTGCACGGCGACTGGCTGCTGCACGACGGCAGCGCCTGGGACGGCGCGGACACGTACGAAGAATGGCAACACTGGTTTGCGCAGAGGGGCGCCACGCCACCGCCCTGGGCGGGCGGCCAGCAGTTCAACCTGTCGCAACTGGCCCTCGGCGCAGCGCTGGCCGGCCAGGGCATTGCCATGGGCCGCGCCGCGCTGGTGCTGCAGGACGTGAAAGCCGGGCGCCTGGTGCCGCTGCTGGGGCACAGCGTGCCGTCACGCGCGGCCTATTCGTTTGTGACCACCGCGCACCCCAGCCCCGCCATGGAGCTGGTGCGGGAGTGGCTGGGGGACGAGGCGCGGAAGTTTGGCGAGGAGCGGGCGCGGGTGCTGCCGCCGCTGCTGCTGGATGCAAAGTAGGTCGGGCTGACCCGCTCTGCGGGATGGCAGGAAACGCAACTGGCCACCCCACGCCTGCGCTGCTCCTAAATCTGATCAAAAAAACTGTGTGCGCGCGTCCATCATGCGCAAGCAGCTATCATTTTTGACAATCCCGTTGCATCGACCTGAGAACCGTCCCTTCAGTACAAACCGCCCGGCCCGTACCAGCGCTACCCCTACCCCTGCCCCCGCAGCCATCCAATCAAGGCGCGCAGCGCCGGGCTGACCTGCTTGCGCCCTGGGTAATACAGCGCAAAACCGGGCTCGGCCGGGCACCAGTCGGCCAGGGCCTGGACCAGGTGGCCTGCGCGCAGGTGGGACTGGGCCATGGCTTCGTACACATAGGCCCAGCCTGCGCCCCCCAGCGCGGCGCGCAGGGCCAGGCGCTGGTCGTCAACGGTGAGCGGGCCTTCCACGGCCAGGTCAAAGGCCTGGGCGCCTTCACCCGGGGGCACAAATTGCCAGCGGTACAGTGCCCCGCTGGGGAAGCGCTGGCGTACGCAGGGCCGCTGCAGCAGGTCGTGCGGGGTTTCGGGCACGCCCAGGGCGGTGGCCAATGTGGGGGCGGCCACCACGGCAAACCGCTGCGGCGGCCCGATGGGCACGGCCACCATGTCCTGCGGCAGGGCTTCGGGGAAGCGGATTCCCGCATCGAAGCCCTCGCGCACGATGTCCACCAGCCCGTCCTGGGTGCACACCTCCAGCGCAACGCCGGGGTGGGCCTTCAAAAATCCGCCCAGCAAAGGGCCGAGCAGCAGGTCGGCGGCGCTGCGCGGCACATTGAGCCGCAGGTGCCCGCGCACCTCCTGGCCCCACTGGGCCGCCTCGGCCAGCGCGCCGTCCAGCCCCTGCATCACCGGCGTGAGCTGGGCCAGCAGCTGGGTGCCCGCCTGGGTCATGGCCACGCTGCGCGTGCTGCGCTGCAGCAGGGGCACGCCCAGCCGCTCTTCCAGCGTGCGCACGGCCTGGCTTACCGACGACGGCGACAGGCTCAGCGCCCGGGCCGCACGCCGAAAGCTGCGCCACTCGGCCACGGCCATGAAGGCGCGCAGGTGCTGGAGGTCGGGGGGTGCAGGCATGGGGCGGATTGTTCCACACCCACCGGCCTGCAAAGGGCGGCATGGCGCGGCCATTGTGCGGCCTGGCCGGACAGTGCATTCAGACCAGAAGCGCTTGCGGGAGGATGCTCGCAGGAAGAACATCCACCCCTTTGCTGCAGGCACCTGCCACTACCCAAAGGAACCATATGGCCGAACCGAACAATCCCTCCAACAACATCCTCCCGTTGCCGCGCCCACTGGGGCAGCGCCAGGTCCACCCCCTGGGGCTGGGCTGCATGGGCATGAGCGAGTTCTACGGGCAGACCGACGATGCGCAATCGCTGGCCACGCTGCACATGGCGCACGGCCTGGGCGTGAACCACTTTGACACTGCCGACGCCTATGGTTTTGGCCACAACGAATCCCTGCTAGGCCGCTTTCTGCACGAACTCTCCCCCAGCCAGCGCAATCAGGTCACGGTGGCCACCAAGTTCGGCATCATGCGCGAGCCTGGCCGGTACGAGCGGCGCATCGACAACTCGCCCGCCTACATTCGCCAGGCCTGCGATGCCTCGCTGCAGCGCCTGGGGGTGGAGCGCATCGACCTGTACTACTGCCACCGCCGCGACCCGGCCGTACCGCTCGAAGAGCTGATGGGCACCCTGGGTGACCTGGTGCGCGTCGGCAAGATTGCCGCCGTGGGCCTGTCGGAGGTGAGTGCAGAAAGCCTGAGCGCCGCCCATGCGCTGCACCCGGTGGCGGCCGTGCAAAGCGAATATTCGCTGTGGGAGCGCGGCGCCGAGCAGGCCGTGCTGCCCACCGCCCGGGCGCTGGGCATTGCGTTTGTGGCCTACAGCCCGCTGGGCCGGGCCTTCCTGACCGACCAGCCGCCCGTGGTGGACGCGCTGGCCCCCGACGACTTCCGGCGGGCGCTGCCGCGCTTCAATGGCGCCGAGGGCCAGGCCAACCGCAGCCTGCAGCAGGGGCTGGCGCAGCTGGCCCAATCGGCAGGCCTGCCGGTGACCACGCTGGCGCTGGCCTGGATGCTCCACCGCCATCCGCATGTGCTGCCCATCCCCGGCACCCGGCGCAGCCAGCACCTGCAGCAGAACCTGGCGGCGGCCCAGGCCACGCTGCCTGCCGAGGTGACGGATGCGCTTGACGCCCTGTTCGCCCCCGGCAGGGTGGCGGGTGCCCGCTATACGGAGGCGGGCTGGGTGGGGATCGAGGGTTCTTAGCCCCATCCACGGCGCCAGGCTTCGAACTCGCTGGGGCGCAACCGATACCGGGCCATGTTGCCTTCATGCAGGCTCATCAGCTCGGTTTCGGCCACCTCTACGAAGCGGTGGCGATCAGCGGCAGGCACCTGCAACCGGGCTTGCTGCGCCACAAAGGCAATGGCGCGTTCCTTGCCCAGTGCGGCACGTACCACCTCGGCCACGGTGTCAAAAATCTGCTCGCGGTACCGCAGACGAAACGGATCGGGCTCCCCCAGTGACTGGCGCACCGCAGAGTAGCGTGCACACGATCGCTTGTAGGCCCAGGCAAAAACATCGCGCAGCAGTTCCACCCGGTTGAGTTCATACACACCAAGCATGGCGCTGATGTACACCGTCGGCGGCACGTCCACGAACGACAGCGGGCACAGGTTGTGCTGAATGAGGGGAATGTTGGCGGCCAGACGGGAGACCCGCTTGTTCACATCCTCAAAAGGCTGCAGATAGGGCAAATGCACCATCGCAAAAAAAGCCTGCTCCAAGGGGTCTTGAATGGCGGCGGCGGTGTCCAGCACCTGGGCAAAACACTCGGCAATCAACTGCGGCCCCTCCAGCGGCAGGAACACTGCCTGCCCGATGCCCACCGCCACAGTGCGCAGGCGGCCACTGGCGGCCGGGTCGGGCAGCAGGTTGTCTGACAGCAGCGCGTGCAGATTGAGCAGCGTGTAGCGGTTGAAGCCGATGTCGGGCGCAGAGGCAATCAGAAACTCGATCGCAGCCTTGTGGTTGAGGATCATCTGGGCGTCCAGCGCCCCCTTGCCTTCGGCCGCCTCGCCCATGGACAGGAGGCGCTCGGTTTCGAGCAACGAGTAGGTATTGCCCTCCAACCGGCTGGAGTTCCACGACAGGTCGATCAGCAACCGGTGCGCGATGCTGCGTGCATAGGTGCCGGCCGGTTCGTTGTGCGCCGCCACCTGGCCTTGCGCCCGCAGCTCCTCACGCAAAGGCCCGGGCAGGTAGTACGTGGTGTTGGGGCGATAACTGTCGAGAAACCGGCGCTGGTACCCCACAGGCGTGCGGTGCTGCACGGGCTGCCGCACCGCGTTTTCAATGCTCCTGGCCTCTTGCGAAAGAGGCAAAGAGACTTCTATGTGTCCTGTGGAAGTGACTCCGGCCAGGGCTGCCGCTCCCTCGATGGCCCGAATCGGCAGCAGGTACCGCGTGGCACGCGCCCGGCCTTCTTTGCGCAAACGCCCCTGCTCTACCAGGTCGTTGAGCCAGCGCTGCACCGTGCGCCGCGTGGGGGCATCGGGCAGTTGGGATTCGATGTGCTGGATGTCAGCACCCGCCGCAACTTGCGCCACGGCCGCCAGAACCGCGCCGTAGGCATCATGGGGAATGGGTTTGGCCATAATGTCGCAATACAATTTTTTGCGACATTAAAGCATTATTTAATGTCGCAATAAGAATTTTGCGACATTAAAGACAAGATCGCGACATCAAACCACGGCAACCCCATCCTTGAGCGCACCCACCGCTTCTGCGCACAATCCGGTGCCACCACGCCCCTCTGCCCGGTCCGCCGCACCATGAGCCTCTCCACCGTCGTCAAGATCGCCATCGCGCTGCTGATCGCGTTTTTTGCCATCGAGAAGCTGCGGGTGCACCGGGCTGACCAGCGGCTGCGCAGCCCGGTGGGCACCACACAACAGCAGCCGTTTGCCGACAGCCCCGTGCAGACGGCCACGCGCGATGCGCCGTTTGTGCGGCAGGGGTACGAGATCAAGCCACTGGCAAACTTTGCGGTGCGCGCGCGGGTGCTGTCGCGCGAGGACTACTCGCTGGGCAAGGAGGCGGACTTGTCGCGCACCGACCTGGCGCTGGGCTGGCAGCGCATGGCCGATCCGGCGGTGTACGGGCTGCTCAGAATTTCCCAGGGCGGCCGCTGGTACCGCTATTCCTGGCGCGACCAGCCGCCCATCCCGTTGCAGGAGATCATCGAGTCGTCTGCCAACATGCACATGATTGCGGCCGACGCCACGGTGGAGCGAGCCTTGGCGAAGGTCCGCAAGGGGCAGTGGGTACGCATCACCGGCAAGCTGGTAGAGGTGAGCCATGCAAGCGGCTGGCGCTGGACCAGTTCGCTCACCCGGACCGATTCGGGCGCCAGCGCCTGCGAGCTGGTGTGGGTGGACTCGCTGCAGGTGGAGGACTGATGGCGCGGGTGACCTTGGGGCAATGCGCCAGCAACGCTGCGAAATCAGTAGCTATCAACCCATGACCATAGCGCGCAAACTGGGTTTTTTGTTCAAATCCCCAGCGCACCGTACGGTCAGTGCCCCGCCTTGTCGGCCCAGCCGGGATACTGCGGCTGCAAGGTTTGCCCCACGGGCAGACCACCGGACTCCCTGAACCCCAGCAAAGGACGCCCATGGCCAAGATCCTGGAAGTGAAGTACGAGCACCAGGCCGATGCCCGCGTGTGCGAGGTGGCCCACAAGAGCCAGGCCGACCTGTGCTGGCACGAGGTGCACTACCCCGCACAGGCCAGCGGCGACGCGATCTGGTTCATGGTGGCCTATGCGAACCAGGCCAGCTTCAAGATCCTCCGCGTCAAGCATGCCAGCCAGGCAGACCTCACGATCTTCAAGGTGGCGACCCCCGAGGAAGCTGGCTGGAACACCAAGGACCACCTGCTGATCGGAAAGCTGGGCAAGTAACCGGGTCAGCAACCCACCTGGGCGGTCAGGCCAGGTCAGCTCAGCTCAACCCCCCACGCACTTTTGCACCTGCTCGCCCAGGCCAGTCGCGCCCAGCCGCATCACGTCGCCGGGCTTGAGGAACCAGGGAGCGGGCTTTTGCCCCAGCCCCACCCCGGCGGGTGTGCCGGTCAGAATCAGGTCGCCGGGCTCCAGCGTCATGAACTCGCTGATGTACGACACCACCGTGGGCACATCAAAAATGAAGTTGCGGGTGCTGCCGTTCTGCACGCGGCGACCGTTCACCTCCAGCCACAGGTCAATGGCGTGTGGGTCGCCCACCTCGTCGGACGTCACCAGCCAGGGGCCGATGGGGGCGAAGGTGTCGTGGCTCTTGCCCTTGTCCCACTGACCGCCGCGCTCCATCTGCCATGCGCGTTCGGACACATCGTTGGCCAGCACATAGCCCGCCACATGCTCCAGCGCCTGCGCCTTGGCCACGTTGCGCGCACGGGTGCCGATGACGATGCCCAGCTCCACCTCCCAGTCGGTCTTGACAGCACCGGCGGGGATGCGCACATCGTCGTGGGGGCCGCTGAGCGCCGTCACGGCTTTCATGAACAGCACGGGCTCGGCGGGGGGTTGCAACCCGGCCTCGCGCGCGTGGTCGGCGTAGTTCAGCCCCACACACACGATCTTGCCCACGCCCCCCACCGGGCTGCCCAGGCGCGGCGTGCCGTAGACGGGCGGCAAGCGGCTGGCGTCGATGGCGGCCAGGGCAGACAGGGTGCGCGGGTTGAGCTGGGCGGGGCCGATGTCGGGCAGCAGCATGGACAGGTCGCGCAGCGTGCCGGTGGCGTCCAGCAGGCCGGGGCGCTCGGCGCCGGGCTGGCCGTAGCGGATGAGTTTCATGGCGGGGAGTCCTTGTGGATCGATTGGGGGCCGCAGCGACAGCAAGAACCCAGCAGTCTGCTGGCTGCAAGCTGCGACCACCACGCAGCATAGCGGCCCGCAGGCCCATGCGGGCCCGTGCGTGGACGCAAATCACCGCCCCTGCCTTGCCACAACGCGACGCCTTCACCCCACGCGCAGCCCTCGCCCGCCGCGCAGCACGCGTAACATGGCGTACGGGGCGCCATGCCCATGACCGCCCCACCAAATACTCCTGATTTAATAGCTGCTACCGCAATATGGACGAGCGGTAACGGCCATTTTGACCACTATTCACCATGGCCACTGCTGCCAATCTGCCCTCCGCGCCCCGCCCCTCCCCCGAGCCCGCTCCCCGGCCCCAGCCGCGCAACCCCGCCGACCTGTTCTGGTCCTTCACCTGGCTGGCCCTGCAGGGTTTTGGCGGCGTGCTGGCCGTGGTGCAGCGCGAGCTGGTCGAGAAAAAGCGCTGGATGACGAACGAGGAGTTCGTCGAGGACTGGGCGGTGGCGCAGATCATGCCGGGCCCCAATGTGGTCAACCTCAGCATCATGATCGGCGACCGCTACTTCGGCCTGCGCGGTGCGTTTGCGGCATTAGCGGGCATGCTGACCTTTCCGCTGATTCTGGTGCTGGCCCTGGCCGTGGTCTATGCGCAGTTTGCCAGCCACCCGGCGGTGGCCGGTGCGCTGCGCGGCATGGGCGCGGTGGCCGCCGGGCTGATCGCCGGAGTGGCCATCAAGCTGTTCACCTCCATCAAAAGCCACCCGCTGGGCCGCCCACTGTGCGTAGCCTTCCTGGTGCTGACCATCCTGGCCATGGTCGTGCTGCGCTGGCCGCTCTGGTGGATTCTGCCGGTGATCGGCGGCGCAGCCTGCCTGCTGACCTGGAGGAAGCTCGCACCATGAACAGCATTGCCCTCACGCTCAGCCCAATGGACTGGCTGAACCTGTTCCTCTACTACATGTCGCTGTCACTGCTGGCTATGGGCGGCGCCATTGCCACTGCGCCCGACATGCACCGCTTTCTGGTCGAGCGCCAGGCCTGGCTCACCGACCCGCAGTTCAACGCATCCATCGCCATCGCCCAGGCCGCACCTGGCCCCAACGTGCTCTTCATCGCCCTGCTGGGCTGGAACGTGGGCATCAACGCGGGCGGCCCCGGCATGGGCGGCTGGATGCTGGGCGCATTGGGCATGGCGGTGTGCATGCTGGGCGCGATGCTGCCCAGCAGCTTGCTCACCTGGCTGGCCACGCGCTGGGGCCACCGCAACCGCGAGCGCCGGGGCGTGCGTGCCTTCAAGCAAGGCATGGCGCCCGTGGTGATTGGCCTGCTGTTGGCCACCTCGTGGGTGCTAGCCCGCGCCCACGGTGGCCCCGCCGAAGCCTGGCCCCTGTGGCTGCTGAGCGGCGCCACCGTGCTGCTGGTGTGGCGCACCAAGCTGCACCTGCTGTGGATGCTGGGCGCAGGAGCGGTGCTGGGGGCAATCGGCTGGGTGTAGCCAATGACAGAGGCGCCGCGCTGGGCATCCCTGCGCGGCACGGGGCCCGTTCAGCTGATCCGGCGCCCGTTCTCCGCATACACCGCCAGATAGATCGCATCCGAGCCGATGTAGGGTGCCTTGTTGCCAAAACCCACGTTGAAGTCGCCAAAGGACAGCGCGCGGATGCTGGCCAGACCTGCGCGCAGGCGCTCGCGCGTGGGCTCCTTGCCCGCATTCTTCAGGCCTTCGATCATGATCTGGGCGTTCAGCCAGCCTTCGAGCGCGCTGCCGCTGTTGAGATAGGCGGCATCGCCACCGGTGGCTTTCATGGTGCTCTGGAACTTGCGCACCACCACCGATTTTTGCGAATTGGCGTCCGGGAACACCTGCACCAGCGCCAGACCGCGCGTGGACGCGGCCAGCTTGGGCAGCTCGGACGAGATCACCGTGACCGACAGGCCCGCCAGAGGCACGCCCTGCGCCTTGGCGCGGAAGGCATGCACAAATGCCGTGTTGGCTGTGCCCGTGGTGGCCAGCAGCACCGCGCCGGGGCGCTCGGCGGCCACCTTGTCGGCCAGCTCGGCACCGTTTTTGCCGTCCACGGCCAGCGCAAACTCGCCGCCGCGCTCCACCTTGATCTCATCGAGCGCTGCGGACATGTCCTTGAGCACTTCCTTGCCGAAGGGGTTGTCCAGGTACACCACGGCAATGCGCTTGAGGCCCATGTCCACGATCTGCTTGACCAGGCGCTGGGTTTCCTCGCGGTAGGTGGGGCGCAGGAAGAACACATGCTTGTTGCCAGGCACGCGCAGCGAGGTGGCGCCCGTGACGGGGCCCACAGTGGGGATGCCCTTGGACTCGACGAGCGGCAGGATGGACGCGGTGTTGGCCGTGCCCAGCGGCGAGATCAGCGCAAACATGGACTGCGCCTCGACCATCTCGGTCACGTTCTTGAGCGTGCGCGCGGCCACGTAGCCGTCGTCCTTGGCGTCCACACGGATTTCGCGGCCATGCACGCCACCTGCGGCGTTCACTTCGGCAAACGCGGCCTTTATACCGGCCAGCTGTTCGATGCCGGCCTGGCCCAGCGGGCCGGTGAGCGCAATCGAACAGCCCAGGGTGATGGAGCGGGCGGTCAGCGCCTCTTCAGCCGCCAGGGCGTGGTGGGCCCAGGTAGGCAGACCGGTGACAGCGACAGCCTGGGTGGCTCGCAGCAGAAATTGACGACGGCTCATGGTGGTGCAGGGGCGGAAAGGATAAAAGTGGCGCAGGCTACCGGCCACCACGCGTACCCCCTGTCCGTTGTGCGACAAAAGCCACCGCGCGGGGCCAAAACCCGGGGTTTTTACCTAGACGCCGCGAGGCGCCATGGCCGCCCGGGGTCTGCACCGTGTGTCAGAAAACCAGCAGTTGCGGCAACAGCGTGGCGGCCGTGCCGCGCAACAGCGCGTGTGCAGCGCCATCCAGTTCGCTGGGGGCGGGGTTCAGCACCACCACCCGCGCACCCGCCGCCCGGGCCTGGTGTGCCAGTCCCGCTGCGGGGTAGACCGCACCGGCCGTGCCCACCACCAGCATCAGGTCGCACTGCTGGGCTTCGTTCTCCGCTGCTTCGAGTGTGGCCCAGGGCAAGGCCTCGCCAAACCACACCACGCCGGGCCGCACCACGTTGCCGCAGCGGTCGCAATGGGGCGGGTGCCCGGCCACGGCATGGTCGAGATGGCAGCAAGGGCGCGGCGTATCGAGCCAGCGGTTGCTAAAGATGTCGCCGTGCAGGCACAACACGCCGGGGCTGCCCGCGCGCTGGTGCAGGCCGTCCACGTTCTGGGTGATGAGGGTGAGCCGGCCGGGGTGCCGCTGCGCAAAGCGGGCCAGTGCATGGTGCCCGGCGTTGGGCACCACGTCGGCCAGCAGGTTGCGCCGGTACTGGTACCAGTCCCACACGCGCTGGGGGTGGGCGCGAAAGCCCTCCTCCGTCGCCATGTCTTCGGGACGGAACTGGGCCCAGTAGCCCGTCTGCGCGTCGCGGAAGGTGGGCACGCCCGATTCGGCACTCACACCTGCGCCGGTGAGCACGGCGATGTGTTGCGCCTGCTGGACCCATTCCTTCACCGTGTCCAGCATGGCGCCACCGTCAGTGGATGGCATCGGCGGGGAATCAGGTCCTCTGGCGCAGGGCCTCGTACAGGCACACGCCGCTGGCCACGGAGACGTTCAGGCTTTCCACCGCACCCTTCATGGGGATGCTGACCAATTCGTCGCAGGTCTTGCGCGTGAGCTGGCGCATGCCGTCGCCCTCGGCGCCCAGCACCAGGGCCACGGGGCCTTTCAGATCGACCTGGTAGATGGTCTTGGGCGCATCGTCGCTGGTGCCAATGCACCAGATGTTGCGCTCCTTGAGCTCATTCAGGGTGCGCGAGAGGTTGGTGACCATGAAGTACGGCATGGTCTCGGCCGCGCCGCTGGCCACCTTGGCCACGGTGGCGTTGATGCCCACGGCGTGGTCCTTGGGGGCGATGACGGCATGCGCGCCCGCGCCATCAGCCACCCGCAGGCAGGCGCCCAGGTTGTGGGGATCGGTCACGCCATCCAGCACCAGCAGCAGGGGCTGCTCGATGCCTGCGGCTTCCAGGTCCTCCAGCAGCTCGTCCAGCGAGGTGGCAGCCTTCACGGGCTCCACCCGCGCGGCCACGCCCTGGTGGCCATGGCTGCCTGCCAGCTTGGCGATGCGCACGCTGTCGGCTTCGATGAGGCGGGCACCGGCCTCGCGGGCGCGGTCGAGAAACTGGCGCATGCGCGCATCGCGCCGCGTGGCTTCGTAGTAAATCTCGATGATGGACTTTGGCGCGGTCTTCAGACGCACGCCCACGGCGTGAAAGCCGAAGAGAACTTTGGGGCTGGACATGCGGGGATTATCCGCTGGCCACGGGGCTGCCCCGCTTCACACTATGGATTTAATAGCTATCAAGGCAATACCATCGCGCGGCAGAGGCCAAAAATGCTCAAAATTTTTGCCTTAAACAACACGCCCCGCGTCGATGGTAATGCGGTGTTCGCATTGCGCAGCGATGGCCCGGTCGTGGGTGACGAGGACCAGGGTGGTGCCCTGCTCGCGGTTCAGCTCGAACATGAGCCGCATGATGGTCTCGCCCGTCGCAAAGTCCAGGCTGCCCGTGGGCTCGTCGGCCAGCAGCACGGCGGGCTGCACCACAAAGGCCCGCGCCAGCGCCACGCGCTGCTGTTCGCCGCCCGACAGCACCTTGGGGTAGTGCGACAGGCGCTGGCCCAGGCCCACGCGGGCCAGCATCTCGGTGGCGGCCTTGCGCGCGTTTTTGCGAACCTCAGGGCGGCTTGCCAGCTCCAGCGGCAGCATCACGTTCTCCAGCGCCGTGAGGTTGCCCATGAGCTGGAAGCTCTGGAACACAAAACCCACCTTCTGCGCGCGCAGCGCGGCGCGCTCGTCCTCGTCGATGGCAAACAGGTCATGGCCGTCCAGCCGCACGGTGCCGCGCGTGGGGGTATCGAGCCCCGCGATGATGGACAGCAGCGTGCTTTTTCCCGAGCCCGACGCGCCCACGATGGCGGCGGTTTCCCTCGCGGCCAGGCGGAAATCGATATCCCGCAGAATGTCGAGGGTTCCGGTGGAATCGGTCACCGACTTGAAGACATGCTCCACGGCGATGATGGGGGTTGCGGACGATGCCTGCGGCAGTGGGGAGGATTCGGACATGAAAGGATTTTTGCTTTGATTCGATACCTACGTCGGCGCCACTTTATCGTGAGCGCAGCCACCGGCGCGCTGGTGGGGCTTTGTGCCCCCGCCGCCCTCGCCCAGGCCAAGGCCCCGGCACAGGCCGCGCGCGCACCCTTGCTGCTGGTGCTGGGCGACTCGCTCAGCGCCGAATACGGCCTGGCGCGCGGCACCGGCTGGGTCGCGCTGCTGGAGAAACAGCTGGCGCAGGACAAGCTGAATGTCACCGTGGTCAATGCCAGCGTGAGCGGCGAGACCACCTCGGGCGGCCGCTCGCGCCTGGCGGCGCTGCTGGCCCAGCACAAGCCCACGCATGTGGTGATCGAGCTGGGCGGCAACGATGCCCTGCGCGGCCTGCCGCTCAAGAACACCGAAGAGAATCTGACCTGGATGACCCAGGCCGCCCAGAAGGCCGGGGCCAAGGTCTTGCTGGTGGGAATGCAGGTGCCGCCCAACTATGGCACCGACTACGCGAACAAGTTTGCGGGTTTGTTTGCCACCGTGGCGCAAGCCCAGAAGGCGGCCGTGGTGCCCTTTCTGCTGAAAGGGGTGGCGGATGGGCCGGACCCAACCCGCCTGTTCCAGCCTGACCGCATCCATCCGCGCGCCGAGGCACATCCGCAGATGCTGGCCAACGTGTGGCCGGAACTGAAAAAACTGCTGCGCTAACGCGCAGCTCTGGCGATCAGGCGCTGGCGGGACCCCCAGGCTGGCCGGGGGCAGCGGCGTCACCAGCGGGCTGATCGTCAGCGGGCTGGTCCCCGTGCGGCTCATCCGGCCTGCGGTGCGCCTTGGCCCTCAGCTTCTCTTCTTTTTTCTGTTTTTTGGCGAGTTCGCGCTGGCGCTTTTCGTATCCGTAGTTAGGTGTTGCCAAGGTAATTGCTTCCTGAAGTAGAGGCCCACTGTAACAGCATGCTCCTTGGAGCCGAATCTAAGAACCTGCTCAAAGCATCACGCCGCAGCAGGCGGTGGCGGCGTGATCCGTGCGACCGATGCGCGATAAGCGTGCCAGCTCGCAAAGCCCAGCACCGGGCCCGCCAGCAGCAGCCCCACGCCCCAGAACCAGAGCGAGACCGCAACAATGAAGGTGATGAGCGCGCCCCACAGCAGCATGATCAGCGGGTTCTCCAGCACCACGCGCATGCTGGTGATGCCTGCGGTCAGGGCATCGGTGTCGCGGTCCAGGATCATGGGGATGGACACCACCGAGGTGGAGAACACCAGTGCGGCGAACACGCCACCCACCACGGCGTACACGGCCACAAAACTCCAGTTCTGCGGGTTGAACACCGCCTGCAGCACACCCGTGGTGGACGGCATGCCGGTGTTGAAGAACACCGCAAACACCACCAGCGAGGCCCGGCCCCAGAGCAGTTCCAGCACCACCAGCACCAACACCAGCATGCCCATGCTGCCCATGTGGGTGTCCCAGCAGGTGAGCGACTCGCTGAGCTGCGGCTTCAGGCCCGCCTCGCGCCGACGGCTGGTGTCATACAGCCCCATGGCCAGAAACGGCCCCAGCAGCAGGCAGCCGCTGGCCATGGACATCGTGTATTCAGGCCGCGTGCGGAACACCCAGCCCAGCACCACCGCCATGGCCCAGAAGCACACACCATAGAACAAGGCAATGCCCGGCGCGGTCCGCACGTCCTCCAGCCCGCGCAGCAACCACCTGAACGGGTCGGCAAAACGCAGCGGCTGCAGCTGCACGGGCTGGGCGGTCTGGGCCTTCACGCGGTTGGCAATGGCCTCGGCGTGTTGGGATTCCGACGGGTTTGGCGTGCTGAGTGCGTCTGGTGCGGGCTTGGAAGGGGTCACGGTCATGCCGCCACACTAAGCCCGCAGCTGCGGCGGCGCCACTGAGGAAAGCCCGTATCCCGGGCGGCATCGACCGCCGGGCTGCGGTGCCAATGCGGTTCAGGCGACGGGGAAGGCCCGCTCCATGGCTTGCTGCAGATCGCGCCGCAGGTCTTCCACCGCTTCGAGCCCGATGGAAAAACGCACCAGCGTGCCCGACTTCAGATGCTGCGAACGGCGGCTGCGCATGCTGCCAATGGTGTAGGGCACAACCAGGCTCATGGGGCCGCCCCAGCTGTAGCCCAGCTTGAACAAGCGCAGGCCATCGCAGAACGCGTCTACCTGCTGCTGCGTGTAGCGCGCATCGATCATCACGCTGAACAAACCCGCCGCCGCGCCCTGCCCGCCGTGGGCCGCGCCACACAGCGCCTTCCAGTGCGCATGGCCGGGGGCGCCTTCCAGTGCAGGGTGCAGCACCTGCGCAATGGCCGGTTGCTGCTGCAGCCAACGCGCCAGCACGCGGGCAGCTTCGTCATGGGCACGGTAGCGCAGGCCAATGCTGGGCAGCGCGCGCAGCACGGCCTCAACATCATTCACCCCCACGCCCAAGCCCAGCCGCATGTGGGTGAGCTTGATCTTCATGTGCAGGCCCAGGTCGCGCGTGATGACGCTGCCCATCAGCACGTCGCCACCGCCGCTCGGGTACTTGGTCAGCGCGTGGGCAGAAATATCCACGCCCAGGCTGCCGTCGCCGGTCAGGTCAAACGGTGCAAACGCCAGGCCCGCGCCCCAGGTGTTGTCCAGCGCCGTGGTCACGCCGCGTGCGCGGCAGATGCGCACCTGCTCGCACAGGTCGGGGAACTCCATGCTCACCGAGCCCGGGGCCTCCAGCCACACCAGCCGAGTGGCGGGCGTGATGCGGGCAGCCAGGTCGGCCGGGTCCAGCGGGTCATAAAACGCATGGGTGATGCCAAAACGGGCCAGTTCGCCGTTGGCGAAATCCTTGCCGGGGCCGTAGGCGTTGTCCGGAATCAGCACCTCGTCGCCGGGCTTGAGCAGGGCCAGACCTACGTTGGCAATGGCCGCCAGGCCGCTGGGCACCAGCACGCACTGCAGGCCCCCCTCCAGCGTGCACAGGCGCTCTTCCAGGATGAAGGTGGTGGGTGTGCCATGCAGGCCGTAGGTGTAGCCACTCTTGTCCTTCCACTCGCGCGAGCGCATGGCTGCGACGCTGGGGAAGATGACAGTGGACGCCTTGTAGACCCCGGGCTGGGGGGCTTCAAAACCGGCGGGTGGCAGGTAGCCGTGGTGGACGATGCGGGTGGCGAGATCGGTGTCGTGGTCGTTCATGGCGGCCATGGTAGCGCGCCGCCCAGGGCCAGCCTGGGCGGCGCGGTGCATGTGGCCTGCAGCGGGTTGCCGCGGGTTTAGCTGGCGCTTACCACCAGCTGGTTGTTCACCGAGGTCACGCCGCTGACCGCCTTGGCAATGGTCTCGGCACGGTCACGGGCCACGGTGGAAGGCGCGGGGCCGTTCAATGTGACCTTGCCGTTCACGGTGTCCACATTGATCTTGACGGCGCTGAGGTCGGGGTCCTTGGCCAGGCCCGCACTCACCTGTGCGGTGATGGTGGCGTCATCGATCGCTCCCTTGGCGGTGTCGGCGGCCTGCTTGGCTGTTGCTTCTGCGCTGGCGGCGCCCTTCTCCATCTTGGTTTCCGCGCTCTGCATGGCGGCCTCGGCCTTGGCGCGGGCATCGGCAGCGGCCTGCTCGGTTTTCTCGACAGCGGAGTCGAGCCGCTGGCCCACCGTGGGCTCTTCGGTCTTGCCGCAGGCCGCCAGGCCCAGGGCCAGGGCGCTCACGACCAGAAGGCTGGCTACGCGGTGGGCGGGGTGGAGGCTGGTTGTTTTAGAGGTGTTCATGTCGTGACTCCTTCAGGTTGAAACATGGGCCCCACTGTAGGCAGCCCCCCAGGGCCTGCGGGTCGGACAGGGCCGAAGTGCCTGTAGGACGGTGCCGGGCGGCTCTGCCGGGCCGTTGCCCCTGCCAAAGGCATCACCCCCGCCTTGACACGCGACAATCGGGCCATGATTTCGCCGTCGCTGACCCGCTGGTTTCCCTTTCTCGCCTGGCCCCGCCCCGACCGCCACCTGCTCAAGGGCGAGTTCTGGGCCGGCATGACCGTGGGCCTGATGCTGGTGCCCCAGGGCGTGGCCTATGCCGCGCTCGCAGGCATGCCACTGGTCACGGGCATCTACGCCTCGCTGATCCCGGCGCTGATCGCCGTGCTGTTCAGCGCCTCCACCCGGCTGGGCGTGGGGCCCACGGCGCTGACCAGCCTGCTGATTGGCGCCTCGCTCACCGGCCTGGCCGAGCCCGGCAGTGCCCAGTGGGTGGCCATGGCGGCGTGGATGGCCATGCTCTCGGGCCTGCTGCAGTTGGTGATGGGGCTGGCGCGGTTTGGCTGGCTGCTCAACCTGGTCACCTCGCCGGTGCTCAATGGCTTCACACAGGCGGCGGCGCTGCTGATTCTGGGCTCGCAGCTGGGTGCGCTCACCGGCCTCAGGGCCGCAGAGTGGAGCACCCTGCTGACCACGCCCTCGCCCGGCCTGTTCGACCTGACGGCCGCTGCCTTCGGGCTGGGCAGCCTGGCGCTGCTGATGCTGGCGCGCCGCTGGCGGCCCAACTTCCCGGCCGCCATCGTGGTGGTGGGGGCGGCGGGTGCGCTCAGCTGGGCCCTGGGGTATGCCGACGCCGGTGGCGCGGTGGTGGGCGCCCTGCCCTCGGGCCTGCCCGCACCTTACTGGCCGGGCGCCCTGCCCTGGTCCAGCTTTTCTGCGTTGGTCATGCCGGTGCTGGTGGTCACGCTAGTGAGTTTTCTGGAGACAGCGTCCAGCGCCAAGGTTGAGAGCCAACGCTCGGGCGAGCAATGGAACGAGAACCAGGATCTGATCGGCCAGGGCCTGGCCAAGATCAGCAGCGGCTTGTGCGGCAGCTTTGCCACCAGCGCATCGTTCTCGCGCTCGGCCATCAACCTGTACGCCGGTGCCAAAAGCGGCTGGGCCACCTTGTTTGCGCTCAGCCTGGTGCTGGTGGTGCTGCTGTGGCTCACGCCCGCGCTGTACCACGTGCCGCAATCGGTGCTGGCTGCGGTGGTGGTCACGGCCGTGACCAGCCTCATCAAACCCGGCACGCTGCTGCGCCTGTGGCGGGTGTCGCGGGTTGAGGCCGTGATCGGCGGCATCACCTTCGCCCTGACCCTGGCCACGGCGCCACGCATGTACTGGGGCGTGCTGGTGGGGCTGCTGGTCAACCTGAGCCATTTCCTCTACCAGCGGCTGCACCCGCGCATCATCGAAGTGGGCCTGCACCCCGACGGCAGCCTGCGCGACCGCCACCTGTGGCACCTGCCCCCGCTGGCCCCCCGGCTGCTGGCGCTGCGCATGGATGCCGAACTGGACTTCGCCTCGGCCAGCGCACTGGAGCGGCGGGTGGCCGAGCACCTGGCCCAGCACCCCGACGTGGTGCACCTGTGCCTGCTGGCCCAGCCCATCAACCGCATCGACGTGACCGGGGTGGAAACCTTTGCGCAGTTGCTGGCGCTGATGCAATCCCGGGGTGGAACCCTGCACCTGAGCGGCCTCAAGCTGCCCGCCGAGCAGGTGCTGCGGCAGGCGGGCCTGCTGGAGCCACGCGCCGGGCTGGCCATGTACCGCACCGACGCCGACATGCTGATGGCCATGCAGCAGTTGCCCGAGCCTGTTGCCAGGGCCTGACGCTCGCAAGACAAGCCCCTGCGCGGGTTTTACCTACACCCCCGGCAGGCGCTGGCCAGCCCTTGCCACTGGTACACTGCGCAAACTCTCTTTGCTCGATTTGTGTCTGACTCTGCGGCCTCTCATCTGGTAGATCTGCGCGAACTTCGCCTGGATACTGCTCACGCGCTGGTGGCTCAGGCCGGCGGCAGCGAAGCAGCGTTGCACCGCGAAACCCCTTCGCGCTACTTGCAGGGCCTGATCGACGGCCTGTGCGAGCTGTCCCTCAAAGACCCCCTCACCGGCCTGGCCAACCGCAGGCATTTCCGCGCCGTGCTGGAGCGCGAGATCGACCGCGTGACCCGCTCGGGCGAAGCCGCCCTGCTGCTCATGCTCGACATCGACCACTTCAAGAAAGTGAACGACACGCACGGCCACCTGGCAGGCGATGTGGTGCTGCAGTCGGTGGCCCGCACGCTCAGCGCCTGCGTGCGCCCCATGGACACCCTGGCGCGCTACGGCGGCGAGGAGTTTGCCGTGGTGCTGCCCGCCTGCCAGGCCGCGTTTGGCCGCGTGGTCGCCGAGCGCATCCGCCGGGCCGTGGCCAACACGCCCGTCCGCATCTCGCCCGGGGCGGAGCTGAACGTGACGGTGAGTGTTGGCGGCGCCTTTGCCATGCAGTGGATACGCTCCACCACCCTGCTCTGGACCGACCGGGCCGACCACCAGCTCTACCAGGCCAAATCGGCCGGACGCAACCGCGTCAGCATTGAGGAGCAACCCGACAGCACCGTCAGTGCCGAAGAGAAAAGCCTGTTGTTTGGCCCGCTCTACACCCCATCGGGTTGGGGCGACCTGCCTCCGCTGGACCCCAACCCCACAGGCAGCGCCTACTGAAAGTTAGATGATGAGCGACGCGCTGACCCCTCAACCCACCACGCCTGCAACCCCTGCAGGCGCCGCCACCCCCACGGCCCCCGCCCCGGATGGTGCCCGCATCATTGCGGTCACCAGCGGCAAGGGCGGCGTGGGCAAGACCTTTGTGTCCGCCAACCTGGCCGCCGCCCTCACCCGCCGGGGCCAGCGTGTGCTGGTGCTGGATGCCGACCTGGGCCTGGCCAACCTGGACGTGGTGCTGAACCTGCACCCCAAGATCACGCTGCATGACGTGTTCACCGGCAAGGCCGCGCTGGACGATGCCGTGATCACCGCCCCCGGCGGTTTCGACGTGCTGCTGGCCGGTTCCGGCATGGTGGAGTATTCGCGCCTCACGCCCGAGGTGCGCAACCAGTTCCTGAGCGTGATCCAGGCGCTCACGCCACGCTACGACGTGGTGCTGCTGGACACCGGCGCGGGCATCTCCGACGTGGTGCTGTTCTCGGTGTCCCTGGCCTCCGAGGTGCTGATCGTGGCCACACCCGAGCCGACCTCACTGACCGACGCCTACGCCGCCATCAAGGTGCTGGCCATGCAGCAAAAGCGCCAGCATGTGCGCATGGTCATCAACCAGGCCGCGCGGCCAGGCGATGGCCGTGCCATCACCAGCCAGTTGCAGCAGGTGCTGGACCGCTTTGTGAGCACCGAGTCTGGCCGCCCCATGCGCCTGATCCACATGGGCGATATCCCGGCCGACCCCTCGGTGCGTGACGCCGTGATGCGCCGCCAGCTGCTGCTGCTGCAAACCCCCGGCTGCCCTGCAGCGCTGGCCATTGCCCAGCTGGCCAACAAGATAGAGACCACGCTGCTGTCACCTGCAGCCTGACCGGCATATGCCAGGGCGCGCCTTGGCCACTGTGCCAACCTGACCCACAGGCCCGCCAGCGGGCCTTTGTGCATTTTTACTGCCGTGAACACCACCCACACCGTCCTCAACATCTCCTGCTACAAGTTCGTGCCACTGCCCGACGCCGCCGTGCTGCGCGAGCAGCTGCACGAGCGCGCAGTGGCCGCGCAGCTCAAGGGCACCATCCTGCTGGCCGAGGAAGGCATTAACTTCTTTCTGGCAGGCCCGGCCGATGCCGTGCGGGGGTTTGTCGGGCAGCTGCGCACCGACGCCCGCTTTGCCGATCTGGAGCCCAAGGAGAGCTGGTCGGCCACGGTGCCGTTTCGCAAGATGCTGGTCAAGGTCAAGCGCGAGATCATCCGCATGGACCACCCCACCATCCGGCCCGCCGAAGGCCGCGCGCCCTCGGTAGACCCGGCCACGCTGCACCGCTGGCTGGCGCAGGGGCATGACGACGAGGGGCGCGAGGTAGTCACACTCGACACCCGCAACGCCTTCGAGGTGGACGCAGGCACCTTCGACAACGCCATCGACTGGCGCATCGACAAGTTCACCGAATTTCCGCCCGCCCTGCGCGCGCATAAGGCCGAGCTGCAGGACAAGACCGTAGTGAGCTTCTGCACCGGCGGCATTCGCTGCGAAAAGGCGGCCATCCTGATGCGCGAGGAAGGCCTTTCCCATGTCTACCAGCTGGAGGGCGGCATCCTCAAATACTTTGAACTGACCGACGGCGCGCACTACCACGGCGGGTGTTTTGTGTTTGACGAGCGCGCCGTGCTGGCCACGGACCTGCGTGCGGCAGACAGCGAATAGCTATCAAATTAATAGCTACAAAGACATACCCACTGCGCGGTAACTGCCATTTTTTCTTGAAATTTTGACCTGTTTCTTCAGCCACCTTGCAGTGCCTGCGCCAGATCAGCGGCGCTGGGTTGCTGCTGCAGGATCTTTCCGTACTCCCCCGACTGGCGCAGCGCTTTCAGCCCCCGGTTGAAAGCCTCCATGCGCTTGGCGCTGGCGGGCAGCTTCTCGCTCATCATCAGGTGGGTTGTGAAGTCGGGCACAAACAGCTTGGGATGCGCCCGCACGCGGCGTGCCTTCTCGCCCGTGAACTTGGCACCCAGCAGGTCGCACGCCACGTTGCGGTCCAGCGGCACCACATCCACGCGGCCCGCCAGCAGCTTGTTGAGGTTGCTCACGTCGTCGGGCGCCACGTCTGCGCGCAGGGTGCTGTCCTTCACCATGCGCCAGAATGCAGGGGTGTAGGTGTAGTCGGCCACCACCCCAATGCGCAGCCCCGCCAGGTCCTGCAGGCTGCTCCAGGTGAAGTTCCGGTCACTGCGGTAGCGGATCTGCCACTGCTCGGTTAGCACGTTGTCGCTGACCAGAAACCCCTTGCATGGTGGGCGAAGGCGCCATCGTGCGCGCCGACATCCTGGACGGCGAACGCACGCTGATGACGGTCTCGCGACCCGGCGAAGTGCCGCCCATCGACACCACCTGGACCATCCCGATTGCGGACCCGCCCCACCCCGGCGCTGGCCAGCCCCCCTGGGCGAGATCCGTGTGTACGAGTCCTACACCGCGCTGCGCGCCCAGCAGGCCGAAACCGCCTGGCGCATCGCCATCGCCCAGCTGCTGCAGATCGCCAGCATTGCCGCCATGCTGGTGGTCATCGTGCGCTGGCTCATCATGCGCCACCTGTCGGCCCTGGCGCGGGCCGTCACCGGCCTGAACCCGCTGGACCACCAGGACCGTATCCGCCTGCAGCGCCAGGCCAGCGGCGCACAGCCCGACGAGCTGGACGCGCTGGTGGATGCGCTCAACCGCTTTCACACCGAACGTGCCACCGAAGCCGTGCTGCGCCTGCAGGCCGAACGCGCGCTGCGAGCGCGCGTGCAGGAGATCGAGGCCACGCTGGGCGCGCTCAGCGACGGTGTGCTGGCCCTCAACAGTGCGGGCGAGGTGGCCTACGCCAACGGTGCGGCGGAACGTCTGATGGGCATGGCCGAGCCAGACCTGCAGGGGCAGCCCTGGCACAACCTGTTTCGGCTGCTGGACGAAGCCAGTGGCGAGCCGCGCGGCGAATGGCTGGAGCAGGCCCGCCAATCCGGGAAGCCGCAGCGCGTGCGTGGCGAGCTGCGCATCGCCCCGGTGCACGCACGGGCCTTTGTGGCAGAACTCAACGCCGTGCCCCTGCACAAGCCGGGAGACGTGGTGGTGCTGCTGGTGCTGCGCGATATCTCCGAAGAAATCGACAAAGAGCGGCAGATCGTCTTCCAGGCCTTCCACGACCCGCTCACCGGGCTGGGCAACCGCTCCAAGCTGGCGCGCGACCTGCCGCAGGACCTGGCCCGCTCGCGGGCCACCCAGGGCCGCCTGGCCCTGCTGTTCATCGACCTGGACAACTTCAAGGACATCAACGACACCCTCGGACACCAGGTGGGCGACCTGCTGCTGCGCCAGCTGGCGCTGCGCCTGCAGGCCAGCGTGATGCCCCCCGCCTGGGTCACACGCCATGGTGGCGACGAGTTTCTGGTGGTGCTTCCGCAGCTGGACGGCGATGAACAGGCCATTGCGCTCGCACAGGAGCTGATGAACCAGATCCGCCGCCCGTTCACCCTGGAGGGCTACCAGCTGCATGTCACGCCCTCGGTGGGCATCAGCTTCTTCCCGGACCACGGCACCACCCCGGCCGAACTGGTGAGCCGCGCGGACATGGGCATGTATGCCGCCAAGAAGCTCGGGCGCAACACCTACTGTGTGTTTGACGACCGGCAGCTGCAGGAGTCGTCGCGGCGGCTGAGTGTGGAGAACGGCCTGCGCACCGCGCTGGCCCAGGGCGAGTTCTGGCTGGCCTACCAGCCCAAGGTGGACCTGGCGACTGGCCGGGTGGTGGGTGTGGAAGCCCTGCTGCGCTGGGAAAGCCAGCAGCTCGGCCGCATCCCGCCCGCCAGCTTCATCCCCATTGCGGAGGAAAGCGGCCTCATCATCGACATCGGCGACTGGGTGCTGCGCGAGGCCATCGCCGCCGCACGGCGCTGGCGCGACATGCTGGGCACCGAAGTGCCCGTGGCGGTGAACGTGGCGGCGGCGCAGTTCCGCAGCCCGCGCCTGCTGCAGGCGCTTCGCGCCATCGCAGCCGAAGACCGCGACATCCCGCGCCTGATTCAGCTCGAAGTGACCGAAAGCGCGTTGATCAGCGGGCTGGAGGACGTGACCGGCAAGTTCATTGCCATCAAGGAGCTGGGCTACAGCATCGCCATCGACGATTTCGGCACCGGGTATTCATCCCTGTCGTACCTGAAGAACCTGCCGGTGGACACGCTCAAGATCGACCAGGCCTTCATCCGCGACCTGCACCGCAGCACGCAGGACGTGACCATTGTCTCGGCCGTGGTGCGCATGGGCCAAAGCCTGGGGTTTGCCATCGTGGCCGAAGGGGTGGAGGAAGCCCGCCATGTGCAGATCCTCCAGGGCCTGGGCTGCGACCAGGGCCAGGGCTACCACTTCAGCCGCCCCGTGCCCGAGGCGGAGCTGATCCCCCTGCTCCGGCAGGGGTGTGGCACGGTCAAGGCCTGACCGCAGGCAGTTTCAGTCTGCCTTGAAGCACTGGGGCGGCAGCGGGATGAACTCCGTCTCGCCCGGTACCGGGTCAAACCGTTGGGCCTCCCAGTCTTGCGCCGCCTGCACGATGCGCTCCTTGCGGCTGGACACAAAGTTCCACCACATGTGGCGCGGGGCATCCAGCGCATCACCGCCAATCACCATGAGCCGGGCCGCCGCATCAGCCGGGGCCGCAAGCTGCATGCCCTGCCCGGCCTCCACCACGCCCAGCAACTGCGCATCCAGCGGCTGGCCGTTGAGCTGTACCGGCTGGTCCACGGTGTAGACCGCCATTTCCTGCGCCAGCGCCGGGATCTCCAGCGTGGCACCGGCGGACAGTTGCACATCCAGGTACAGCGTGGGCGACAAGGTGGCCACCGGCGAGGTCTGGCCAAAGGCCGAGCCGATGAGCACACGCACCGTGGCGCCTGCGGCGCCACCCGCATCGGCCACATGTACCTCGGGAATGTCCGCAGCAGGCGTGTGCACAAAAGACGGATCCGCCTCTTCATGCGCCACCGGCAGAGCCGTCCACAGCTGGATGCCGTGGTTCACATAGGACTGATTCGCCAGGCTTTCGGGGCGCCGCTCGGAGTGCACGATGCCACGGCCTGCGGTCATCCAGTTGATGGCGCCGGGCTCGATCTGCTGCACGCAGCCCAGGCTGTCGCGGTGCAT
Source organism: Acidovorax sp. Q11 (assembly GCF_054950075.1). Taxonomy (NCBI): domain Bacteria; kingdom Pseudomonadati; phylum Pseudomonadota; class Betaproteobacteria; order Burkholderiales; family Comamonadaceae; genus Acidovorax; species Acidovorax sp. Q11. The sequence goes on along the minus strand of NZ_JBUDZG010000002.1, from coordinate 194,815 downwards.
GATGGCGCCTGAGAACAGATAGGTCACCGTGGCCAGGCCAATGTGCGGGTGCGGCCGCACATCGTGGCTGTCACCCGGCAAAACTGTCACCGGGCCGAAGTGGTCGAAGAACAGGAAAGGCCCCACGGCCTTGCGCTGCACGGCGGGCAGCAGGCGGCGCACGGTGAAGCCACCGCCCAGATCCTTGGCATGGCCCTTGAGCTGCAGGAAGGTGGATGAATCGCTCATGCCGCACGCTCCACCGAAGTGCTGATCTCGGTGGTCACCGTGGTCATCAGCTTGTGCACGGGGCATTTCTGCGCCACGGTTTCCAGCTCGGCGATCTGGTCATCGGTGAGGTCGCCGCTGACCTGCAACCGGGTCGCGAGGCGGTAAACGCCCGTGCGCTCGGCCGATGCATCGCGCTCGACCACGGTCTGCACATCTTCCACCGGCAAGCCCTTGCGGCGTGCGTACCACAGCACCGTGAGCGCCTTGCAGGCTCCCAGTGCGGCGTCATACAGGTCGTGCGGGCTGGGGCCGCTGTCGGTGCCGCCCTCCTCCACACTGCCATCGGCCACGAGGTCGTGCGCGCGGATGCGCATGGTCTGGGCCATGGGCGCGCCGGGGACGCGCCGCAATTCAACTGCCATGGGTTGTTCTCCTGGTTGTGCTGGGGCGCGCCACTGTAGCGCCAAAAGTGGGCTTGACCTTAACGGTCGAGTCGGCGGGCCACGTCGGCCACACGCTGGCCAAACTGGCGGCCGGTCTCCAGGTCGCCAGGGAACATCTCGGCGGCCGAGGCGTCGGACGGCGACTGTGCCATGGCGCCACTGAACGAGCCGATCCAGTTCACATCGTTGCGCGTGGCGGCCTTGGAGTTGGCGGGCATCATGCCGTTGCCCACCCAGATGCCGCCGTGCTGCATGGCCAGGTGGAACAGGTAGTCCAGCGTGACCTGCTTGTCGCCATTGGTGCTGGCGCTGTTGGTGAAGCCTGCGAACAGCTTGTCCTTCCAGGCCTGGCTGAACCAGGGCTTGGACGAGGCATCGGCAAACTTCTTGAACTGCCAGCTGGGGCCTGCCATGTAGGTGGGCGAGCCAAAAATGATGGCGCTGGCTGCGGCCAGCGTCTCCCAGCCGCCTTCGGGCAGGTTGCCCTCGGCATCAATGGCAACCAGTTGGGCACCTGCGCCCTCGGCCACGGCTTGCGCCAGGCGTTGTGTATGACCGTAACCCGAGTGGTAGACAACTGCGATCTGTGCCATGAGAAAACTCCTGTTGAAACGATGGGGGAACGACGAAAGGGAAAAAAAACAAGCAGCCAGGGCGGATTGAATGCCAGAACCTGCAGCCCTGCGGGCTGCAGGCCCATTCATTCATGCAGGTGCGATCAGCGGCCTGCGCGGCGTGCGTCCAGGCTCCAGGCGCCAGCGCCAAAGGCCGCCAGGGCCAGCAAGCCGCCGGTCACGCCCACGTTCTTGAAGAACATGAGCTGCTGCATCATCTGCTTGTCGGCGGGCAGGTTCCAGTAGGCGTGGAAGAAGAAGCTGGCCACCAGCGTGAAGAAGGCCAGTGCCAGCGCGGCAAACCGGGTGCCCACGCCAAAGATCAGCGCCAGGCTGCCCAGCACTTCCACCGCTGCCGCAATGGCGGCCGCCACCGTGGGCATGGGCAGGCCCACGGACGTGATGTAGCCCACGGTACCGGCAAAGCCGGTGAGCTTGCTGATGCCCGCAGGCAGGAACAGGGCGGCCAGCAGCAGGCGCGATGCCAGGGCCAGGGGGTTTTGCAGGGATGTGAACATGGTGAAGAACTCCTGAGTGAAGGGGGTTGAGAAACAAACGATCCAGAGATCAGGCGGCCAGGTCAAACACCAGCACCTCGGCGTCGTGGCCATCGGTCAGCGACAAGGTGGTTTCCTTTTCCATCAGCAGGGCATCACCGCCCGACAGGGCTTGCCCATTGGCGCTGAGTGCACCGCGCACCAGGTGCACATAGGTCTTGCGGGCGGGGTTCAGCGCCAGCGTGGCGGATTCAGCGCCATCCAGCAAGCCTGCGTACAGGGCCGCATCGGCATGGATCTTGACCGAGCCCTGGGCGCCGTCGGGCGATGCCACCAGGCGCAATGCGCCGCGCTTTTGCGCCTCGGCAAAGGTCTTTTGCTCGTAGCTCGGCGGGATGCCGCGCACATTGGGCTCAATCCAGATCTGCAGGAAGTGCGTGGTCTGGCCCGCTGCGTGATTGACCTCGCTGTGCTGCACGCCCGTGCCTGCACTCATGCGCTGCACGTCGCCGGGCGGGATGCCCAAAATGTTGCCCATGCTGTCCTTGTGGGCCAGTTCGCCCGACAGCACGTAGCTGATGATTTCCATGTCGCGGTGGCCATGGGTGCCAAACCCGGTGCCCGGCGCGATGCGGTCTTCGTTGATGACGCGCAGGTTGCCAAAGCCCATGTGGGCGGGGTCGTAGTACCCGGCGAACGAGAAGCTGTGGAAGGAATTGAGCCAGCCATGGTCGGCGTGGCCCCGGTCTTGCGATTTACGAACAGTCAGCATGGTTATGGCTCCTTTGAAGACTCGACTGTAGGACTGCAGGCCCGCCTGCGGGGGCAGATGAATTGATGGCAATGTTCAAATAATCTGAATTAACATGGTGCCACCATGCAAAACGCCCGCGATGTCCTCACCCCCGATGCGCTGACCATGTTGCAGGTGATTGCCGAGGCGGGCAGCTTTGCCGCCGCCGCGCGGCAACTGGGCCTGGTGCCCAGCGCCCTCACCTACCGCGTGCGCCAGATCGAAGACGCGCTCGACGTGCTGCTGTTTGACCGCAGTGCGCGCCAGGCCCGCCCCACCGAGGCCGGGGTGGAACTGCTGCGCGAAGGCGCCCGCCTGCTGCAGGACATCGACGCCGTGGCCCACCGCGTGCGCCGCGTGGCCACGGGCTGGGAGCCACAGCTCACGCTCTCCATAGACGGCATCATCTCGCCCCACACCATGCTGGAGCTGGTGGATGCGTTCTATGCCATGCAGCCGCCCACGCGCCTGAAGCTGCGCGACGGCATCATGACCGGCACGCTGGAGGCCCTCACCTCGGGCCGCGCCGATCTGGCGATTGGTGTCTCGGTGGCGGCCTCCAATGTCGCGGGCCTGCAGCAGGCCCTGCTGGGCGATGTGCTGTTTATCTACGTCGTGGCGCCCCACCACCCTTTGGCCTCAGCCCCCGAACCCATCTCCGACGCCACCTTGCTGGAACACCGCGCCGTGGCCGTGGCCGATTCGGCCACGCGCGGCGGCGCCACCATGGGCCTGCTGGGCGGGCAGGACGTGCTGACAGTGGACACCATGCAGGCCAAGGTGCAGGTGCAGCTGCGCGGACTGGGCGGGGGGTTTCTGCCAGAACCCATGGTGCGCCCCTACCTGGAGGCCGGCCGCCTGGTGGAGCGCCGCGTGGCCCGGCCCGAGCGCAACGTGCGTGTGCACTACGCCTGGGGCGGCCCGGGCTTCACCGCACCCGGCCGTGCGCTGCAGTGGTGGCTGAACCAACTCCAAAGCCCCGCCACACGCCGCGCTCTGCTGGAAAACCACCATCATTTCTGATCCCGATCAAGCGCCTGTACCTCCTGGGCGCGTGTAGAGTGGTTCCTGTTGGTTTCGCATTGCATTTCATCCGCCGACCGTCACCGAAAGGCCTTCCATGAGCACACCCGATCCTCGCCCCGCCAAACGGCTCCGACGCACCAGCGCCCCGACCACCGCCCCCGTTGCGCCCCCCGCAGCCCCCATCACCCTGTCTGGCAAACCCCAGCGCCACTTCGCCATCATCGGCGCCGGCATGGCGGGCATTGCCTGTGCCCGCACCCTGGTGCAGGCTGGGCACCGCGTGACGGTGTTCGAGAAATCCTCCCAGGCCGGTGGCCGCACTGCCACCATCGACACCCCGTTCGGCAACTTTGACGCCGGGGCCCAGTATTTCACCGTGCGCGACCCGCGTTTTGCCCGCGCCATCGACACCGTGCCCGGCATCTGCAAGCGCTGGAGCGCCAATTCCGTGCAGGTGCTGGACGCTGCGGGCCGCGTGGCCGCTGCGGGCCTGCCCCACCGCGAGGCGCACTGGGTGGCCAGCCCCGGCATGCAGGCCCTGGTGGCCACCTGGGCCGAGCCGCTGCGCCAGGCTGGGCAGCTTCTCACCGACACCCGCGTCACCCGTATCGAACCCGACCCCCTGAACACGCCCGGCTGGCAACTGCGCACCGAAGGGCCCGGCGGCAGCCAGCATGTCTATGCCGGTTTTGACGCCGTGCTGCTGGCCCAGCCCGCTGTGCCGGCCCAGGCACTGCTGGCCAGCTCGGCCGTGGACACGCCCCTAACCGACGCCCTTTCCAAGGTGGCCATTGCCCCGTGCTGGACGCTGATGCTGGCCTACCCCCAGGCCGTGCGCCCGGGCCTGACCACGCTGGGCCCGCAGTGGAACGCGGCGCGCAGCACCCACCACCGCATTGCCTGGCTGGCACGCGAATCGTCCAAGCCCGGCCGCAATGTGGTCGAGCGCTGGACGGTGCAGGCCAGCCCCGCCTGGTCGGCCGAACACCTCGAAGACGACGCAGCCCGCGTGCAGGCCAAGCTGCTCAAGGCCTTTGCCGAAGTCACCGGCATCCGCGCCACCCCCGCCCACGCCGACACGCGCCGCTGGCGCTATGCACAAACCACCCACCCGCTGGGCAAGAGCCACCTGTGGGACACCACCATGGGCCTGGGCGCCTGTGGCGACTGGTGCCTGGGGCACCGCGTGGAAGACGCCTTTGTGTCGGGCCTGGAGCTGGCACTCGCGGTGGCATGACGGAGAGCGCGGCCCCTGAACCCAGTGGCGCCGCCCGGTACATCGGGCGCTTTGCCCCCTCGCCCACCGGCCCGCTGCATGCGGGCTCGCTGGTCGCAGCCCTGGCCAGCTGGCTGGACGCGCGGGCCCATGGCGGCCAGTGGCTGGTGCGCATCGAAGATGTGGACACCCCGCGCTGCGTGCCGGGCGCCGACCAGTTCATCCTGCAGCAGCTCGCCACCTGCGGCCTGGTGCCCGACGCCCCGCCCGAGTGGCAGTCTGCACGTTCAGCACACTACCAGCGCGCGCTGGACCAGCTGGTGGCCCACGGCCACGCCTACCCCTGCGCCTGCTCGCGCAAGGACATCGAAGACGCCCAGGCGGCACTCGGCCATGCGCGCGAACGCCACGCCGCGCTGCCCTACCCCGGCACCTGCCGCCACGGGCTTCAGGGCCGCACCGGGCGCTCATGGCGGTTCAATGCCACAGATTTCAAGCAAAAACAGGCCCTGCCGCCTGATGGATATGCCCTAGTAGCTATCAATTCAATAGCAAACAGCACCCTGCACTGGCACGACCGCCGCCTGGGCCCGCAGCAGCAGGACGTGGCCCGCAGCGTGGGCGACTTTGTGCTGCACCGGGCCGACGGTCTCTGGGCCTACCAGCTGGCCGTGGTGGTGGACGACGCGGCCCAGGGCATCACCGACGTGGTGCGCGGCGAGGACCTGGCAGACAACACCCCGCGCCAGATCCTGCTGCAGCAGGCCCTGGGCGTGCCCACGCGCCGCTATCTGCACACCCCGCTGGTCCACGGCGCCAATGGCGAGAAGCTCTCCAAGCAGAACGGCGCCCGCGCGCTGGACCTGGCCGACCCGCTGCAGGCCCTGTCGCAGGCGGCCCAGGTGCTGGGCCTGCCCGCACTGGAACATCCGCACAACAATCACCTGGGCGACGCACAAACACAGTGGGTTGCGGCGTGGCGACGTCACTACAATGGCTCACCGTGATTGAACCGACCCTTGCTTCCGCCCCCGCGAGCGCAGCACCCGCTGCCGCTCCCTCCACCCCCGGTGCAGCGCCTGCGGGCGTGACCCACCCCAAGACCATCAAGAGCTTTGTGCGCCGTGCAGGCCGCACCACCACCGGCCAGGCCAAGGCCTTTGAAGACTTTGGTCCCCGTTTTGTTCTGCCCTATGCCCCCGCCCCGCTGGACGCCACGGCCACCTTTGGCCGCAGCGCCCCGCTGGTGCTTGAAATCGGCTTCGGCATGGGCGAGGCCACGGCCCACATTGCCCGCGTGCGCCCGGATGACAACTTCTTGTGCTGCGAGGTGCATGAGCCGGGTGTGGGCGCGCTGCTCAAGCGCATTGGCGAGCAAGAGCTAACCAACATCCGCATCCTGCAGCACGACGCCGTGGAGGTCATCGACCACATGCTGCCACCCGGCGTTCTCGACGGCGTGCACATCTTCTTCCCCGACCCCTGGCACAAGAAGAAGCACAACAAGCGCCGCCTGATCCAACCCCCGCTGGTGGCCAAGCTGGCCGCCCGCCTCAAACCCGGTGGCTACCTGCATTGCGCCACCGACTGGCAACCCTACGCAGAGCAGATGCTGCAGGTGCTGAGCGCCGAGCCCCTGCTCCAGAACACCGCCGCTGGCTTTGCGCCGCAGCCCGACTACCGCCCCCTCACCAAATTCGAGAACCGCGGTCTGCGGCTCGGACATGGGGTGTGGGACGTGGTGTTCGTGCGACGCAACCAGTAGCGCACCAGCCACCATGCCCCGACTGGCACGCCAAACACCGCCTATGAAACCCATCCTGCAAAACCTGGTGGAGATGACTGGACACCGCGACCACCTGCGGTTGGAGGTGTCGGTGTTGTCCACGCTGCAAAAGCTCAGCAGCATCACCGAAGTGCGGGCCCTGGAGCTTTTTACCGACGCAGGTGTACCGTACGTACGCCCGCGCACCTGGGTAGACAACGGCCAGCTGGTCTCTACCGACTCGGAGGCCGCCGCAGACCCCCGCCGCGAACCGCTGGAGAACTACCCCGCGCTGCGTGGCTGCGTGGACACCCATGGCGAAAGCGCCCTGGCCTCGCCGCGCAAGGGCCGGTATGTGCTGTGGCTGCCGGTGTGGATGCATGACAAGGTCAGCACCTGCCTGGAGATCACACAGTCGCGCCCCTTCTCGGCCCACAAGCTCGATGTGCTCATGGGCGTGTTCCAGGTCTACCAGAACTACCAGAGCCTGCTCGACTACAGCGAGCGCGATGCGCTGACCGGGCTGTTCAACCGCAAGACGTTTGACGAGCAGTTCTCGCGCCACACCATGAGTGGGCTGGCCAGCCGCACCAGCGCCGCCAACGAATCGCTCGTGACAGATGAAAGCCCGGTGGCCAACGGACACGAACCTGTGCAGCAATGGTTGGCCGTGGTCGATATCGACCACTTCAAGCAGGTGAATGACCGCTTCGGCCACCTGTATGGCGACGAGGTGCTGATCCTGATAGCCAACATCCTGCGCAGCTCGTTCCGCAGCCACGACCGCGTCTTCCGCTTTGGTGGCGAGGAGTTCGTGGTACTGCTGCGCTCCACCACGCTGAGCACGGCCCACAAGGTGTTCAACCGCTTCCGGCTGGCAGTGCAGGAATACAACTTTCCGCAGGTGGGCCGAGTCACCGTTAGCCTTGGCTTTGTCTGCACCACCAAGGGCTCGCCCGTCGAAATCCTGGGCCAGGCCGACCAAGCCCTCTACTACGCCAAGGAGCACGGCCGCAACCAGGTCTGCTTCTATGACGATCTGGTGGCCAACGGCCACCTTGCGGCCAAGGTTGCCAACGACGACGTCGAACTGTTCTGACCCAGCCGGACCGGGCCCTTGCCGGGCTTGATCAGGCCAGCGACGCCAGGATGGCGTCCACATCCACCGCATCGCGCTGTGCAGGCGCCAGAAACTGCTCGGCATACTCGCGCCACACACCGCTGGTGAGGAAAAATCGGAACACCTCGGCATCGATATGCCGGTCGCGCACCATGTGGGTCATGATCTTGAGCGACTCGGACAGCGTCTTGGGCGGCTTGTAGGGGCGGTCTGCCGCCGTCAGCGCCTCGAAGATGTCGGCCAGGGTCATCACCCGGTCGGCCAGGGTCAGCTCGGTGGCCTTCAGGCGGCGTGGGTAGCCCGTGCCATCCAGCTTTTCGTGGTGCGAGCCCGCAATCATCGGCACCCGCGCCAGGTGGGGCGGAAACGGCAGGCTGCTCAGCATGATGATGGTCTGCACGATGTGGTCGTTGATCTTGAAGCGGTCTTCCGCCGTGAGCGTGCCGCGCTGGATCGACAGGTTGTGCAGCTCACCCAGGTGCGCCTCCTGCGGCGGCAGCAACATGTCGAAGCCCCAGCGGTTGGCCGGGTGCCCCGCCTCCACAGGTGGCCTGCGCGTGCCCCAGGGCACGATGTGCTCGGGGCGGTCGGCCAGCAGCGGCTCGTTCGCGGGCAGAGGCCGCACCGGCACATTCGCCAGCCGCCCCGTTTCGGAGGCCGACAGGCCCAGGCGGTCATCAAAATGCCGCTGCCACACCTGCCGCCCGATGGCCTTGAGGCGGGCAATGTCGGCCTCGGCCATGAACTCGCCGCCCACATTGCTGCGGGCCACAAAGGCGAAGTCTTCCAGTAGCTGCTCGCGTCGCTGCAGCAGCTCGCGCTGCAGGCGCACCGGGTCCACCCCCGCCACCTGCTGCTTCCAGTAATCCAGCTCGGCATCGCGCCACAGCACCTCGAAGCGCATGCGCACCTCGTGAATGCGGTTGTAAAGCGTCTCCAGCTTGGTGGCCTTGTCGATGATGTGTTCGGGGCTGGTGACCTTGCCGCAGTCGTGCAGCCAGGCGCCCAGGCGGAACTCGTAGCGCTCTGCGTCGGTCATGCTCACCTGGGCAAAAGGCCCCTCGTCGGCATCGCACATGCGCTGCATCAGCGACTCGGCCAGCTGCGGCACGCGCTCGCAGTGCCCGCCGGTGTAAGGGCTCTTGGCGTCGATGGCGTCGGCCAGCAGGCGAATCACAGCGTCCAGCAGCTTCTTCTGCCCTTCAATCAGGTTGCGCGTTTCAATCGCCACCGACAGCGTGCCCGAGAGCTTCTCGACAAAGGCGCGGAAATGCGCGTCGTCCTGCAACGCATCGGCCACATACCGCAGCACCAGCAGCCCCAGAGGCTGCCCGTCCCGCGTGCGCAGCTGCACGCGCAGCACGCGCACGGATTCGGCGTCGTCATCGTCTTCGTGCTGGTCGCCTTCCTGCACCTGGGTGTGGTTGATGAAATGCACCATCGCCAGGTGTTCGGGGAAGCGTGACTGCTGCTCGGGGTCTTCGCAGTAGCGGGCTGTGCGCAGCAGGCCCGCACGCTGCGGCTCCACCATGTAGACCGCGCCGCCCGTGCAGCTCGTGGCACGCACCAGCTCGTACAACACGCTGGACAGCATCAGGTCGGTGCGTGACTCGGCACTGATGTGGTGGGTGATGTGCAGAAACTCCTGGATGGTGTCCGACATGCGGTCCATCACCTGACCCAGGTCACGCACTTCGCGCACGGGCGACAGGGAGCGGGCCGCGCGCCGGAAGTCAAACCGCGCCAGCGCCCGCGCCTGCGACGCCAGGCCAAACAGGCTGCGCCCCACCCGCCGCCCGGCCAGCCAGCCCACGGGCAGCATGAGCCCGATGAGCGACACCGACAGCCACACCTGGCGCCGCAAGTTTTCGTTCACATCGGCCAGCATCGCCTGGGTGGGAATGGCCATCAGGATCTGCAGCCCCCGCCAGCGCATGGATTCGAGCGGCAGGGCACGGGTCAGCCACTCCTCTCCATCGGCCACCAGGCGCTGCGACTTTCCGCTTTGCAGCCCGGCCCCCTGCATGGCCTGCAAGCTGCTCACCCCCAGGTCGTCCAGCGTGCGCAAGCGCAGGCTGGAGGTTGCGCCGTCGCGCATGATCACGCGGGACATATCGGGGTAGGCCAGCACGCGCAGGTCCTTGTCCACCACCGCGATTTCGGTGCGCTGCATCAGGCGCAGCCCGGCAATCTCGCGCCCCAGGTCGGTCAGGGCCACATCCAGGCCAATCACCGCCCGCCCGTCTTCACTGGGCTGGCTCAAGGTGACGCCCACCTCCTGCGTGGTGAAGAAAACATAGGGTGCCGTCAGGATCTGGGTGTTCTTTTCAGCCGCCTCGGCATACCAGGGCCTGGTGCGCGGGTCGTAGCGGTATTCGGGCCGCACGGAGGAGTCAATCTGGCGCAGCGCGGCGTCGTAGTAGCTCCAGCGCCCCACCAAGCCGCTCATGCCCCGCTCGCGCGCCATGGACTGCACCAGGAAGGCCGTCTCGCGGGGGGCATTCAGCCGCAGGCGCATGGCCTCGTCGCGCACCGGGCGCACCAGCAAAAACTGGCCGTCGGGGTAGCCGATGAACACGGCCGACAGCAGTGGATTTTGCTCCAGCAGGCGCGCCAGCACCGGCAGACGGCGCATGCGCGCGGGCAGCCAGGTGGTCGACGCAATGGGGTCAAACGCCAGAAGGCGGATGGCGGCATCGGCCGGGTCCACGATGCGCTGCACCCGCTCGGCCACCAGTTGGCTGATGTGTTGAGCACTGTCGTCGGACGCCGCAATGATGGCCTGGCGCGCGCTGGTGCTTACCTGGTAGACCAGCAGCGCCGTGAGCAGCAGCATGGCAGAGACCACCACGGAGGCGATCAACACCTCGAACGGCACCGTGATGCGCCGCCACCAAGGCAGGTCGGCCGCCGCGCCCTGGGTGAGCAGGGTCGGCGAGTCGTCAGGCACGGTGGGCTTGGGCGCTGGCGGGCTTTCGCGCATGGTGTCGTCCATGCGGCTGAATGTAGGGGGAAAGCCCGTCGCGCGTCATCCCCTTTTGGCAACACCAACCCGGCAGACAAAACAGCCGGGGTGGCGCCAGGCGTCAACCCAGCTGTTGCGTAACCCAGCCTGCCACTGAGGCCAGCGCTGCAGGCAGCTTGGACGCATCGGTGCCGCCAGCCATGGCCATGTCGGGCTTGCCGCCGCCCTTGCCACCCACTTGCTGGGCAACAAAGTTCACCAGCTCACCTGCCTTGACCTTGCCCACGCTGTCGACTGTGACGCCTGCAGCGATCTGCACCTTGTCGCCGTCCACGGCGGCCAGCACGATGGCAGCGGTCTTGAGCTTGTCCTTGAGCTTGTCCATGGTGTCGCGCAGGGTCTTGGCATCTGCACCCGGCAGCACGGCCGCCAGCACCTTCAGGCCCTTGATGTCCACGGCCTGCGTCAGCAGCTCGTCGCCCTGGGCGGAAGCCAGCTTGCCCTTGAGGGCGGTGACTTCTTTCTCAAGTGCAGATCTCTCAGCCCGCTCTTTTTGAAGTCGCTCTTCCAACTTGTCAGCAGTCGTTTGGTAAAAACCCTCGACAAAACTGACCTGTGTCTCGACTTCTTGCAAATAGGTCAATGCGTTCATGCCAGTGACGGCTTCGATGCGGCGGATGCCCGCAGCCACACCGCCCTCGCCCACCACCTTGAACAGGCCGATGTCACCCGTGCGCTGCACGTGGGTGCCGCCACACAATTCGCGGCTTGTGCCGATGTCGAGCACGCGCACGGTTTCGCCGTACTTCTCGCCAAACAGCATCATCGCGCCGGTCTTCTGGGCCGATTCGATGTCCATCACACGGGCTTGCGTGGGCTGGTTGGCCAGGATTTCTTCGTTCACGCGGCGCTCGATCTCGCGGATCTCGGCCGCCGTGACGGCGCCGTTGTGCGTGAAGTCAAAACGCGTGCGGTCAGCATTCACCAAGCTGCCCTTTTGCTGCACATGGCTGCCCAGCACTTCGCGCAGCGCCTTGTGCATGATGTGCGTGACCGAGTGGTTGCGCACGGTGGCGGCGCGCACGGCCGTGTTCACCTGCGCCTGCACGGTGTCGCCCACGTTCAGCGTGCCCTCTTCGAGCGTGCCGTGGTGGCCAAACACATCGGCCTTGATCTTGAGCGTATCGCCCACCGCAAAACGGGCCGAGCCGCTGGTGATGACACCTTCGTCACCCACCTGGCCGCCGCTTTCGGCGTAGAACGGGGTCGTGTCGAGCACCACCACGCCGTTTTGACCGGCTTTCAGGGCCGCTGCGCCTGTCCCATCTACATAGATTGCTACGATTTTTGCAGTTTCAGACAGGTGCTCGTAGCCGGTGAACTGGTTGGCCACACCGGTGTACTCCAGCGCCTTGTCCATCTTGAACTTGCCAGCGGCTCGGGCCTGGGCCTTCTGCTTTTCCATGGCAGCCTTGAAGCCCGCCTCGTCCACGTCCACGTCGCGCTCGCGGCAGACGTCATTCGTCAGGTCGAGCGGAAAGCCGTAGGTGTCGTGCAGCTTGAAGGCTACGTCGCCGGGCAGCACCTTGGCGCCGCCGTCCAGCGCTGCATCCAGGATTTCCATGCCGTTGGCCAGGGTCTCGAAGAAGCGCTCTTCTTCGGTCTTGAGCACGTCGGTGATGCGCTGCTCCTGCTCACGCAGCTTGGGATAGGCATCGCCCATCACGCGCACCAGATCAGCCACCAGCTTGTGGAAGAACGGAGTCTTCTTGCCCAGCTTGTAGCCGTGGCGGATGGCGCGGCGCACGATGCGGCGCTGCACATAGCCTCGGCCTTCGTTGCTCGGGAGCACGCCATCGCTCACCAGGAAGGCGGTGGCGCGGATGTGGTCGGCAATCACGCGCAGGCTCTTGTTGTTGAGGTCGGCTACACCCGTCTCACGGCCGGCGGCCTTGATCAGCGCGTCGAAAAGGTCGATCTCGTAGTTGCTGTGCACGTGCTGCAGGATGGCAGCCAGGCGCTCCAGGCCCATGCCGGTGTCCACGCAGGGCGCGGGCAGCGGCGTGACCGAGCCGTCTTCGGCCATGTCGAACTGCATGAACACGTTGTTCCAGATCTCGATGAAGCGGTCGCCGTCTTCATCGGGGCTGCCGGGGGGGCCGCCAGCGATGTGCGGGCCGTGGTCGTAGAAGATTTCGCTGCACGGGCCGCAGGGGCCGGTGTCGGCCATCATCCAGAAGTTGTCGGACTTGTAGCGGCCGCCCTTGTTGTCGCCGATGCGGATCACACGCTCGGGCGGCAGACCGATTTCCTTGGTCCAGATGTCGTAGGCCTCGTCGTCTTCTTGGTACACCGTGGCCAGCAGGCGCTCGGGTGGCAGCTTGTAGACCTCGGTCAGCAGTTCCCACGCCCACTTGAGCGACTCGCGCTTGAAGTAGTCGCCAAACGACCAGTTGCCCAGCATTTCAAAGAAGGTGTGGTGGCGCGCGGTGTAGCCCACGTTCTCCAGATCGTTGTGCTTGCCACCGGCACGCAGGCAGGCTTGCACGGACACGGCCCGGTTGTATGGGCGCTTGTCGGAGCCCAGGAACACGTCCTTGAACTGCACCATGCCCGAGTTGGTGAACATCAGCGTGGGGTCGTTGCCCGGCACCAGGGGGCTCGATGCCACAACGGTGTGGCCCTTGGAGACGAAGAAGTCCAGGAAGGACTTGCGGATGTCGGCGACAGAAAAAGTGGGTGTGCTGCTCATGGTGTGGTGGAGTGGTTTCACACAGTGGACCGCCGCACAGACCAATGCCTGTGGGCGCCCCAGCGGGACCAACCTTTAATTATAGGTTTGGCGCCTTGCAGGCCGTGGCTGGGGAACGACACCGCCTGGCTACCGGCCATCGCTGTCTCCAACGCCGCCCTCCAGATCACACATCCCGGCGATCAGGCCACGCTCACACGCACTTTGCAAAAAAGATGAAAACGCCCATTGCATTTCAAATATTTCTTTAATATATTTACAACATACTTAAATTCCTCACCCACCCCGGAGCTCGTTCCCATGAATCCTCAACCCCGCTGGCAAGGCATCTTCCCCGCCATCACCACCAAGTTCCACGCCGACGAATCCATCGACGCCGAAGGCACGGCACGGCACATCGACTTTCAGATCCGCAACGGCATCCATGGCCTGGTCACTTGCGGCTCGCTCGGTGAAGCAAGCACCCTCAGCCTGGAAGAAAAGCTAGAGGTAGCAAAGATCGCCCTCGAAGCCGCCGACGGCCGCGTGCCCGTGCTGGCCAATGTGTCCGAAACCAGCACCCGCGAGGCCCTGCGCTACATCGACGGCGCCAACAAGCTGGGTGTGGCAGGCTACATGGTCATGCCCTCGGTGATCTACGTGGCCGATGCGCGGGAGGCCATGGCCAATGTGCGCGCCATGGCCGGTGCCGCCCAGCGCCCGCTCATGGTCTACAACAACCCCGTGGCCTACCGCGTGGACCTGAAGCCCGAGCACATGCTGGAGCTGGCCGATTGCGAGTGGATCGCCGCCATCAAGGAAAGCACGGGCGACATCCGTCGCATCACCGACCTGCGCAATACCGTGGGCAACCGCTACCAGCTCTTCCTGGGCGTGGACGACCTCGCCTACGAAGGCCTGGCGCTGGGCTGCGACGGCCTGCTGGCTGGCGTGGGCTGCGCCTTCCCGCGTGAGACCGTGGCGCTGTACGAGCTGATGAAGGCGGGCCAATTTGCCGAGGCCCTGCCGCTGTACCAGTGGATGACGCCCATGCTGCACCTGGATGTGTCCAACAAGCTGGTGCAGAACCTCAAGCTCATCGACGTACTGGTGGGCGTGGGCTCCGAACACATGCGCCGCCCCCGCCTGCCGCTGGTGGGCGAAGAGCGCGCGTTTGTCGAGCGTGTGGTCCGCAAGGCGCTCGAAACCCGTCCGACCAAGTACCAGTCCGTCGCCTGACGAGCCGCCCGTTTACCTGTTGCCGTCACCGGGCCGGACGAGACACCGGCCCTTTCCATCACGCACACACAAGAGGTTTTCCATGACACGTGCATCTTTCGGATTTCGGACGCTCACGCCCGCCGCCATCGCGGCCTTGCTGCTCGTGGGCCACGCCCACCACGCCAGCGCGCAAGAGCAGGTCATCAAAATCGGCCACAGCGGCCCGCTCTCGGGCCCCAATGCCTTTGCGGGCAAGGACAACGAGAACGGCGTGCGCCTGGCCGTTGAGGAGCTCAACGCAAAAAAGATCGTGGTTGAGGGCAAGACGCTGAAATTCGAACTCGTGTCGGAAGACGACCAGTGTGATGCGCGCACCGGCGTGAGCGTGGCGCAGAAGCTGGTGGACAGCGGTGTGAAGTTCGTCATGGGTCCGTACTGCTCTGGCGTGGCCATCCCAGCGTCACGGGTCTACAACGACGGCGGCGCGATGGTGTCCACTGTGGGCACCAACCCCAAGGTGACGGAAGGCGGCTACAAGAACCTGTTCCGCATCATCGCCAGCGACACGCAGATCGGCTCCAACATGGCCGTGTATGCCGCGCAGATTCTCAAGGTAAAACAGGTGGCCGTGATCGACGACCGCACTGCCTTTGGCCAGGGCGTAGCCGAACAGTTCACCAAGGAGGCCAAGAAGCAAGGCCTCACGGTGGTGGGCCAGGAGTTCACCACCGACAAGGCCACCGATTTCCTCTCCATCCTCACCAGCCTGAAGGCCAAGCAGCCGCAGGCCATCTTCTTTGGCGGCTACGCACCTCAGGCTGCGCCTATGGCACGGCAGATGAAGCAGCTCGGCCTTACCGCCAAGCTGCTGGGCGGCGACACCCTGTGCAGCCCCGAGGTGGGCAAGCTGGGTGGCGACGCCGTGAACGACACCGTGTTCTGCGCCCAGGGCGGCACCATGCTCGACAAGGTGGCCGACGGCCCGGCCTTCAAGGCCAAGTACAAGGCACGCTTCAAGCTGGATGCCGACGCGTATGCGGCCGCCTACTACGATCAGGTGATGTTCATGGCCGACGCCATGCAAAAGGCCAACTCCACCCAGCCTGCCAAGGTGGGCGCACAGATGCTCCAATCCAGCCACCAGGGCGTGGCGGGCACCTACGCCTACGATGACAAGGGCAACCTCAAGCAGGCGCCCATCACGGTGCTGACCTTCCGCAATGCCGCGCCCGTGCCTTTGGCAAGTTACTGACCCCGTTCTCAGCCCTCACCCCTGAAACAACTCCATGAAACGCATCCAGATCCTTGACTCCCACACCGGCGGCGAGCCCACACGGCTTGTCATCGGCGGCTTCCCTGACCTGGGTGCGGGCAGCATGGCCGAGCGACGCGAGCGCCTGGCGCGCGAGCACGATGCCTGGCGCGCCGCCACCGTGCTGGAGCCACGCGGCAGCGACGTGGTGGTGGGGGCGCTGCTCTGCACCCCCCAGGACCCGGCCAACGCGGCGGGCGTGATCTTCTTCAACAACAGCGGTTACCTGGGCATGTGTGGCCACGGCACCATCGGGCTGGTGGCATCGCTGGCCTACATGGGCCACATTCAGCCCGGCGAGCACCGCATCGAAACCCCGGTGGGCACCGTCACCACCACCTTGCACGCCGATGGATCGGTCAGCGTGCGCAACGTGCCCGCGTACCGCCTGCACCACCGGTTGGCGGTGGACGTGCCCGGCTATGGCCGCGTGGTGGGCGACGTGGCCTGGGGTGGCAACTGGTTTTTTTTGATCTCTGACCACGGCCAGCGCGTGGCCAGCGACAACCTGGAGGCGCTGATGCACTACAGCTGCGCCGTGCAGCAGGCCCTGAAGGACCAGGGCATTCGCGGCGACAACGGCGGCGAAATCGACCACATCGAGCTCTTCGCTGATGATGATGACGCGGACAGCCGCAACTACGTGCTGTGCCCTGGCAAGGCCTATGACCGCTCGCCCTGCGGCACCGGCACCAGTGCCAAGATTGCCTGCCTGGCCGCCGATGGCAAGCTGGCTCCCGGTGCCATCTGGCGCCAGGCCAGCATCATTGGCAGCCAGTTCGAGGCCAGCTACACGCTGCAGGACGATGGCAAGCTCATCCCCACATTGCGTGGCCGCGCGCACATGAGTGCCGAAGCCACGCTGCTCATTGAAGACAGCGACCCCTTCGGCTGGGGCATCCGGCTGTAAAGCGCCTCTTTCCATCCGCACAGGCCCTATGCAAACCACCGATGTCCTTGTGATTGGCGCTGGCATCGTCGGCGCGGCCTGTGCCCATGCGCTCGCGCAGGCCGGGTTGTCGGTACGTGTCATCGACGCGCGGCTGGGCGGTGCCACGGCCGCTGGCATGGGGCACCTGGTGGTGATGGATGACAACCCCGCCGAACTGGCGCTCAGCAAATCCTCCCTGGACCTCTGGCACGCCTGGGCCCCGCAGATGGATGCGGGCTGCGCCTTCACCGCCTGCGGCACGCTCTGGCTGGCCGCCAACGATGCCGAACTGCAGGCAGCACACGACAAACGCGCCACCCTGCAAGCGCAAGGAATCACCTGCGATATGCTGGATGCAGCCGCCCTCTCCCGCGCCGAGCCCGCGCTGCGCGTCGGTCTGGCAGGCGCACTCAAGGTGCGGGGCGACAGCGTGGTCTATGCCCCGCGCGCGGCCCAATGGCTGCTGGACCAGGCAGCAGCGCATGGGAAAGTTGTTTTTGAACAGGCCGAAGCCACGCAGATCGACGGCCACACCGTCACCCTGCGCGACGGCAGCCAGCGCAACGCAGGCGCCATCGTGCTGGCCAGCGGCATCCAAGCCCCGCAACTGTGCCCCGGCCTGCCGCTGCGCCCCAAAAAGGGCCACCTCGTCATCACCGACCGCTACCCGGGCACCGTGCACCACCAACTGGTGGAGCTGGGCTACATCACCAGCGCGCACCACAGCGATGGCACCTCGGTGGCCTTCAATGTGCAGCCCCGGCCCACCGGGCAGTTGCTGATTGGCTCGTCGCGCGAGTTCGACACCACCGACCCGGCCATCAACCACGCCGTGCTGGCGCGCATGCTGCAGCGGGCGCTGGGCTACCTGCCCGGCCTGGCAGACTTGAACGCCGTCCGCACCTGGACAGGGTTTCGCGCCGCCACGCCCGACAGCCTGCCCATCATCGGCCCGCACCCCACGCACCCCCACCTGTGGCTGGCCGTGGGCCATGAGGGCCTGGGCGTGACCACCGCCCCCGCCACGGCACAGTTGCTGGCCGCACAGATCACAGGGGGCACGCCCTCGATAGACCCCATGCCCTACGCAGCGCAACGTTTTGATTTGCAGGTCGCGGCATGACATCCACATCCAACGCCCCGCGCACCGTGCAGATCGCCGTCAACGGCGTTCCCCGGCAGGTGCCAGCGGGCACCAGCGTAGCCGCCGCGCTGGCGCAGCAGCTGCCCGGCACCACACGCACCTCCACCACCGGCGAGCTGCGCGCACCGCTGTGTGGCATGGGCGTGTGCCACGAATGCCGCGTGCGCATCCAGGGCCGCATCCGCCTGGCCTGCCAGACGGTCTGCACCGAAGGCATGGCCATCGACACCGATGCAGGCACCGCCCCGGGGAGCGCCATGCCATGCCCATGAACCGCCCCACCCCCATGCACGAACGCTGCGACATCCTCATCATCGGCGCGGGCCCGGCTGGCATGGCCGCAGCCCTGGCCGCCGCCCCAAGCGGGGCCGCCATCACGGTGGTAGACGACAACCCCCAGCCCGGCGGACAGATCTGGCGCGATGGCCCGCAGGTGGCCCTGCCGCCGCTGGCGCAGCAGCACCGCGCGGCCCTGGCACAGCACAGCAACATCCGCGTGCTGACTGGCACCCGGGTGGTGGGCCTGGGCGCACGCCAGCCCACCGACAAGGCCCCCGCCCTGCTGCTGGAAGACGCCAACCGGGGCTGGACCCAGCACAGCCACCGCATCATTCTGTGCACCGGCGCGCGCGAGCTGCTGCTGACCTTCCCCGGCTGGACCTTGCCCGGCGTGACGGGCGCTGGCGCGCTGCAGGCGCTCATCAAGGCGGGGATGGATGTGCGCGGCCAGCGCATCGTGATTGCTGGCACCGGCCCGCTGCTGCTTGCGGCGGCAGCCACGGCCACGCAGGCAGGCGCCAGCGTGGTGCGCATTGCCGAGCAGGCCGCCTGGGCATTACTGGCGGGCTTTGCGGCGCAACTGCCGCGCTGGCCTGCTAAGGCGCTGCAGGCCCTCACGCTACTCAATACTGGTTTGCGTGCCAACACCCATGTGCTGGAGGCACAAGGCACCACCCAGGTGCAGTCCGTGCGGCTGCGCAAGGGCGCGCATGCAGAAGAAACCATCGCCTGCGACCGCATCGCCTGCGGCTTTGGCCTGGTGCCCAACACCCAGCTGGGCCAGCTGCTGGGCTGCGCTCTCGGCGGGCCGCTGAGCGATGGCCTGGGCTTGGCGGTGGATGCGCAGATGCGCACCTCGGTGGCAGGTGTGTTTGCTGCCGGGGAAAACACGGGCTTTGGCGGCAGTGAGCGGGCCCTGGTGCAAGGTGCGATTGCAGGCCATGTGGCAGCAGGCCAAGTGCCGCAGGCCCAGGCACTGCGCGCGCAGCTTGCGCGCTGGGAAGGTTTTGCCCAGGCGCTGCAGACTTCGTTTGTGCTGAACAACCAGCTCAAGGCCTTGCCCCGCCCCGACACCCTGGTATGCCGCTGCGAAGACGTGGCCTATGCCGACCTGGCCCCGCGCCAGGGCTGGATCGACGCAAAGCTGCACACCCGCTGCGGCATGGGCGCCTGCCAGGGCCGCATTTGCGGCGCGGCCACACAGCACCTGTTTGGCTGGACACCTGCCGCGCCCCGGCACCTGCTCGCGCCTGCGCGCATCGCCACCTTGGCCGCCTGTGGCGGGCTTGCGCCGGAAGACCCCAGCGCAGCACCACCTGCCTGACCCACAGCCTTTTCTACAGCCCAGCAGCGACGCCACGACCCACTATCAACAGGCATCCATCTTGCTCAAAAAATATATCAACCAGATATCAATAAACAGCATTACCAAATCGCCTGCCCAACCACATTCACTCCGAGCGCCGCACCATGTCTTCAACCCACAGCCACACCCCACCACCCGTTGCCACCCCGCGTGCACCTGTTCGCTGGGTGCTGGCGCTGTCCTCGCACATCCTGCGCACGGAGCGACACGTGCTCACCGGCCTCATGACGCTACTGGTGCTGCTCATCCTGCTCAACGTGGTCACGCGCTACACCGGTATGCCCATCTATTGGGTGGACGAGGCGGCGGTCTACACAGTGGTGTGGCTGACCTTTGTGGGCGCCTCGGTCATGACGCGGCTGCGCATGGACTTTGCAGTGACCATGCTGACCGATCACCTCGGCGCACGCGGTGCCCAGGCGTTCAAGGTGGTGGCCACCTTCGGCGTGCTGCTGTTTGGTCTGGCCATGCTGGTGATGTGCTGGGTGTGGATGGACCCCATCGGGATTGCACGCTATGGCTTTGACGCCAAAGAGTTTGCAGCCGAGAGCTTCAACTTCCTCTACACCGAGCGCACCCAGACGCTGAACTGGCCCACCTGGGTGCTGCAGCTCATCCTGCCGATCTTCTCCGCCACCTTCAGCGTGCATGCGCTGGCCAACCTGCTCGAAGACATGGGCGCCGCGGAGCGTGTGCAGCACGCGGGCTTCGACGTGATCAACGCTGACGCCGTGAACTGAGCGCCCCAACGCCCGTAAACCCAACCGAGCCTCGACCATGATCACCACTCTGTTCTTCCTCGCCGCCTTGATGGTGGGCGTGCCCATCGGCGTGTGCCTGTGCCTGTCGGGCGCGGTGTACATCCTCAGCATCGGCAGCCCAGTGCTGTTCCATTCCTTCCCCATGCAGATGTTCGGCGGAGTGGACAGCTATGGCCTCATCGCCATCCCGCTGTTCATCCTGATCGGCGAGATCATGAACAGCGGTGGCATCACGCGGCGGCTGGTGGACTTGTCCATGGCCTTCATCGGCTCGGTGAAAGGAGGGCTGGCCTACGTGAACATCCTGGCCAACATGCTGGTGTCTTCCATCATTGGATCGGCCACCGCGCAGGTGGCCATCATGTCTCAGGTCATGGTGCCCGAGATGGAGAAGCAGGGCTACGACAAGACCTTTGCGGCGGGCCTCACGGTGTATGGAGGCATGCTGGGACCCATCATCCCGCCCTCAGTGATGTTCGTGGTCTACAGCGTGCTGGCCCAGGTGGCCGTGGGCGACATGCTGATCGCGGGCATACTGCCGGGCATCCTGCTCACGCTGCTGTTCTTTGTCGTGATCGCACTCATGGGCTTTGTATACGACTACCCGCGCAGCGAGAAACGCACGCTGGCCCAGCGTGCACGCACCGTGGTGCAAGCCAGCCCCACACTGCTGATCCCCATCATCATCGTGGGCTCCATCCTGAGTGGCCTGGCCAACCCCACCGAATCGGCCGCCGTAGGCGCGCTGGCGTCGGCTCTTGTGGGCCGTTATGTGACCAAGGAGTTCCGCTTCAGCGCCATGCCGACCATCCTGCTGCGCTCGGCGATTTACTCTGCCATTGTGCTATTCCTGGTGGCGGCAGCGGCCGTTTTCTCGTGGCTGCTGATCTACGGCAAGGTGCCACAGATGGTGGCCGCCTGGGTGCAGACCGTCGCGCATGATCCGGTCACCTTTTTGCTGCTCACCAACGTGATTCTGCTGGTCATCGGCACGGTGATCGACGGCATCCCCGGTCTCATCATGACCGCCCCCATCCTTCTGCCCATTGCCACCGAGGTCTATCACATCGACCCGCGCCACTTTGGCGTGGTGATCGTCGTCAACCTAGTGCTGGGGCTAATGACCCCCCCCGTGGGCCTGAGCTTTTTTGTCGCATCGGCCGTCACCGGGGCCAAGCCCGGAAAGATGTTCATCGTCACCCTGCCGTTTTTCATCATCAGCTGTGTGGCGCTGGTGATGTTGTCGCTGTTCCCCAGCCTGTCGCTCGGCCTGCTCAAGTAGCAAGGCATGCCGTTCGACAGATCCGTCCCCCTCCCAACGTTCTTTCACACGGAGTTCACCATGACGACCCAGTCCGCCCACACTGTCACCCGCCGCCATTTCATCCAGCGCCACGCCGTAGCCGCCGCCACCGTCACGGGGCTGGGGTTTCCGGCCCTGGTGCGTGCGGCAGACGCCAAGGAGTTTCGCCTGGGCCTGATCACGCCCGCAGGCCATTCGTGGAACCGCGCCGCGCTGCAGTTTGGCGAGGCATTGAAAAAAGACACCGACGGCCGCCTGAGCGTCACCGTCTTCCACTCCGGCCAGCTGGGCAACGAGGCCGCGATGATGCAGCAGTTGCAGTCCGGCGCGCTCGACATGGGCTGGATCCAGGCGGCCGAGCTGGGCTCACGTGTGTCGAGCATCGCGGCCATCAATGCGCCCTACCTAGTGCGCTCTACGCCCGCCGTCGCCAAGCTGGTCAAGCACCCGGCCGCCACCAAGCTGCTGGAGGTGCTGCCGCGCGAGACCGGCACCATTGGCCTCGGCTGGGGCATCACCGGCATGCGCGCCGTATTCTCCACCAAGGACATCAACCTGCCCACCGACATCAAGGGCATGAAGCTGCGCATCAACCCCACGCCCGTGTACCGCGACTTCTATCAAATGCTGGGCGCCGCGCCCACGCCCATCCCCACGCCGCAAGTGTTCGACGCCATGAGCAACGGCCAGGTCGATGGACTGGAGGCCGACATCGAGTTCTCGTGGAACCAGCGCTTCGACAAGGTGGCCAAGACGCTGCTGCAGATGAACGCACTGTTCATGCCGTTTGCGCCACTGGTGTCGGGCCGCATCTGGCAAGGGCTGGATGCCAAGGACAAAGAGATCATCCGCAAGCTGGTGGCCCAGTCGCTCGACGCGCAGATCAACGACATCGTGACCACCGAGACGGGGCTGATCGAGAAATTCAAGGGCACGCCCATCGCCTTTAAGACGGCGTCTTCCTTCAACCCCGACGGCATCATCCAGGAGTTCGACAAGCTGTGGCTGCCCAAGGCTCCGCAGATTGCCGAGCTGCGCAAGGCGGGCGCTAGCCTGACCTGATGGCAGCGGGGCCGCTTCCGCAAGCCACTAAGATGCGGTCCGCAACCCCGCCCCTCACACCCAGCTCCCCATGACTACCCGCAGTGCCCCCCCCCTGCGAGACCTCGCACCCAAGCGACGCGCGGCCGACGTGGCCTATGACGCCATCGAGGCCATGATCTCCACCTTGCAGCTGCAGCCCGGCTCGCCCGTGGTGGAAGCCGAAATTGTGGAAAGCACCGGCCTGGGCCGCACCCCCGTGCGCGAGGCGCTGCTGCGCATGGTCTCCATCGGGCTGATTGCGCAGCAGCCCCGGCGCGGGCTGCTGGTGTCGCACATCGACCTGGCCGACCACCTGGACGTGATCCAGACCCGCCGCGTGCTGGAGCGTCTGATCGCGTCCTGCGCCGCGCGCCGCGCCACGGCACCGCTGCGTCAGGCCATCATGCATTGCGCCGAGAAGATGGTGGAAGCCGCCGCACGCGGCCACCTGGATGACTACATGCAGGCCGACCATGCGCTTGACGTGGTGGTGCACCAGGCCAGCCAGAACCACTCGGCCGCCAAATGCGTGCAGCCGCTCATCGTGCAGTGCCGCCGCTTCTGGTATGCCTACCAGCACGAGGGCGAGGTGTCGGAAGGCGCCCGCGCCCACCTGCAGCTAGCCCAGGGCATTGCCAGCGGCGACGAAGCCCAGGCCATGGCCGGGGCCGAGCAGCTGATGGAGTACCTGGAGCGGTTCGCGCGGCGCATCATTGACCGGTAGGTTCCGCAGTCTCGGCTAAAAATCACTATCCATTTGATAGCTTAAAGCGCTTATCTATCGCGCGCTACAGCCGATTTAAATTTTCTCAACCCGACGCCATGCGCTGCCTTCCGGTGGCGTATTCCAAGGCAACCGCTTTGCATGTCGAATGGCGCTACCCTGCGCCCTGTTCCGGCCCTACCGATGAGAGACAACATGGACACCAAGACCTCCCCCCTCGCCCTGCTGAACGACCCCACCTTGCTCAAGACCGACGGCCTCATCAATGGCCAGTGGGTGGCGGGCAGCAGCCGCTTTGACGTGAACGACCCCGCCACGGGCCTGAAGCTGGCCGACGTGGCCAACCTGGGCCCGGCCGATGCAGAGGCCGCCATTGCCGCCGCCAACGCCGCCTGGGGCCCCTGGAAGACCAAGACCGCCAAGGAGCGCAGCATCATCCTGCGCAGGTGGTACGACCTGCTCATGGCGAACCAGGACGACCTGGGCCGCATCATGACGGCCGAGCAAGGCAAGCCGCTGGCCGAGGCCAAGGGCGAAGTGGCCTACGGCGCGAGTTTTGTGGAGTGGTTTGCCGAAGAAGCCAAGCGCATCAACGGAGAGACCCTGCCCCAGTTCGACAACAACCGCCGCTTGATGGTGCTCAAGCAGCCCATCGGCGTGTGCGCCGCTATCACGCCGTGGAACTTCCCGCTGGCCATGATCACGCGCAAGGTGGCCCCTGCCCTGGCCGCAGGTTGCCCCGTGGTCATCAAGCCCGCCGAGCTGACGCCGCTCACGGCCCTGGCCGCGGCCGAGCTGGCCCTGCGCGCAGGCATCCCGGCGGGGGTGTTCAACATCCTGCCCGCCGACAGCGACAACTCCATCGCCATCGGCAAGGTGCTGTGTGCGAGCGACGTGGTGCGCCACATCAGCTTCACCGGCAGCACCGAAGTGGGCCGCATCCTGATGGCGCAGTCCGCCCCCACGGTCAAGAAGATGTCGCTGGAGCTGGGTGGCAACGCGCCCTTCCTGGTGTTTGACGACGCCGACATCGACAGCGCCGTGGAAGGCGCATTCGCCAGCAAGTACCGCAACGCGGGCCAGACCTGCGTCTGCACCAACCGCTTTTATGTGCAGGAAGGTGTGTACGACGAGTTCGTGGCCAAGTTCGCCGCCAAGGTCAAGACGGCCAAGGTAGGCAACGGCTTTGAAGCCGGCGTGAACCAGGGCCCGCTGATTGAGGAAGCCGCGCTGGCGAAAGTGCAGCGCCATGTGGATGACGCGCTGGCCAAGGGCGGCCAGGTGGTGGCGGGCGGCCAGCGCCTCACCGCCCTGGGCTCAGGCCAGTTCTTTGAACCCACCGTGGTGGCCAACGCCACGGCCGACATGCTCTGCGCCCGCGAGGAAACCTTTGGCCCCTTCGCCCCGGTCTTCAAGTTCAAGACCGAGCAGGAGGCCATCGATGCGGCCAACAACACCGAGTTTGGCCTGGCCAGCTACTTCTACAGCCGCGACGTGGGCCGCATCTTCCGCGTGACCGAGGCGCTGGAATACGGCATGGTGGGCGCCAACGTGGGCATCCTGGCCACTGAGCATGTGCCTTTTGGCGGCGTCAAGCAGTCGGGCCTGGGCCGCGAGGGCTCGCACTACGGCATGGACGACTATGTGGAGATCAAGTACCTGTGCCTGGGGGACATCCAGAGCGGCAAGTAGCCCTTCTCTTCTCCGCCCTGTTCACCGCGCCATCCATACCGCAATAGCTATTTTTTTATAGCTGCTTACATAGATGGGGTGCGCGGAAAGGGCTAAAAAAGCTCAAACTTTTGGTCACTCCACACCGCTGCGCACCTACACGCAGCGGTAGGCCACCTCAAAACGGCTGACCTGCACAGCCAGCTCCGCCTGCAGGCCATACCGCGCACAGTGTTTGTCGGCCGCCTGCTGAGCGCCATCCGGGCCCAGCGTGGAGTTTTCCCAGTTGATGGACACCACCTTATCGTTGCCCACAATGATGAACGGCGCGGGCGGTGAATAGGCGCAGCCGCACAGGCCTGCGGCCATCACCACCAGCCAGCGCCGGGCCATCGGGGTCATCGTGTTCATGCAGGTGCTCGTGCGGGAATCCATGCGAGCCGCAGTGTATCGGACGGCCCCTGAGACAGGTGCTCAGCGTCCGGCAGGCCATACCCGCTTGAGCCGCAGCCCCGCCCAAACGGCCGCAAACACGGCCGCTCCAAACACCCAGCCCGACAGCGCCCCCGCCATGCCACCCGACAGCAATGTGCCGATGGTGCAGCCCAGCCCCGTCATCGCGCCCCAGCCCAGCAGCACACCACCCGACAGGCCCCGCATGGCATCGCGCCAGGTGGGCCAGCGCAGCGCAAATTGGCGGCTGGCCAGGGCCGCAACAAACGCCCCCGCCACCAGCCCGGCCAGCAGCAAAGCATTGGGTGTGAACCAGGTGGACTGAGGCGCTGTGGCGCAGCCTGCAAAACCATCCAGCCCCTCCAGCCGATGGGGAATCCAGCCCTGCCCCTGCGCCCACTGGCGTGCCGCACTGCCCAGCGTGGCCGTCACGCCCAGCGGCCGCATGCGCACGATGGCTAAAGCGCCGATCAGCCCCACCGCCAGGCCCCCTACCCAGTAAGGCCAGCGCCCAGCCCACAGGTTGCGCCACACCACACCCAGGCTGGGCACGCCCTCCTTCGCCGAGTCAGCGGCCGCCTCACGCGCAAAACCGCGCCACAACCAGGCCGCCACCAGCGCCAGCGCGCCCAATTGCACCAGCAGCGCCCCGCCATATCCCAGGTGCGCGGGCAGCCAGACCACGGGTGCATCGGCCACGCTCAGGCTGCACAAGGGGTTCCAAGTGGTGAAACCCAGGATGAAGCCCAGTGCCGACCCGAAAAGCGCAAACGGCGACACGGCGGAACCCTCGGCCAGCCGGTACCAGTGCGCGCTGATGCACGAGCCCGACACCACCATGCCCGCGCCAAACGACAGCCCCGCCGCCACCAGCACCCAGCTCACCGGGCCAATGTGCATGTCGGGCGGCAGCTTTCCAGGCTGGGGCACGGGCAGCCAACTGCCCAGCACCACGGTATAACCCACCACCCCCACGGCCAGCGCCAGCACGATGGCCAGCAGCCCGCGCGGGTTGCCATCTTCAAACCAGTCGCGCGCATGGCAATAAAAACAGAAGCGCGTGCGCTGCAGCACCAGCACCAGCCCCAGCACCGCGCCCGTGGTCAGCGCAAACACCAGCGTGCGCCCGCCAGGCAGCGCCTGCACTGCATGGGCAGCAACACCCAGCACCACCACCAGCGCCAGGGCGCCTGCATGAGAAAAATTGACCTTGAACGCCATGAACCCCCCGTGCATAAAAAAGCCCGCACGAAGCGGGCTGTAAAAGAGACCCCCTACCAAAAATCAGAAACTCTCTTTGTTTTGCATTGCACCTTCTTCCCAAAAGGTTCTGTCGGCAAACCCCATCACTTGGCGGCCCAGATGGTGCCCGCCGGGTTGGTGATGGGCACGCCCACCGCGTTGCCGTATTCCGTCCACGAGCCGTCGTAGTTCTTCACGCTGTAGCCCAGGATCTTGGACAGCGCAAACCAGGTGTGGCTGGAGCGCTCGCCAATACGGCAGTAGGTGATGATGGGTTTGCTGCCGTCCACGCCTGCGCTGGCGTAGAGCTTTTTCAGGTCTTCGGCCGACTTGAAGGTGCCGTCCTCCTTCACCGCCTGGCCCCAGGGCACATTGGCCGCGCCGGGGATGTGGCCAGCGCGGATGCTCAGCTCGGGCACCCCGGCAGGCGCAAAAATCTTGCCCGTGTATTCGTCGGCCGAGCGAATGTCCACCAGCTTCGCGTTGCTCTTGCCCTCGGCCGCCGCCAGGGCGTCCGACAGGCGGGCGCGCAGGTCAGTGTTCACCTTGGACACCTTGTAGCTGGTGGCTGCAAACTCGGGCACGCGGTTGTTCAGCGGCTGGTTTTCGGCCTCCCACTTCTTGCGGCCGCCGTCGAGCAGCTTCACGTTCTTGACACCATAGATGTCAAACACCCACGCGCCCCAGGCGGCAAACCAGTTGTTGGTGTCGCCATACAACACCACCGTGGTGTCCTGCTTGACCCCGGCTTTTGAAAGCAAGGCCTCGAACGCCTCCTTGCCCACGATGTCGCGCCGCACCCGGTCGTTCAGATCCTGGTGCCACGAAAAGTTGACCGCCCCCGGCACATGGCCACGTTCGTACAGGCCCGGGTCCACGCTCACTTCCACAATGCGTACCTGCGGGTTGTCCAGGTTCTGCGCCAGCCATTCGGTGGTGACCAGGGGGCCTGCGGGGATGGGGGGGCGGCCAGCAAAGAACCGCTGAACAGCACCACGCCCCCAGCCATGCAGGCACGTAGCCATTGGCGCCATGGGGCTTGCGTTGAAGAACTGCGTGGTGTGGTCATCGGATTCCTTTCGGTGTCTGTGGAGTGCCTGCAGCGCAGGGCAGGTGAAAGGAATTTAGAGCCCAAAGACCCCACGCCCAACCAACAAGATCGGCTATGCATATGCGGTTTGCGCACTTGCACGAACCGCTTTCAAGCCAGAAGCCGGATGCTGCCTATAATCCAAGGCTTCGCGGGTGTAGTTCAATGGTAGAACGGCAGCTTCCCAAGCTTCATACGAGGGTTCGATTCCCTTCACCCGCTCCAAATACAAAACCCGCCAGGCTTCACAGCTTGGCGGGTTTTTTCATGGGTGGACGCGTTCAGCCCCGAATGGATGTCGCATCCTGCCCCAGATTGAACCGCGCAATCGCCTCCACCATCTGCTGCGCCTGCGTGCGCAGGCTGCTGGCGGCGGCGGCCATTTCTTCCACCAGTGCGGCGTTCTGCTGCGTGGTCTGATCCAGCTGCGTGACGGCCTCGCCGACCTGACCCACGCCCGCAGTCTGTTCATTGCTTGCGGCGCTGATTTCGGAAACCATGTCGGCCACGCGCTGGATCGAGCGGACCACCTCCTGCATGGTGGTGCCCGCCTGGTCGGCCAGCACCGAGCCCTGCTGCACCATCGCACTGCTCGCGCCAATCAGCTCCTTGATGGCCTTGGCCTCTGCGGCGGTGCGCTGGGCCAGGTTGCGCACCTCGGCCGCCACCACCGCAAAACCACGGCCTTGTTCACCCGCACGGGCGGCCTCCACGGCAGCGTTCAGCGCGAGGATGTTGGTCTGGAACGCAATGCCGTCGATCACGCCGATGATGTCGGCGATCTTCTGGCTGCTGCTGTTGATGTCCTGCATGGTGCTGACCACCTTGGACACCACCTCTCCACCCTGCTGCGCCACGCGGCTGGCGCCCACGGCCAGTTGGTTGGCCTGGCTGGCGCTGTCGGCGTTGTGGCGGATGGTGGCGCCCAGCTGTTCCATGCTTGCGGCCGTCTGCTCCAGCGCACTGGCCTGGCTCTCGGTGCGGCCCGAGAGGTCCTGGTTTCCCTGGGCGATTTCCGTGCTGGCGGCCGAGACGCTGTCGGCACTGGTGCGCACGGTGCCCAGGCTTTCCACCAGGCGGGCGCGAAAGCCCTCCATCGCCTGGGCCAGCGTGCCGATTTCGTCACGAGACCGCACCGACACCGCATGTGTGAGATCGCCCTGCGCCAGATAGGCCAGCGCGGTGCTCAGCTGTTGCACGGGCGCGCCCACCAGGCGGCGGGTGGCCATTACCAGCACCACTGTCAGCAAAGCCAGGGCCACCACCACCCCCAGCCACAGCCAGACCAGCACATTGCGGGCCTCGCTCATCATTTCGGTCAGGGGCGCCTCGGCCACAATGGCCCAACTCCAGGGCTTGTAGTGCTCCACCGCCAGATAGCGCGTGGCGCGGTCACCCTCACCGCTGCGGCGCGGGGACCAGTCCGACTCCAGATCGCCCGCCTGCCCCACTGCCGCCAGTGCCGCCATCCAGGCCTTGGCCTGCTCGTCCTTTTCGTCCACCTTGAGGGACTTGCCCGCGCCCGGCAGGCCAAAAATGTTGCCCCGTGCAGGGCCTGCTGACAGGTTGACCGCATAGACCGCCCCGGTGGCAAACAGCTTCTGCCCCGCCATCACGGTGTCGAGCTTGCCCAGGATGGCCCCCATGTCGGAGCCGATGAACAAAATGCCGATGGTGCGGTTGCCCTCGCGAATGGGCTCGTACACCGTCATGTACTCCCGACCAAACAGGCTGGCGCGGCCGATGTAGGTCTTGCCCTCGTTCATCAGGGCATAGGCCGGGTGCTTGCGGTCCAGCAGGGTCTTGTAGGCGCGCTCGCCATCCTGCTTCTTGAGCGACGTGGTCACGCGGATGAAGTCATCCCCCGTGCGAGCAAAAATGGTGGCCACTGCGCCACCGCTGTTTTTGGAAAAGCGGTCCACCACACCGAAATCGCCGTTCAGGGCCGTGCCCTGGAACGACAACACTGCCTCGGGTTTTCCATCTGCGCCGGGCACGTCGGCCACCGAGAAGGGGCCCTGGAAATTCGCCTTGAACAGGGTGAAATCGCGCCGGGCCTGCTCTTGCGCGGTTTCGTCAAAGGTCTGCACCAGTGTGCGCACCTGGGCGGCGTACTGCGTGGCATCGTCCCGCGAGAGGCGGCCAAAGTCGTTCCAGAGCAGGCCGCTGACGATGCCCATGGTGGCCAGCAAGACCACCAGCAGGCTGAACAAGGCGGTTGCCGAAAGTTTGAACGCCACTGAATGGCGGGTGTTTGACGAAATCATCTGGTGCTTTTCTGTAATTTATGCAAAGGCGTGCATATGAGGCAGACAAAGTACCCGATTCACTGAGTAATGCAAACAGCGCTGTCGGCAATGGCCTGTCAAAACCTAGGGAAAACCCTTGCAAAATTACCGATGCCCGGCAAGGGCGCGTGTGCCCTAACACCTGCGAGTGCGTGAAGAGAACCTACCCACCCATGGGCAAGTGCAGG
Source organism: Acidovorax sp. Q11 (assembly GCF_054950075.1). NCBI lineage: Bacteria > Pseudomonadati > Pseudomonadota > Betaproteobacteria > Burkholderiales > Comamonadaceae > Acidovorax > Acidovorax sp. Q11. The sequence continues at coordinate 164,379 of NZ_JBUDZG010000002.1, read as the reverse complement.
GACTGTCGGCTCTCAAACACCCGCTGCGCCCCGGTGACCGGGTCCACAAACGCCAGCGACCTCGCCAGCAGCTGAAGAGGTTTCGAGTAATCGCCCTCGGGCGGGTCGTTCACCACCGGGTAGAACGGGTCATTGCGCAGCGGCAGCCCCAGGGCCGCCATGTGCACGCGCAGCTGGTGCCGCTTGCCGGTGATGGGCGACAGGCGGTAGCGCGCCCAGCCGCCTGCCGCCTCCAGCACCTGCATGTGGGTGTGGCTGTTGGGCTCGCCAGGCACCTCCTGCATGCGAAAGAACTGCGGGCTCTCCTCCAGGCGGCTGACATGCTCGCGGGGAAAGGCCACATCCGCACACCAGGGCGCGATCGCGTCGTAATGCTTGGTGATCTGCCGGTCGCGGAACAAGGCCTGGTAGGCACCGCGCGTGCGCTGCTGCACCGACAGCATCACCAGCCCGGCCGTGTCGCGGTCGATGCGGTGCAGCGGTGACAGCTCGGGCAGGCCCAACTGGCGCTTGAGCCGCACCAGCAGTGTGTTGTGCAGATACCGGCCCGAGGGCGTCACGGGCATGAAGTGCGGCTTGTCGGCCACCACCAGGTGCTCGTCCTGATACAGCACCACCTCGCTGAAGGGCAGCACAGGCTCAGCAGGCAGGCTGCGGTAGTAGTACAGGCGCAGCCCGCCCTCAAACGGCCGCTCAGGCACCACTGGCTGGCCGCGCTCGTCCACCACGTCGCCCGCCAACATGCGCTCGCGCCATTCATCGCGGGCCACCACCGGTAGCCGCTGGGCCAGAAAGTCCAGCATGCTGCCCTGCCCGTGTGTGGGCAGCACCACACAGCTGGGGCTCACGCCATCGCGCACGGGCAGGACATGGGGGTGGTGGGGGTTGTGCATGGCGCGGGGATTTTAGGGTGCCCCGCGATCATCGCTTCAACAACAAGGCGCCATGCACTACTGCCAGTTTGCGGCAATCACCGGGTTGAGTGCCGTTTGGTAGCCAGCTGGCAAAGCAGTCTGCCCGGCAGACGGCGGCGAGAACGCGGCCATCGCGTCAACCAGTGACTGCACCTTGGCATCGGTGAGCACTTTGCCATTGGCCCAGATCTGCTCCACACGGCGACTGGAGCCGACGTACCAGTCTTTAACAATTGCTTTGTCGCTTGTACCGATAACGCTCACTTCCAGGTTATTGCCCGCTTTTCGCAACCAGATCTGGTCATGCCGAACATTCGAGCCCCACTGCAACAAGTCAGTGACGTTGGAAGTGCTGTCATTTTCGACAATGGTGTCCTGGCCGGTACCGGCTTCCATGAAGTATGTGTCTCCACCTTTGCCACCCGTCAACGTGTCGTTGCCAGCAGCACCATTGATGACATTGGCGCCGTCATTGCCAGTCAGTTTGTTCGCCTTGCTATTGCCTTTGAAGATGTAAGCACCATTGCCTGAAAGGCTGTAGTCCGCGTTTTGGTCGGGCAACACATAAGCGTAGGTGTATGAGGACGGCGGGGGATTTCCAGGGCCGGTGCCACCACCGGCAGCAATTACCGCAGAGATCTTCGCCTGATCCCACACCTCACCACTGTCAAAGACAATCTGATCGATTTTGCTATCGGCTGGAGCGCCATCTTGCAATGAGTCTGCCTGGAAATAGTTGGACACAGTGACCTGGTCCGCTGCCCCCATCCGCACGACCAAGTTATTGCCTGAACGTTGCAGTAGAACCTCCGACGCCAGCCACCCATGCACCAGCAATTTATCAACAGCCGTTTTGACGTCGATGGCGTCCAGCGTGTCTTGGCCATCTCCTTTGTTGAACTCAAAGATGTCATTGCCTGAGCCCCCCGACAGAGAGTCGTTGGCCAGGCCACCGATCAAGGTATCAGCGCCCGCCTGACCATAAAGAGAGTCGTCTCCGGCCCCGCCATCAAGGCTGTCGTTCCCGTTTCCGCCATGCAATTGGTCCTTGCCACCCAGGCCAGTAATTGCGTCATTGCCACCGCCCCCACGAAGCGTGTCGTTGCCCGCAGTTCCACGAATGGTTTTGTTCTCAACAGCGATGTCAATGTTGAATACGTCTGAAACGCTCAACCCCTCTGAGTCAGTGGCAGTCACTTTGACGGCAAGGCTCGTAGTGCCGGCCGCAGGAGTGCCAACCAAGCGTTGGCTCTGAAAACGCAGCCAGGACGGAAGCGCTTCACCGCTGGCCAGCGTCGCCGAATAAGTCAACGTATCTCCGACATCAGAATCCGTAAAAGTGCCTGAAGGGATCAGGTAATCAAGAGATGTACCCTCAGGAATAGACAGGTCAGCAATCGACTTCGTCAAGACCGGGGCTGAATTAACACGGACCATGCTCGCAATCTGCGGAATTTCCCACAGGGTCCCATCCGAAAACATGATGGCTTGAAGCGGGTTTCGGCGATTCTGCGGATCGTTGTTCCGAAAGAACTGTTCCACCAAAATGGAGCTTTCTCCCAACTGGAGAAGCAGATGCTCCCCACTTCGCTTGACTTGCACGTGAGCGGGGAGTTTTCCGCTACCGCGCAAATCCAGAACGTTGCGCTCAGACACAACAGCATCCGCTTCCAGCGCCTTGATCACGTCTTGGCCATTCACTGTGCTGAACAGATAAACATCATCTCCTTCACCACCGCGCATCGTGTCATTGCCGTAGTACGCAACCAGCGTATCGTTTCCAGCCTCACCGTTCAGTGCACTGGCTCCACCTCGGCTTTCAAGGCGGTCATTTCCCTCTCCTCCATTCAGTACGCCACCCAGCGTGCCCCCCACGATGAGGTTGTCGGCACTGTTGCCACTCAAGGTCAGGCTTGAGGTTTCATCCAAAGCGATCAAGCGCTCCACGTTCTCGGGCAAAGCCGCATTGAAGCTCGTGTAAACCACATCTGTGCCTTGCCCCACCTCTTCAACGATCACATCCAGCGGGCTGTCAATGTAGTAGCTGTCGTTCCCCTCGCGCCCCACCAGCCGATCAGTACCCGCGCCGCCCCAGAAGCTGTTGTCGCCAGAGTTGCCTGACAAAACATCGTTAAATGCGCTCCCTTTGAGATGATCGAAATTCATAAGGGTGTCCACGCCTGCCCCACCCGTATCTTGCGCAGTGGTAGTTTGAAGCGATACCGTGACTCCACTAGAAGCGGACTCGTAGCTGGCCGTATCTTTGAGAGAGTATGAGCCGATGAGTAAATCGTTACCTCCACCGCCCTCCACCTCAATAGGCACAAAGCTGGAATTCACCGCCAGCAGATCAATGGTGTTGTCCCCACTGTTCCCCTTGTACTGCGCCAGCGGCTTCTCAGCGAGCGAATGCCGGATGCTTCCAGTCCGGAACGAAGTCACGGTCAGTTTTTCCACGTGCTCCGGCAGCGCTGCATAAAAAGCGTTCGTCAACAACGTGTCCAAGCCCTCACCAGCGTTTTCATAAATTCGCGCGCTCAGTGGCCCACTTACCTCGTACCACTGCGAATACTGCGTGTAGTCGGCATAGACCTTGTAGGTGTCATCTCCTTGCCCCCCGTACAACTGATCGTCTCCACCGCCACCCCAATCGATTGAGTTGGCTGCCGAGTTACCGCGAATCACGTTGTTTTCTGTGTTTCCAGTCGCGTTCACAGAGATCACGCCCGTCAAGGTGAGGTTTTCCACATTGGCAGGGAGCACGTAAGAGACACTGGAAAGAGCCGTGTCATTGCCACCGTTGATTTGCTCAACAATTTTGTCTGCAGCGTTGTCGATGGTGTATTGATCGTTGCCAGTGGTGCCGGTGAAGGTGTCTACCGCACCACTGCCGCCGGTAACGTTTGCAAGGATGTAGGTTCGGTCCCAGACCGTTCCGTTAGCAAACTTGATGGACTCGATGCCCGACTGGTTCTGCCCCTCGAAGAAGCCAGACACCCATACTTCCGTGTTCCCATCCACCACCCGGACGACCAACTTCTCGGGCGGCGTTGTGTTTCCAGCAGCTGCCTCGCGCGTCCGAATCAACACCACCTGCGTTGGCAAAACACCAGCGGCAAAAACAAGCTGGTCAACCCCTTGGCCCTCGCCTTCGGTGATTGAGTCCTTCCCGTCGTAAGCACCAAAAACATAGCGGTCATCGCCCGCCCCACCTATCAGGGTGTCGTCACCCCCATTGCCCTGCAAAAGGTCATTGGATTCGTACCCCTGAATCCGCTCAGGTCCGGCGCCACCAATCAACGCCCTGGCCTTGATCTCGGCCACATCCCACTGGATGGCAGGGTGGTCAACAAACTGCACCCTTTCGATCTTGCGATTGACACCAGATGTCTCCAGGAAGTAGTCATCGACACGAATGCTGTCCTGACTACCCGAGATGGAGAAAATCAGTGAGTTCTCATCACGCCGCACCAAGACATCTGCAGGATTGACACCCGCCTTGAAGCGGAGAGTGTCCAGCTCATTCGCCTGCATAGAAAAATCACGAATGATGTCATTGCCATCTCCCCTGCCAAAAAGGTAGGTATCAGAACCATACCCCTGGTAATAGCCGCGCATCTGGTCGCCGTTCCCCCCCAACAAAAGGTCATCGCCTCCTTGGCCATCCAAAGTGTCGTCGCCATACCCCGCAATAAGAATGTTCTTGAGTGCATCGCCCACAACAGCATCGTTGCCAGGCGTTCCAATCACATGGTCATAGCCCATCAAGTTCAGTGCAGACTCCACATTCAAGACCAGCGGCTGATGCGCTTGCGCTCCCTTGGCATCGGTGGCTGTGATCTTCAGGCTGAGATTGGTCGCCAGCCCGAGTCCGGGCATGCTGAAAAGTCTTCCCGTCGCAGAGTCAAACTGCAACCATGGGGGCAGCGGGCCACCATCGCTCAGGGTTGCGCTCAAGGTCAACACATCGCCCGCGTCTGCATCCGCGAAGCTGCCACTGGGAAGCGTGTAGCTCCATGCGACGTTCTCCTTGAACACCTGCGCCTGAAGCGGCGCCCCAGCGGTGGGTGCGTCGTTGGTGCTGTGAACCACCAGCGCAAAGGCGTGGCTGGCAGACACATTCTGGGCGTCCGTCCCAACCACCCGCAAAGCCAGGCGGCCCACATCTGCGTCAGCGGGTGTACCGCTAAACTTTTTAGTGGCGGGGTCAAACTGAAGCCATGCAGGCAATGGCTGCCCACTGGCCAGGCTAGCGGTGTAGGTAGCGCCAGCGCCCAAGCCAGAGAAAGCACTCCCAGGCACGGTGTACTCAAAGGCCGCATCTTCATCGGCCGATGCTTCCTCGTAGCTGAAATCGACCACAGAACCATCGGAAAACTTCAGCCTCCCTACGGGAATGTTCTCCAACATGGGCACGGTGATCAAACTCAGGTACTTCACCACCAGCTTGTCGCCAGGCAAGTCTGAATACTGAATCACCAGACTGTCGTCCTCTGCCGAGTATTCCGTAACGATGTCGTTGGCCGAAATTCCAGCACCAAACTCCAGCAGCAGCTTTTCTGCCAACGGTTTGCCGGGCGTAGGAAGCTCTTCAATCAAAACTGTGTCTGAACCATCCCCACGCTTCAGAACAATGCGCGTGGCCGATGTGCTGGTCTTGATCTTGTCATCGCCCTGGCCAGCCTGCACCGTAGAGCCCTTGCCATTGAGCTGGATGTCATCCGCCAATGCGCCTCCCAAGGCACTCGCGCCATCGGCATTGCTAACGGTAAAGACCTCTGTGCGCACATTGCTCGTGACATAGTCCGCCAAGGTAACGGAGCCGCCACCCGCCTCGACCAAACCAGAAAACCCGCCGAGCATCGCCTCGGCAATGGAAACCGTCTTGCTCGCAGAAGCAAACACCAGGGTGCCATCGAGCAGCACAGAGGCGGACATCCCTTCAACACCCTGAACAAGGTTGTTGCCCTCACTGTCCACAATCGCGTGGGAGCCATCCTCCGCACACACATAGACATCGTCACCCGCGCCCCCTTTGAGCACATTGGTGCCAGAACCCCCATCCAGCACATCAGCACCAGCTCCGCCGTAAAGGTGATCGTTGTCGGCGCCCCCAAGCAAGGTGTCGTTACCGTTGCCGGCAACCAGCATGTCATCGCCTGCGCCACCATCAATCAGGTCATCGCCGGTAAGAGTGCTCACGGAATCAAAGCGGGTTTCATCCTCACCAGCGATCCAATCGTTGCCATCCCCGCCCCGGAGTGTGTCATTGCCACCACCACCCGACATTTCGTCATCGCCTTCGCCGCCATCCAGATCGTCATTGCCGTGGAATGAGCCGCTTAGGCTGCTCACCTCATCATCACCATCCATGCGGTCATTGCCTGCACCACCGGTCAAAAAGTCGTCGCTGCCGCCACCTTGCATCACATCGGCACCTGCGCCGCCGTCCAAGTGATCTCTTCCATGGTGCTCACCGCTCAGAGCGCTTCCCGTGTCATCTCCCAAAAGCTGATCATCGCCGTCTCCCCCCACCAGCGAATCATTGCCCCCCTGCCCCCACAAGTCATCGTCGCCCTCGCCACCATCTAGATCGTCGTCACCATGGAAGGTGCCCCCCAGTTTGCTGCCTTCGGCATCGCCCTCCATACGGTCGTTGCCCGCTCCCCCCACCAGCGAATCATTGCCCCCTTGCCCCCACAAGTCATCGTCGCCCTCGCCACCATCCAGATCATCGTCGCCATGGAAGATGCCACCCAGTTTGCTGCCTTCGGTATCACCTTGCATGTTGTCGTTGCCCGCTCCGCCGATCAGCACATCGTCGTTGCCGCCTGCCACCATAACGTCGGCACCGGCACCACCATCCAGATAGTCCCGCCCGTGGTGTTCCCCTTTCAGAGTGGCATCAAAGTCATCACCGGTGAGTTGGTCGTCCCCCTCTCCACCAAGCAGGGTGTCGTCACCACCACCACCAACCAAATCATCAGAGTCGGCACCACCGTCCAGGTAGTCATCGCCATGGTGCTCCCCGGCAAGGTTGGCAACACTGCCATCCCCCCAAAGTTCATCTTCACCCGCGCCACCCACAAGAACGTCGTCCTTACCTCCACCAAACAAGCTGTCCGCACCATCTTCCCCGTTGAGATAGTCCTCGCCGTGGTGGGCTGCAGCCAAATCGGACTCTGACTTGTCATCGCCATAAAGCACATCGCTTCCCACCCCACCATAGAGCGCGTCACTGCCTCCCTGCCCGAACAGCGTGTCGTCATCGGCACCACCATCCAGAAAATCATCGCCATGAAGCGCGATATCCATTGTTTGGAGCTTATTGGGTGTAGTCGTACCGTCACCATTGATGACATCCTTGCCATCACCCCCGTGAAGAACATCACCATGGTCCATCCCCCACAAGACATCGTCGCCCGCATCACCACTCAAGTAGTCGGCCCCCTTGCCTCCAGTAATCATGTCGTCGCCGTCTCCGCCAAATGCGGCATCACTTGCAGAATCTCGAACCCCGATTTCAGCACCGTAAATAGTCCAAAACTTTCCGCCATCCCCCGTAGAAGCAGCCCAAGCACTGCCATCCACCAACAACGTCTCACCTGCGGGTATATCGACCTTGTCATCAACGTAAACACGCTGAATTTGACCAAGATCATCTGCCGTAAGAATGAAATCGTTCCCTGCGTCCCCATGCAATAGATCTGAGCCATTGCCCCCCACCAACAGGTCATCCCCCTCCCCACCGCGCAGCTCATCGTCACCACTGCGCCCCTCAAGCGCGTCATTACCACCCAGACCATTCAGCAGATCATTGGAACCATTAAAGCCCTTGAGCACATCGTTGAAGTTTGCTTCGGCTATGCCGCCGATCAGATCACCATCTGCCCCCCGCTCTACCTTGTTCCAATCGAAAACCTCCCTGCCATTGCCCAGCCCTTTGATGGGTGGGCGCTGGTCCCCATTCTTTATCGTGGTCGTATCCAACACATCGCTTAGCTCAATCCCCCAGGCGTTAGACACAGCCACCTGGGCTTGAGCCTGCGCCAGCTCTGGCATAGGCTGCCCTTGGTACGTCGCCGTGATCAGCGCCGCCCCGCTGGCATCCACCTCGGCGCCTTCCTGCACCAGTGCAATCGGAACCATCATCTGGCCCTCAGACAGCGTGATCACGGCGCCGTCCGCAGGCACAGTCACATCACCCAGGATGGCCTTGAATTTGTCCTTGAGATCGCTCAAGGACAACGTGATGGTGTCGCCCGCCTTGGCAGGGCGGTTGAGATACAGCGCGAGTAGTTCCCCCCCGTGCTCAGTCACGGCAGAGCTGCCACTGACAGTGGCGGGATTAAATGTTGCATCCTCTAAAGGGTTAGGCCCCAAAGAACTTCGGAGCAACACCTTAGGTGTAGTTGCCAGCTTGACACCCAAGTAGCCCTTTTCGCTGAACAACGCTTCACGATTAACGTGATTGAGTGTGATCGTGTTGGCCACTTCCCCCGTCTTCGCAATGACAAGTTGATCGCCACTGGTTTCGCTGGTCTTGAGGGTGTAGGTGTAGGCTTGTCCGTTGATCTTGGCTTTGAACGTGTGCAACGAGCCATTGCCAGAAGCGTATTGGCCGACCATCTCGCCAGTAGGAGCAATCGCGATGTTGCTGATCAGGATGGTCCCTTCTTCGTTCCCGCCCATAGCGGTGCTTTCGTCAATACTGTCTTTGCCGAATTTGCCGCTGAACTTATAGGTGTCAGAACCTGCTCCGCCTTCAAGTGTGTCGTTACCCTCCCCACCGTCCAGCACATTGGCCAAGTCGTTGCCGATCAGTTTGTCGTGGCCTTTGCCGCCTGTGGCATTTTCAATTGCTGTGCTTTCGTAAATAGCGACGTTGTCAATATTCGTACCAATAGTTGGTATTGAGCTGAAGTACGCTTTACCCGCCGTGAAATCGGTAGCGCGAAGATCGATAATGGCATCTTGCTCGCTTACTCTAATAAGACCATCTGCGCCTTTGTACTTGGCTGCCAGAGTGTCATTGCCACCCGAGTCCAATATGGTTTTTGCTCCATTCGGAACATCTATGATGTGCTCAGTGTCCCCACTGTTGAGGTCGTTGCGCAAGAATCCCATTGCCTTGAGGCCGACTACATCCATTAACATGGGAGTGATGCGACGCATACCACCATGAGATATATAACTCATTAGTGACCACTGGGCGGTATCGTATTTTTCTTTATCTAGCCTGCCATCAAATTCTCCATTTTCTTGTAGTCCACGCGCGGGGTGCGAGAGGCCCAAGGCATGCCCAAATTCGTGTGCTAAAGTATTGATACTTTTGGCATTCAATAAGTCCTTTGCATACGAATCCTCAAGAAATACGTCATTTGGTCTTTTGGGCCCTAGGTATCCGGCACCACCGTCTCCCGGAACAAAATTGATGGAAACTGACGGCTCCTCCGAAGCTTTTACCGCGTTGATGCCGATACGAATATCGGCCTTCGACGGATTATCTTCAAAAATAAAATTGATATTTGTAACATTACCCCAAATTGCCACGATCTGCTCTTTAATTATTTTTGCTTCGTCCCTGCTAAAAACTCTGACACCCACGCTTGCATTGATGTTTTTTGCATGATTAAAATTTTCCCTTATGAGCGCAGCTCTATTATCGAGAGTAGCCGCATCCAAACCGGAGTAGTATTTATCGGCCCACTCCTGTAGTGTGCCAATCTGATATAATCCATCTGAATTTTTGCTGGTAAGAATGTGGACTTTGACAGGGCTGTTGGGCTGAATGCCACGAGCTATTGCAAGGCGTGTTATCTGGGCGGCAATATCGTCAGAAGTTGGAACTATTTCTTCTTGCATATATAAACTCTGAATTTATTTTGAGGAATTAAGTTGGGGCGGAAAAAGGCCTTCTATTTGAATTGATCGCAGGGATTTTCGAAAGCGAGCGATCCAGTATTCGGCCATGGTTTTAGAAGGTGCAACCCCGCGCCCCTTGTCGTAAAGTTTCGATAGCGATAATTTCGCCCCAACTGAGCAAGCTCTGGGAGCAGCCATGGAACACCAGTAAAAAGCTTGTGCATCATCCTTTTTTTCCACGCCAGGAACCTCGCTCAGGTTCTTGTCATGTGCTGTGCAAAGCCATTCTGCCGCTGCCGGATTGCCACCACGTGCGGCGATCTCCGCCCACTTGGGTATGTCGGTGATTTTTAATATGGGGTGATCGGGGTAGGAACGGTAATTCCAACGGGCACGTCCCATCTCCATCAACCAAGTCGCGGCCTGGGGTTCGCCAGCCTCTGCCGCATCGATCACAGGCTGCAGCAACTCTTTGAGAAGGGGCGGGCTGATTGGTTTGCGCTCGCCATCAGGTTCTGCGGGGTCGACGGGCTCGGTCTTCCAGCGCGGATCCAGCACGTAGGCATAGTAGGCGGCTGCGCCTTTGGAGCCGTTGGCGATAGCCTTTTTGAGCCAGGCTAGGCGGTCGTCCTTGTCCTGCGCGGCCAGGCCCATGAAGTATTGGGCATCGGCGTCGCCATTCTTAGCCCATGATTCCTGAGCTCTTATTTGCTCTGGTGGCATTGGCTGAACAAAGGCACTACGCCCCCATTCCCTCTCGCACGGCGTAGGGATGTACATGCCACCGCTGGAACCATAGGCGGTGGCGTGCAATGAAAATAAGATGAGTAAAGCGGATTTGGTCGCAGATGGAAATCGTAGACTAATTCTCATAAATTGACCTCTTCTCAGATTTTGTTAAATTGATTGAAAAATTCAATTTGGCACAGCGTTGCGAACAAATCATTTCAATAGTATTTGGTTGAGTCATTTTTCTCCATTATTAATGATCTCAAGATTTTTCACAAATATCAGCACTTTTCTCAATTGCGTGGTCGCACCGCTACCTGCACGTCTTATTATCGATTTATCGGCCATTTATGCGCCTGCATCCACGCCCCACATCTGAAACGCATTAACTAGCTGCCCCAAAGACGCTTCCACCTGCCCCATGGCGGGCGCTGCAAACCCCGCCATAGCCTGTACCAACTGCTGCACCAAAGCATCCTGGCCCCCTGGTGGTTGCGCAAGCAGATGCGGCTTGGTGAAGACGCTCTCCCACACCCCCCGCAACGCTTGGTCCTGCCAATAGGTGGAAAGCCCGTCCAGATACGACTGGGGCGCCCAGTCCAAGGGTAGTTGCAGGGGCTTGTGCGTCCCGAAGGCCAGGCTGTCTTCGCTGATAAGGTAGGGCCCGACTGCGCCCCGGTAGGTCTGTGTTGCTTGGTCAAACTGCATGTTGTTCATAGTGATTTCCTCTGATGTCACTTTGGTTTTGGATAAATTCGGAGCTGAACCTCGATGGCTCACCGCTCCCTCAAACTCTCACTCCCCGCCCTCTGAATCGGACTGAGCAGATATTCAATGACTCTTCGCTGTCCCGTCTTGATCTCCGCCGTGATATTCATCCCCGGCGCGAGTTTTATGAGCTTGCCATCAATGTCGATGCTGGTCTGGTTCAGTTTCAGCGTCGCCGGGAAGATCGCCCCGCGCTTCTCGTCATTCACCGCGTCCTGCGTGACCTTGTCCACGCTGGCTTTGACGGTGCCGTACCTTGTGAACGGGAAGGTCTCCAGCTTGATGGCAACCTCCTGCCCCGGGGCCACAAACCCGATGTCCTTGTTCTCCAGCGTGACCTCGGCGCTGACGCTGGCGGCATCGGGAACGATGACCATGAGAGCTTGGGCTTCGGTGACCACGCCGCCTTCGGTGTGCAGGGCCAGTTGTTGCACGGTGCCTGACACCGGGGCCGTGAGGGTGGCGAGTTGTTCGCGCTGGGTGGCTTTGGTGAGTTCTTGCCCGGTTTGGTGGCGCTTGAGGTCCGCCTGGGCCTGGCGTTCGCTTAAAGAGCGTCTTGTTTCTGCCAGGTAGGCGCTGCGGGTGTGTTCGGCTTCGCGCAGGGCGGCCTGGGCTTCCTGGTAGCGGGCTTGCTGGGTGGCCAGGTCGCGTTCGAGCTCGATGCGTTCGCGGGTGCGGTCCTGGTTGGCGTGGCCGGACATGAAGCCTTGGGTAGTGAGCGCCTGGAAGTCTTGTTCGCGCTGGCGGGCGATGGGCAGGGTGGCTTCGAGCTTGCCGATCATGGCGCGCACGGTGGCCATTTCGGCCTGGCGGCGCTGGTGTTCGGCAGACAGTTTGGCCAGGCGGGCGGTGATGTCGCTCCACTCGGCGGCCAGTTGGGCCTGGGTGTCGGCCTTGTCGGTGGGGGTCCAGTCTGCTGGGGTGTCCTGGCGAAGCTCTTGATTGATGGCTTTTTTGGCATCCACCGCCTGATGGGTGGATGCTGATAGCTCTTGTTTTGATAGCATTTTCTGCAGGATCTGCGCGCGCAGCCATTCGGACTGGGCGGCCTTGCGGGTCTCCACCAGGCTGGCTTTGTCGGCCTGGGCGGTGGTGGGGTCCAGCTCTACCAGGGGCTGGCCTGCTTGTACGTGGTCGCCGTCTTTGACGAGGATGCGCTGGACCACGCTGCGCTCCAGGGGCTGGATGACTTTGGTGCGGTCGCTCACGATGATGCGGCCGGGGGCCACGGCCACGATGTCGATCTTGCCCAGGATGGCCCAGGCCAGGGCGATGAGGAACAGGGCCATGAGCACGTAGGCGATGCGCCGGGGTGCCGGGTGCACGGGGGTTTCCTGCAGGCTCAGGGCTGCGGGCAGGAAGGCCTGTTCGTCGGCCAGGCGGGCGGGGCCAGCCAGTTCGTGGCGGTGTTGCCAGGCGGCTTGGAAGATGGCGCGGTAGCGGGCCAGCAGTTCGCTGGCCGGATGGCGGGGGGTGGCTGCCTGCGCTGTTGGCTGTGCCGTTGTCTGTGCTGCGCTGTTCATGCCGCCACCTCTTGTGTGGGGTGGTTGCCGCCGCCGGGTGTGGATGGCGCTGTGGCCCGGCCGCTGCCATCTTGCATGCGCCACAGGTGGGCGTACAGGCCTTGCTGTTTCTGGATCAGGGCGTCGTGCGGGCCGGCTTCCACGATGCGGCCTTTGTCCATGACGATGATGCGGTGGGCGTGTCTTACCGCGCTCAGGCGGTGGGCAATGATGAGCACGGTGCGACCCTGGCAGATGTGCTGCATGTTGCGCTGGATGATGGCCTCGCTCTCGTAGTCGAGCGCGCTGGTGGCTTCGTCCAGGATGAGGATGCGGGGGTTGGTGAACAGTGCGCGGGCGATGGCGATGCGCTGGCGCTGCCCGCCCGAGAGGCTGCCGCCTTGTTCGCCCACCAGGGTGTCGTAGCCTTCGGGCAGTTCGCTGATGAAGTCGTGGGCGCCGGCCAGTTGGGCGGCGTGGACCACGGCTTCGATGGGGGCGGCGGGGTCGGCAATGGCGATGTTCTCGCGCACGCTGCGGTTGAAGAGCAGGTTTTCTTGCAGCACCACGCCCACCTGGCGGCGCAGCTGGGCGGCGTCGATGAGGCTGATGTCGATGCCGTCCACCAGGATACGGCCTTGTTCGGGGGTGTACAGGCGCTGGACTAATTTTGTGAGGGTGCTTTTGCCGGAGCCGGAGCGGCCGACGATGCCGATGACCTCGCCAGGGCGCACATCCAGGCTCACGCCGCCGAGCACGGGGGCGGCTTCGGGGCGGTAGCGGAAGTGGATGCCGTCCAGGGTGATGCGGCCTTTGATGGGGGGCAGTTGGGCGGCGCTGCTGGGGGGCACTTCGGTGCGGGTGTTCAGGATGTCGCCCAGGCGGGCCATGGAGATGCCGGTCTGCTGGAAGTCGGTCCACAGCTGGGCCATGCGCATGATGGGCTGGGCCACGCGCTGGGCAAACATGTTGAAGGCCACAAACTGGCCCACGGTGAGTTCACCCCCCATGACCAGGTGGGCGCCGTACCAGAGGGTGGCGGCGTTGACGAGTTTGCCAATGAGGTTGACGCCTTCGTGGGCCCAGCTGGCGAGGTTCTGGGTCTTGAAGCTGGCGCTGACGTAGGCGGCGAGCTGGTTGTCCCAGCGGCGGGCAAACGAGGGCTCCAGCGCGCTGGCCTTGACGGTCTGGATGCCGGTGACGGTTTCGACCAGCATGGATTGGTTTTCTGCACCCCGGGCAAACTTGACGTCCAGCCGCCTGCGCAGGATGGGCACCACGGCCAGGCTCAGGCCAAAGTACAGCGGCAGGCTCACCAGCACGATGAGGGTCAGCGGCACGCTGTAGAACAGCATGACGGCGATGAAGATCACCGAGAACAGCACGTCGAGCACAACAGTGAGGGCGTTGCCGGTGAGGAAGCTGCGGATGTTCTCCAGCTCGCGCACGCGGGCCACCGAGTCGCCTACGCGGCGGGCCTGGAAGTAGGCCAGGGGCAGTTGCACCAGGTGGCGGAAGAGGCGCGCACCCAGTTCCACGTCGATGCGGCTGGTAGTGTGGCTGAAGACGTAGGTGCGCAGGGCGTTGAGCAGGCTCTCGAACACCACAACCACCACCAGGCCGATGACGAGCACATCGAGCGTGGTGATGCCCCGGTGCACGAGCACTTTGTCCATCACGACCTGGAAGAACAGCGGGCTGACCAGGGCGAAGAGCTGCAGCATGAAGGAGATGAGCAGCACCTCACCCAGCAGCTTGCGGTGTTTGATAAGGCTGGGGATGAACCAGGAGAAGTCGAACTTGGCCAGCTCGCCCGCCAGGCTGGCGCGGCTGGTGATGAGGATGAGTTCGCCCGTCCATTGGGCAGCGAAGGCTTCCATGGAGTCGATGACGGGGCGGGCACCCGCACCGGATGCGGCGGGGTCTTGCAAGAGCACCCGCTGGCCGTCGCATTGGGCCAGCACCACGGTGCGCACCGTGCCATCGTCCGCGCGCAGCAGGGCCAGGGCGGGCAGTGGGCTCAGTGGCAGGCGGTCAATGGTGGTGCGCGAGAGTTTGGCTTTGAGGCCCAGGTGTTTGGCGGCGCGGAGTTGGTCGTCCACGCTGGCTGCGTCGCTGGGCTGCAGGCCCAACTGGTGGGCTAGGGTGGCAGGGTCTGCGGCTACCTGGTGGAAGCGGGCTATGACGCACAGGGCGGCGAGGCTTTCTATCCCCCGCTGGCAAGTTGCAGTTGTGGTTGCAGGGCACGGCAATGCCTCGCCTTCTGAAGACGATCGAACTTCCACGGTGCTTTCCCTCTCTGGTGCTTTTGGTTGTTTGACTCCATCGTAATGCGAATTATTATTGATTACCACAAAAATCAGTGTCACTGATTGCCACCAGCAACAACTTCTCCTTTTTCCTGTCACATATCAATTTCTGCCGGTCTTGGTGTGCCGTTCTCACCCCGCTGGCTCAATGAAAATCCCGGCTGCCGTGCAGCGCCTGGGCCATGCGGCCGAGCAGCGGGGTCAGGTCCTTGAAGCGCTGGGCCACGAGGTGGCGCACCACGGCGGGTGCCTGGCCTGAGGTGGAGGAATGTGCGCTGCCGCCCTCGGGCACGCTGCACTGCCACAGGCCTTCCACGGCCAGCAGTTGGGATCTGAGCAGAGCGTTGCGCCAGCGGTCCACCATGGCGGGCCAGACGATGACGTTGACGGGGCCGGTTTCGTCTTCGAGGGTGACGAACATGGTGCCCTTGGCGGTGCCTGGGCGCTGGCGCACGGTGACGATGCCGCAGGCGCGCACCTGGCGGCCGTGGGGCGTGGCCACCAGCTGCAGCGCGGTCTGCAGGCGCCAGCTGGCCAGGCGCGGGCGCAGCAGGGCCAGTGGGTGGCGGCGCAGGGTGAGGCCGGTGGCGGCGTAGTCGAACAGGATTTCTTCGCCCTCGGGGGCGGCTGGCAGCGCCAGCGGTGCTTCGAGCACGGGCACATCGCGCAGCAGGGCCGGGGCGCTGTGCTGGGCGGCGGCGTCCCACATCTGTTGGCGCCGGTGGCCTGAGAGGCTGGCCAGTGCATCGGCGGCGGCCAGGGCCTGCACATCCTGCTGGCTCAGTTGGGCGCGCAGGGCCAGGTCTTCGGTGGTGCTGAAGGGCGATGTGGCGCGGGCCAGCACCAGGCGGTCTGCCGCGCCTTTGCCCAGGCAGCCGACCAGGCACAGGCCCAGGCGCACAGCGGGCTGCGGCTGCTGTGGCCGGGGCAGGCCCTTGGCAGGCAGCAGGTGTTCGGCGGGGCCTTCCAGCGTGCAGTCGTGGTCGCTGTGGCTCACGTCGATGGGCAGCACGCGCACGCCGTGGCGGCGTGCGTCCTGCACCAGCTGCGAGGCGGTGTAGAAGCCCATGGGCAGCGAGTTGAGCAGCGATGCCAGGAAACACGCGGGCTCGTGGCACTTGAGCCAGCTGCTGGCGTAGGCCAGCAGGGCAAAGCTGTGGGCGTGGCTTTCAGGAAAACCGTATTCGCCAAAGCCGAGCATCTGCTGGAAGATGGCCTGGGCAAATTCGGTGCGGTAGCCGCGCGCCTCCATACCGCCAATAAGAGGCCGCTCGAACCGGTGCACGCCGCCCTTGCGCTTCCAGGCGGCCATGGACCGGCGCAGGTCGTCGGCCATGCCGGGCGTGAACCCGGCGGCGATCATGGCGATCTGCATCACCTGCTCCTGGAAGATGGGCACGCCCAGCGTGCGTTCGAGGGCTTCTTCCAGTTCGGGCTTTTCCAGCTCCAGCGGCAGGCCCTGCCGCCTGCGCTCGCGCGCCTTGAGGTACGGGTGCACCATGCCGCCCTGGATGGGGCCGGGCCGCACGATGGCAACCTCGACCACCAGGTCGTAGAACGTGCGCGGGCGCAGGCGGGGCAGCATGCTCATCTGGGCGCGGCTTTCGATCTGGAACACGCCCACGGTGTCGGCGGCGCAGATCATGTCGTAGGTGGCGGGGTCTTCGTGCGGGATGTCCTTGAGGCCCCAGTGCTCGCCGCGCAGCACGGCCCGCAGCTGCAGGCAGCGGCGCAGCGCGCTGAGCATGCCCAGGGCCAGCACATCGACCTTGAGCAGGCCCATGTCATCGAGGTCGTCCTTGTCCCACTGGATGACGGAGCGCTCCTTCATGCTGGCGGGCTCGACCGGCACCAGCCGCGTGAGCTTGCCCTGGGTGAGCACGAAGCCGCCCACATGCTGGCTGAGGTGGCGCGGAAAGCCCTGGAGGTCGGCTGCCAGCTCCAGCCACAGCGTGGCGGTGTGCGGGTGCAGCGCGGCGCCAACCGCCTGCGCCAGTTCCTGCAGGCGGTCGGCGGCGAAGGTTTCGTCAAACCAGTGGTGGTCCTTGGCAAACGCATCGACCAGCGCGGGCGCCACGCCCAGGGCCTTGCCCACGTCGCGCAGGGCGCTGCGCGTGCGGTAGCTGGTGACGACGGCGGCAATGGCGGCGCGGTCGCGGCCGTATTTGTCGTAGATGTACTGGATCACCTCCTCGCGCCGGTCGTGCTCGAAGTCCACGTCGATGTCGGGCGGCTCCTTGCGCTCCTTGCTGATGAAGCGTTCGAACAGCAGGTGGGTGTTCTCGGGCGGCACGGCCGTGATCCCCAGCATGTAGCAGACCACTGAGTTGGCGGCAGAGCCGCGCCCCTGGCACAGGATCTTCTGGCTGCGGGCGTAGCGCACGATGTCGTGCACGGTGAGGAAGTACATCTCGTACTGGCAGTGCGCGATCAGGTCCAGCTCTTTGCGGATCTGGTCCAGCACCCGCTGGGGGGCGCCCTGCGGGTACTCGCCTTCCACGCCGGTCTGTACCAGCCAGGCCAGCGCCTGGGCGGGGGTCATGCCTTCGGGTACGGTCTCTCGCGGGTACTGGTACTTGATCTCGTCCAGCCGAAAAGTGCAGCGCCCGGCCACCGTGAGCGTGGCCGCCAGCAGCTCGGGCGGGTAGATGCCCGCCAGCCGCACGCGCTGGCGCAGGTGGCGCTCGGCATTGGGCTGCAGCGCAAACCCGCACTCGGCCACGCTGCAGCCCAGGCGCACGGCGGTGATCACGTCCTGCAGCGGCTTGCGCGAGCGGGCGTGCATGTGCACGTCGCCCGCCGCCACCAGCGGCAGGCCCAGCTGTGCGCCCACGCGCTGCAGCGTGGCCAGCCACAGGCCGTCGTCGGGGGCCAGGTGCAGTTCGACCGCCAGCCAGATATGGCCGTCAAAATCAGAGCCAAAACAGGTCTTTGCGCGCGAAAGACAAGCCTCAATAGCTATTAAATTAATAGCATCAAAGCGTTTGCGGCAAGGCGCCAGCAGCAGCTCGCACCCCTGCAGCAGGTGCCAGGAGCTGGCCGGGCCCACGTGGTACTGGCCCTTGGGCGCCGCACGGCGCGCGGCCGAGATGAACTCGCACAGGTTGCCCCAGCCCTCGGCGTCGCGCGCCAGGGCCACCAGCCGCAGGTCGCCCCACAGAAACTCGCTGCCCACGATGAGGTGCAGGCCCGTGGGCTGGGCGGCCTTCCAGGCGCGCACCACGCCGGCCACCGAACATTCATCGGTCAGCGCCAGGGCCTGGTAGCCCAGTTTGGCCGCGCGCTCCACCAGCTCGTGCGGGTGCGATGCCCCGCGCTGAAAGCTGAAGTTGGACAGGCAGTGCAGCTCAGCATAGCCCGGCAAGGATGCAGTCATCTCCATTCCCTATGGCGCTGCGCGCCACCCACCAGGATTGAAACTGGCGCGCCCAAGGCGAGGGCCGCCGCACAAGGGCCACCCGCCGCGCTGGCGGCGCCCTCCTGCCCGCATCGCACAGCGCTGCGAGAGCGGGGGAAGCCGTACAGGGGGTGTTTCAAAACACACCATGCAGAAACCAGCGAGGGGGCCGCGCCATCGCCTGCGAGCCTTCGGGCAGCGGCGCCAGCCGCTCGCGGAACACCCACACCAGGCCCGCCACCGCGTTGTGCGCCACAAAGTAGTCGCGCAAGGCCAGGCCAGTGCCGGGGGGTGTGGGGTCGTCTGCCCCGCCATCGCCCGCAGACCACCAGCCCGCCTCGAAGCGGTGGGGCCCGGCCAGCAGGCGCAGCAGGCCATGGTGGCAGGGGCGGTTGCCCTGCACGGCCAGCCGCTGGGGCGGGTTCAGCAGCCAGGGGGGCAGCAGCAAGGCGTCCGGGCTGGCATCCAGCGCGGCCTCGGCCCCGCCGCCTGCGCTGGTGGCGGCAGAGCGCCGGGTGGATGGGCGGCCCAGCACCTCGGCTGCGGGGCGCCACTGCTGCATAAGCTCGGGGCGGTGGTCGGCCATCAGCACGGGGGCCTGCACCTGTTCGGGCCCCAGGCGGGCCGACAGGCGCTCCAGCAGCTGGTGCAAGGCTTCGCCTGGGGACGCAGGGTTGTCGGCACCGCCAGGGCAACCGCCACCATGATCGCCGGGCGGCAGCAGGCTGGCACTGCGGTGCGGCAGCGGTGCCGACTCCAGCAGGCGCAGCGTGATCTGGTTGGCCGGTGCGGCCAGGGTGGTGCGCGCCAGGTTTTCAGACAGCAGGCGCCGCAGGTGCGCCATGTCCTGCGTGGCCTGGGCGGTGCGCACCAGCAGGGCCTGCGTGGGGGCGATCACCACCCCGTCGATGCGCCGCAGGTCGTGGCGCCAGGCCAGCTCCAGCGCCAGTGCGCCCTGCTGGCGCGCCTGCAGCCAGCCCTGCAAGGCCGTGAGGCAACGGTGGGCGCTCCACAGCAGGGCGTCGGCCGAGGTGGCCAGTGCAGGCAATTCGGTGGCCAGCGCAAACTGCTCGGGCAGCTCCAGCCAGGCATGGGCTTCGGGGGCTTCGCCCAGGGCCTGGTCCAGCACCCGCAACACCCCAGCCCCCAGGCGCCGGGCCAGCCCGGCACGCGGCAGTGCCCACAATGCGCCCCAGGTGCGGCAGCCCATGCGCTCCAGGCTGGCCACATGCGGGCGCAAGGCGGTCAGGGTGTGCAAAGGCAGGGTGTGCACCGCTGCCCTGTCTTGCCCTGGCCGTCCTTCTTGCCCTCGTGGTGGATGCCCGGCCAGCGCCATGCGCAGCCAGGCCTGCGCTACCAGGGCCGTGGGCCCACAACCCCAGTGGGCCTGCATGGCGGGTGATTGCTGCGGTGGTATCGGTTGTGGCGACGGCACATCCTCCGCCCCGGCTGCCTTGGTGTCTGCCAGCCCCCCGGAGGCTTCGGCCCAGGCCTGCAACACCAAGACCCGCAAGGCATCGCGCCCGCCCCAAAGGCGCTCGGTGGTCGAGACCTCCAGCAGCACGGTGTCGCCATCCACCAGCGCCACGCGCGGGGTAAAGCGCAGGGCCCACCAGCCTGCGGCGGGCGCAGCCATCGTGCCAGCCGCAGCCGCCGCCCCGGTATTGGCCGGGCTGGCTGCGGGCTCATCCCGCCATGGCAGCGGCAATGCGATCCAGTGCATGCCCCCTCCCCTGCAGCGCCGCCACTGCGGGCTCCGGACGCATGGGCTGCGCCGCCTGGCCCCCCGAGGCCGCTGCGTTGTAACGCGCCACCATGGCGCGGGCCACCACCTGCGCGGCGTGGCGGCGCTCGGCCTGCGCCGCCAGTGCCTGCGCCAGCCGGGGGTGGCAGCCCGGCAGATCGAGCGCCTGCACCAGGGGCGGCCCCCGGCGCTTGAGGATCTGCACCTGCATACCGGGCGCGGCAGGCGCGGATGTATCGGCAGACAGCCACCGCCCCTGCACCTGAAGCCGCAGCAGGGCTGGCGATGCCTGTGGCGCGGCGCTGATCGGGCGAAATACCCACAGCAGTTGCTGTAGCTGCGCCGCCGCCAGCTGCAATCTGCGCAAGGCTGCAGCGGGGGCCTGCGGCAGCCAGGCCATGACGGCCAGCACATCGCTGCACCGCAGCGCCTGTTCGGCCGCCCAGAATGCCGCACGGGCGCTGTCGGCCCGCACCACACACAGCCGCTCGGGCAGCAGCCCCTGCGCCTTCAGTGCCGGGCCAAAGGGCTCGCAAGGGGGTGCCACCGCCACCACGGCCCCTGCGCGGCGGGCCGTGGCCTGTGCCAGCGCAGGCAATACCAACAGCCACTCATGCAGGCCCGCCAAGGGCTGCAGCACCTCGCACAGCGCACCCAGCGGCCAGCCCCCGCCCGGCAATTGGGCATCCAGCGGCGCGTACCCCGTGGGCTGGGCCGCCTGCGGGCCCGCCCCCAGGGCATCGGCATGCCAGACACCGGGCACGGCAGAGGGCAGATCGGGCGCAATCCGCAAGGACAGGCTGGGCGCGGGCATGGCGGGGACGGGGCTTCAAAGAACAAGAATGCTGTAAATATAACCAGTATTTTGAAGCATGGCGAGCCGGAAAGGGATGGCGCCAGGGTCTGAGGGGGCATGGGGCTGCTAGCGCTTGCAGGCAAGGCCGAAAAGGCCTGTGGCCCCTCGCCATGCTCAGGCCAAGCCATGCCTACGGCATGGCGGTGGAACAGCGATTTACCTTTCGCAGCAGGCGAGCCACCAGCGTGCCCTCTGCACGCGCCTTGAGGCGTGTCAGAGCCGCTGCAGCGCCCAGTCGCACCAGTCCGCCACAGCCGCATCCATGGGCGTGGCGCGGTCCGACAGCTGGGGCCAGCGGCGGTGGCTGGCGTTCAGGATGCTCTGCAGCTGCCACAGCGCCTCCCGCCCCACCAGGGCCACTTCGGCCATGCCGATGGCATCGCCCTGCAACTGCGCCAGCAATTCGCCCTGGTGCTGGGGGTGAGAGCCCGCCTCGATCAAGGCTTTCTGCAGTGCCAACAAGCGGGAATCGGTGAATGCAAAGGCGCTGTCTGCCGGGGCCTTGGCAGCACCGGGGGGCAGGGCCGCCTTGAGCTGATCCCAGTAGGTAAAGGCCTCGGCCAGCAGGTCAATCTGGCGGGGAGCATCATTGCCCAGCGGCATCAGGGCCGATTCGCGTGCCACCTCTTCCTGCAGCAACGGCAGGATGTGGGCCACGAGCGCGGAAGGGAATTTGCGGTGGTTGAGCCGCAGCACCAGCGACAGCCGCTGCGCGGGCATGTCCTCGTATTTTTCGTAGAACGCAGTCACCACCTCGGCCAGCAACAGGATGCACCCCATGGGCGTGATGTCGGCACCGGCCAGGCCACGCGGGTAGCCGCTGCCGTCCATGCGCTCGTGGTGCTCCAGCACCGCCACCTCGGCGGCACGGGCGTACACCTTGGTGTCGCGGATCATCAGCATGGCCGTGATGGGGTGCGCCACCAGGTGCTTGCGCTGCACCCCCACCACCTTGTGGTCGGGGTCGCTCCAGGCGGGGTCCATGTGCAGCACGCCCAGGTCGTGCAACAAGGCCGCAGCAGCCAGGGTGCCGCAGTCACGCTCCGCCAGCCCACTCTTGATGCCCAAGAACACGGCCACGGTCATCATCTGCAAGCTGTGTTCGAACAATTCGGGGCGCTGGTCGCGCATGACCGTGAGCTTGCAGGCCATGGGCGCTGGCAGGACCAAGGAGCGCAGCGGCGCCAGCAGGCAGGCCGCCGAGGGGCCCAGCGCCTCGGCCAGCATGTTGGGCAAGGCCTCCTGCTCAATGAGCGCCTGCCCCGCTGCCAGCAAGGCGGGCACGTCCACGGGGTTTTCGATGGACAGGTGGCGATCGATGGGTTCGCGCAGCTTGTGCTGCACCAGGCGGTCGTACAGGCGGCTGTCGATGCGGGCGCCCTTCTCCACCAGTTTGATGCCGTTGTCGGTGTAAATGGCGGCGTCCGCCACCACCGTGCGGCGGTCGGCCATGTCGGTCAACGCGCGCAGGTAATGGGGGCTGTCAGCGGTATCAATGTCCGCCGAATCGAGGGGGTCTGTCATGCGAGGAACAACAAATCGTTACCTCGGACTATATGACGTTCTCTTGCGGGGCACTGACACAAAACGCTCTTCGACACCGCATGGTCTTGATGCACATCAAGTGCCGACCGTGGCCTGCCAAAGGCCCCCTTGCACCGCCTGGGGGAGCGCGATCACCGGCTGCCACGGCGCTTTTCGCCACGAAAACCGCCGGTTGCACCGTTCCAAATCCGCATCAGGGTTTTCATGGAATGTGGATGGCTAAAGCCCGCTTTTTGCGCTCCATGGACAGTCAGTCTTGGGTAAACCCTGAAAAGTTCCACGCCGATTGTTTCCAATGCTGGAACAGTTAGTTCGCGACCCGGTGGTTTTTCTGTGACCTTTACCCGCGTACAGTTCACCCCATCGATGAGCCGAACCCGCAAGGCGACTCACCGAACCCGGTTTGAAGCAGCTTTCAGTTTTTGGCTCTTTGCTCCGGTTTTTTGAGCCGCTTTTTTAACTTCAAGGATTTTCATCATGAACAACACCGCACGTTTCCTCTCCATTGCCGCTGTCGCTGCTTTCGCCTCTTTTGGCGCCCACGCTGACGAAGCCGATGCTTCGCAGTTCGCCACGAAGTTCGAAACCAATCGCACCCGCGCCGAAGTGGCCGCCGAAGCCGCCACCGTGGCCCAGACCCGCAGCATCGAACCCGCTGGTTCGCGTGTGGTGACTTACAAGAGCACTGCCGACCGCGCTGCTGTGCGTGCCCAGGCTGCTGACGCTGTGCGCACCGGCCAGATCGCTTACGGCGAGCGTGGCTGAGCTGAATCCGCTGGATTCAATGCCCACCCTCTCTGATTACTTGAACCCCAATTTCTGAATTTCACCGGAGTTTCACCATGAACAAGACCGCTCGCATCATCTCCATCGCCGCTGTGGCTGCTTTCTCTGCCTTCGGCGCCCACGCTGACGAAGCCGACGGCTCGCAGTTCGCCCTGAAGTTCGACACGAACCGCACCCGCGCTGAAGTGGCTGCTGAAGCCGCCACCGTGGCCCAGACCCGCAGCATCGAACCCGCTGGTTCGCGTGTGGTGACCTACAAGTCCACGGCCGACCGTGCTGCTGTGCGTGCCCTGGCTGCTGAGGCCCTGCGCACCGGCCAGATCCCTTCGGGCGAATTCAGCGCCATGTAATTCCAACCGGCCTGTGCAGGCCGGTCGCGAAGTGCAAATGCCATAAAAAGGCCGGGGCCCCTTGTGGGGCCCCGGCCTTTTTGCTGCATTCCGTGCAGCCAACAAGTAGCCCTTGGCCCTGGCTGGCTGCGAGGGGATTACGGGATCAGCGTGACGCTGGTCTTGGCCTGCAGGGCCTCGAAGGTTACGCCCGGAGCCAGTTCCACCAGTTTGAGGCCTTGCGGCGTCACGTCCAGCACGGCCAAATCGGTAATGATGCGGTCCACCACGCCCACGCCCGTCAGGGGCAGCGTACAGGCGGGCAGGATCTTGAGGTCCTCGGTCCCGTCTTTCTTCTTGGCCACGTGCTCCATGAGCACGATCACGCGCTTGACGCCGGCCACCAGGTCCATGGCGCCGCCCATGCCCTTGACCATCTTGCCGGGGATCATCCAGTTGGCCAGGTCGCCCTTTTCGCTGACCTGCATGGCGCCCAGGATGGACAAATTGATCTTGCCGCCACGGATCATGGCAAACGACTGGTCGCTGCCGAAAATGGACGAGCCCTTGATGGTGGTTACCGTCTGCTTGCCAGCGTTGATCAGGTCCGGGTCCACCTTGTCTTCGGTCGGGAACGGGCCGATGCCCAGCATGCCGTTCTCGGACTGCAGCCACACTTCCTTGTCACCGGTGAAATTGGCCACCAGCGTGGGGATGCCGATGCCCAGGTTCACATAGAAACCGTCTTCGAGTTCTTGCGCCGCACGTGCGGCCATCTGGTCTTGGGTCCACGGCATGGTCAGGCTCCTGCTTTTTCTGTGATCGTGCGCTTTTCGATGCGCTTTTCGGGGTTGGCATTGAGCACGATGCGGTGCACATAGATGCCGGGCAGGTGGATGTCGTCGGGGGCCAACTCGCCCACTTCCACGATCTTTTCCACTTCAACGATGCAGACCTTGCCTGCGGTGGCGGCGGCGGGATTGAAATTGCGTGCGGTGAGGTTGAAACGCAGGTTGCCCGACTTGTCGGCCACGTCAGCCTTGACCAGCGAGACCTCGGGCACCAGGGAGCGCTCCATCACATAGGTTTCGCCATCAAATTCGCGCAGTTCCTTGCCGTCGGCCACGATGGTGCCCACGCCAGTCTTGGTGAAAAAGGCCGGGATGCCCGCGCCGCCCGCACGCAGCTTTTCGGCCAGCGTGCCCTGGGGGGTGAATTCCAGCTCCAGCTCGCCCGCCAGGTATTGGCGCTCGAACTCCTTGTTCTCGCCCACATAGGACGAGATCATCTTCTTGATCTGGCGGGTTTCGAGCAGCTTGCCCAGGCCAAAACCGTCCACGCCGGCGTTGTTGGAGATCACGGTGAGGTTCTTCGCACCCGAATCGCGCAGCGCGTCGATCAGGGCTTCAGGAATGCCACACAGCCCGAAACCGCCCACAGCCATCAGCTGGCCGTCTGCAACCACGCCCTTCAGGGCCTCGGCTGCGGAGGGGAATATCTTGTTCACCACGATCTCCTTATGAATTGGGATACGCTACGATACTACGTATCTAAATAAGTAGTTTCTCGTAAAGACTTGCACTATGGACGTTGACTACCGACTGGCTTTCGACATGGCCCCCGTGGGGCTGGTGTTGTCACGCAACCGCACCATGGTCGATTGCAACCGCCATGTCTGCGAGATGTTCGGCGCCTCGCGTGAAGTGCTCATCGGCCAGTCGTTCCAGGTACTTTACCCAAGCGCCGACGAGTACGAACGCCTGGGCGCGCACATGGAGCCCATCCTCAACGCCAAAGGCCACTATGCGGACAACCGCATCATGAAGCGCGCCAACGGCGAGGTGTTCTGGTGCCATGTGTCGGGCCGCGCGCTCAACCGCGAAAATCCGCACGCTTCGGGCATCTGGAGCTTTGAGGACCTGAGCTCGCAGCGCACCGTGAAGGCCGAACTCACGGGCCGCGAACGCGAGGTGGCGGCGCGCCTGCTGGAGGGCCTGACCTCCAAGGAGATCGGCCGGGCGCTGGAGATCAGCCACCGCACGGTGGAGATCTACCGAGCGCGTCTCATGCGCAAGTACAACGCCTCCACCGCCGCCGACCTGGTGCACAAGCTCCTGGCGGGCGGATAGGTTCCCCCTGAGTCGCTTCGCGCCTCGGTGCCACCGCCAGAAGCGGTGACTCTTCGGGCTCGTTCAAGCCTGCGCAGGCAGGCTTGGAGCCGCGGCCCTCAGCCCCTGAGGGGGAGGCCACCAGTGGCCTGGCAAAGCCAGTTCCACGGTGGCGCTGGCTTGGTACATGCCAGTTCTACGGGCGACAGGAAGCAGTCCAAACGGAAGACCGCATCGTCAGCCCTTCTTGGGCCCGTCGATCACCTCGGCGGCCGTGCGGAAGGCCTCCAACGCCGTGGGCAGGCCACAGTAGATGCTGGCGTGCAGCAGCACCTCCTGGATCTCCGCCGACGTGGCGCCATTGTTGAGCGCGCCGCGCACGTGGCCCTTAAGCTCATGCTGCTTGCCCAGCGCGGTAAGAAACGCCACCGTGATCAGGCTGCGCGTCTTCATGTCCAGCCCCGGCCGCTGCCACACATCGCCCCAGGCATTGCGGGTGATGAACTCCTGGATCGGCTGGGTGAACTCCGTGGCATTGCCAAAGGCATTGGCCACAAAGTCCTCGCCCATGACCTGCTTGCGCGTGGCCAGGCCTTTGTCGAAGTCCTTGGTGGAGGGGGTGGATGGTTGCGTCATGCGGGCTCTCTGGTTCAGTTGGGGCTGCCATCGTAGCCGCCCCATTCAGGCACAAGGCGCACACCCATAAAAACGCCCCCTGCAGCGTCCCTTGGGACCTGCAGGGGGCGTGGGCGCAACGTTCAGACCTTGCCCGCCGCCAGATCAAACCGGTCGAGATTCATGACCTTGGTCCAGGCGCGGGCGAAGTCCTGCACAAAAACCGCCTGGGCATCGCTGCTGGCATAGACCTCGGCCAGCGCACGCAGCACCGCATTGGAGCCAAACACCAGGTCGGCCACCGTGCCGGTCCACTTTTTGGCGCCCGTGCTGCGGTCAACACCTTCCAGCACGCCCGCCGAGGTGGCCGACTTCTGCCATTGGGTGCACATGTCGAGCAGGTTCACAAAGAAGTCATTGCTCAGCGCGCCGGGGCGCTGCGTGAAGACGCCATGAGACACCTGCCCCACATTGGCGCCCAGCACGCGCAGACCACCGATCAGCACCGTCATCTCCGGCGCGGTCAGCGTCAGCTGGTTGGCACGGTCCACCAGCAGTTCGGCCACAGCGCCTTCCAGGCCAGGGCGCACGTAGTTGCGGAAGCCATCGGCCACGGGCTCCATCACCTCGAACGAAGGCACATCTGTCTGCTCTTGCGAAGCATCCGTGCGGCCCGGGGTGAAGGGCACGGTCACGCTCTGCCCGGCCTGCTTCGCCGCAGCCTCCACAGCAGCGCCACCGGCCAGCACGATCAGGTCGGCCAGCGATATCTTTTTGCCGCCACTCTGTGCCGCATTGAAGGACTGCTGGATCTTCTCAAGCTGGCCCAGCACCTTGGACAGCTGCGCAGGCTGGTTCACGGCCCAGTCCTTCTGCGGCGCCAGACGGATGCGGGCCCCGTTGGCGCCACCCCGCTTGTCGCCGCCCCGGAAGGTGGATGCAGACGCCCAGGCCGTGGACACCAACTCAGCCACCGACAAACCCGAGGCCAGCACCTGGGCCTTGAGCACAGCAATGTCCTGTGCATCGACCAGTGCGTGGTCCACTGCCGGGATCGGGTCTTGCCACACCAGCACTTCGGCGGGCACTTCAGCGCCCAGGTACCGCGCACGGGGCCCCATGTCGCGGTGCGTGAGCTTGAACCAGGCACGCGCAAACGCGTCGGCAAACTGCTCAGGGTGGGCCAAAAAGCGGCGCGAAATCTTTTCGTAGGCCGGGTCAAAGCGCAGCGACAGGTCGGTGGTGAGCATGGTGGGCACCAGCTTTTTCGACGGGTCGTGTGCGTGCGGGATCGTCGCCGCAGCCCCCTTGGCCGTCCACTGGTGGGCGCCCGCCGGGCTCTTGGTCAACTCCCATTCGTAGCCGAACAGGTTTTCAAAGAAGTTGTTGCTCCACTGTGTGGGCGTGGTGGTCCAGGTCACTTCCAGGCCACTGGTGATGGTGTCGCCCCCCTTGCCTGACCCATGGCTGCTTTTCCAGCCCAGGCCCTGCTCCTCGATGCCTGCACCCTCGGGCTCCTTGCCCACCAGGGCCGCGTCGCCCGCACCATGGGTCTTGCCAAAGGTATGGCCGCCAGCAATCAGCGCCACGGTTTCTTCATCGTCCATGGCCATGCGCGCAAAGGTGTCGCGGATGTCGCGTGCGGCAGCGATGGGATCGGGGTTGCCGTTGGGGCCCTCGGGGTTCACGTAGATCAGCCCCATCTGCACGGCGGCCAAGGGGTTGGCCAGGTCGCGCTCGCCGCTGTAACGCTTATCGCCGCCCAGCCAGGTGGATTCAGCGCCCCAGTAGACGTTTTCATCGGGTTCCCATACGTCGGGGCGGCCACCGGCAAAACCGAAGGTCTTGAAGCCCATGGATTCCAGCGCCACGTTGCCCGCGAGGATCATCAGGTCGGCCCACGAAATCTTGCGGCCGTATTTCTGCTTGACCGGCCAGAGCAGGCGGCGGGCCTTGTCCAGATTGGCGTTGTCGGGCCAGCTGTTGAGCGGCGCAAAACGCTGCTGCCCAGCCCCTGCGCCACCACGCCCGTCCGCCAGGCGGTAGGTGCCCGCGCTGTGCCAGGCCATGCGCACAAACAGCGGACCGTAGTGGCCAAAGTCTGCAGGCCACCAGTCCTGCGAATCGGTCATCAGCGCGCGCAGGTCGGCCTTCAAGGCGGACAAGTCCAGGCTCTTGAATTCCTCGGCGTAATTGAAGTCGTCCCCCATGGGGTCGGTCAGCGGGGAGTTCTGGTTCAGGGGGCGGAGATTGAGCTGGTTGGGCCACCAGTCGGCATTACGGGGGCCCGTGGGCACGGCCTTGGTGTGGTCAAAGGGGCACTTGGCTTCGGTGGTCATGGGGCATCTCCTGTAGGAACGTGAATGAACGCATCAACAGGGCAGATGGTAGGAAGCAATCGATGACAGGTAAATTGAATCGATTGAATCGCATCAATAGCCAATTTCAATAAAACACCGGCCCACCATTGATGTTTTCAAAAATCTGCCACCCCGCCCCCACGCAAGCGTCTACCCCAGGTCAGCGCGGCAGCGCCAGCGGCAACCCGCCCACATCCAGCTGCGCGCACAAGATGTGGCCATGGGTGGAGTCGGTCACAAACACCGTGGTGCGCCCTGCCCCGCCAAACGCCAGGTTGGTAGTAGACGCCCCGGCAGGCCCGCGCAGCACCAGCACGGGCTCGGCCCGGTGGTTGAGCACCCACACATAACCCAGGCCCGGGTTGGCCACCAACAGGCGCCCGCTCGCGTCCACCGCCAGCCCGTCGGGGCCGCTCGGGCCATAGGACGTGAAGAACTGCCCCACTTTGGCCACGCTGCCATCGGGCAGCAGCGGCACGCGCCACACGCAGTTGCCACGTGTGGCGGCCAGGTACAGCACGCGGCCGTCGGGCGACAGGGCCACGCCATTGGGGCTGGGCACGTTGGCCAGCAGCAGATCGAGCTGGCCATTAGGGCGCAGCCGGTACAGGCGCCCGCTCGGGTCGTGCAGGCCGCTCTGGCCCTGGTCGGTGAAGTACAGGTTGCCGTCGGCGTCGAAGATCAAATCGTTCACGCCCTTGAAACGCTCGCTGTTGCGGCGTTCCAGGTACGGCGTGACCCTGCCGGTCGCGATATCGAGCCGCATCAACCCGTTCTTGTAGTCGGTGATGAGCAGCGTGCCCGCATCCATGAACTTCATCCCATTGGGCTCGCCGTCGTACTCGGCCACCAGCGTCCACGCGCCCTGCGGGTCGATGCGGAAAATGCGGCCCCAGGGGATGTCGGTCACATACAGGTTGCCTGCGTCGTCGAACACCGGGCCTTCGAGGAACGAATCGGTGACAGTGCCGCCCCGGTTGGCATCGGCCCAGGCGCTGCGCTCTGGGCGGCGGAAGGTGTCGGGCATAGAGCTGAAAAACGCCAGCTCGCGGACCTCGGGAGATTGCAGCAGAAACATGGAAGAGGCTTTCGTTGTCAGGAGGTGGCGCCGAAACCATACAGCCGCGCCGGGTTGTCCACCAGGATACGGTCCATCGCGGCATCCGAGCCCGCCCAGGCGCGCAGCAGGTCCACCAGGTCGGCATCGTTCACGGTGCCCGGCGCCTCGGTGGTGTGGGGCCAGTCGCTGCCCCACACCAGGTGACTGGGGGCAGCCCGCACCAGGGCTTGCCCCAGCGGCAGGGTGTCGGCGTAGCTGGGGCCCTGCACGGCAGAGCGCATGTAGGCGCCCGAGAGCTTGACCCAGGTGTTGCCGCTGTCCAGCAAGCGGCGCAGCACGCCAAAGGATTGGGCGGATGGACCTTCGGCCGGGTCGATGCGCCCCAGGTGGTCGATGACCAGCGGCACCGGCAGCGCCTGCAGCACAGGCGCCAGCACCACGATTTGCTCCGGGTGCGCGAACACCTGGATGTGCCAGCCACCGCAGTCCGCATGCCGTGCCACCTTGCCCGCCAGCGTGCTCAGCATCTGCGCCGTGGTGGTGCCCCACGATTGGGGTGAGACAAAGTTGACCCGCAGCCCGCACACGCGGCGCGCGGCCAGCCGGGCCAGCTCTGCATCGCTCACGCGGGGGTCCACCACAGCCACGCCACGTGCGTCGTCACCCAACTGGTCCAGCGCATCCAGCGTGCAGGCGTTGTCGGTGCCGTAAGTGGATGGCGTAACCACCACCGTGCGTGTGCTGCCCAGGCGCTGCTGCAGCTGCCGGTAGGCGGCCACGGGCGCATCGGGCGGCGTGCGCGGCCAGTGGGCAGACGGTGCAAAACGCGCATCGAAAATGTGCATGTGGCTGTCGCACGCGCCGGGCGGCAACGGGCGTTGCGGGCGGTTCAGACCCACCGAGTGCGGCACGGGCGTGGTCAGCGCGGGCAAAGGCATGGCTCAGTCGAGTTTGATGTTGCCCTTCTTCACCACCTCGCCCCACTTGCTGTCTTCCTTCTTGAGGAAGGCGGCAAACTCCGCAGGCGTGGAACCGATGGGCTGGGCGCCCAGGTCGGCCAGGCGCTGTTTCACTTCATCGTCCTTCAACACCTCTTGCAGGGCCTGCTGCAGTTTGGCGGCCACGTCGGCAGGCACGCCCGCAGGCAGGAACACGCCGTTCCACTCATAGGCCTCATAACCGGGGATGGCCGCCTCGGCCGCCGTGGGCACATCGGGCAGGCGCTTGGAACGCTCGGGCGCCGACACGGCCAGCGCGCGCAGCTTGCCGCCCGCCACATGCGGGTAAGTCGCGGCCACGGTGCCGAACATGAAGTCCACCTGGCCCGCAATCACGTCGGTGATGGCGGGGCCGCCGCTCTTGTAGGGCACATGCACCATATCGAGGCCCAGCTTCTGGGCCATCAGCTCCGCCGCCAGGCGCTGCACCGTGCCGCTGCCGCCAGAGGCAAAGTTGATCTTGCCGGGCTGCGCCTTGGCCTTGGCAATCAGCTCGCCCACGTTCTTGTAGGGCGCATCGGCCTTCACGATGAGCACATTGGGCGCCAGCAGCACCAGCGACAGTGGCTGCAGCGCGGTGCTGGCATACGGCATCTTGGGGAACAGATGCGGGTTGATGGAGTGTGGCGTGGCGTCGTACAGCATGGTGTAGCCATCCGCCGGGGCCTTGGCCACAAAACTCGCGCCAATGGTGCCACTGGCGCCCGCCTTGTTGTCCACAATCACGCTGCCGCCCAGCTTGGCGCCCAGGCGGGTGGCCACCACGCGGGCCACGGCGTCGGCCGCGCCGCCGGGGGCGTAGGGCACCACGAGGGTGATAGGCCGCTCGGGGAAGGCGGCATGGGCCAGGCCAGCGGCCAGGGCACAAGCAGCGATGACGGGTTTCAGAACACGGAACATGGGGGAGTCTCCTCTCAGATGAATGTGGGGCTAAAAAAGCGGGACGGGCGTGCGCAGCTCAGTCCGCCTTCAGGTCCAGATCGCGTGCAATCTGCGTATAGGTGGCCACTTCGCGACCGACCTGGCTGGCAAACGCCGCGCCGCAGGTGGCATCGGCGTCCAGCCCCAAGCCGCGCAACTTGTCGTTGGCCGCAGGGCTTTGCACAAAGTCCCGGGCCACGCGCTCCAGCTGCTGGGCAATGGCGTCGTCCAGGCCCGCCGGGGCCAGCAGGCCATACCAGGCGTCGGCCGAATACTTGCCGCCACCGGCCTCGGCAAAGGTGGCCACATCGGGCAGCAGCGACGACCGCTTGGGCGATGCCACGGCCAGCGCGGTGAGCTTGCCGCTCTTGATCTGCGGCAGCACTGAGCCCAGCGTGGCAAACGAGCTGTCGAGCTGGCCGCCCACCAAGTCCGTGACCACCGGCGCGGCGCCCTTGTAGGGCACGTGGTTCAGCTGCAAGCTGTTGGCGCGGGCAAACATCTCGGTGGCAAAGTGGCCTGAGCTCCCCACGCCCGCCGTGCCTGCGGACAGACGCCCCGGCTCCTTGCGCGCACGGGCCATGTAGTCGGCTAGCGACTTCACGGGCAGCGCCTGCCCCACCACCAGCACCGTCGGGCTGGTGGCTACGGTGCACAGCGGCTTGAACGACTTCACCGCATCGAACTTCACCCGCCCGGCGTACAGCCCCGGGATCATGGTGTGGTTGGTGGCGCCAAACAGCAGCGTGTAGCCGTCGGCGGGCGCGCTGGCCACCGCCTGGGCGGCCAGGATGGTGTTGGCGCCGGGCTTGTTGTCCACCACAAAGGGCTGGCCCAGCGCGAGGCTGGCGTGGTCGGCAAACGCACGGGCCACCACGTCGGTGGGGCCGCCTGCGGCAAATCCCACCACCAGCTTGACGGGCTTGTGGGGGAACGCAGTTTGCGCCCCTGCTGCGTCGGATGCTATACAAACAATAGCTATCAGCGCATGATGGACGCGCGCAGAGGCCGTTTTTCTTCTCAAAACTTTGTGCATGTCTTTGTCTCCATGGGCCGGGGCGCCCTGCCCCGTGCCTTTTTTCTCTTTGCTTTCAGGAAGGGGGCTGGCGTCAGGCCGCAGCCACCGCTGCGCCAGGCACGCGGGCCAACACGGCCAGCAGGTTCTGCGCCGCACCCACGCCCATGTTCACGTAGGCGTCACTGGTCACGCCGCCGATGTGGGGGCTGAGGATGAAGTGCTTCTCGCCCTGGAAGGGATGGCCCGCCACCATCGGCTCGACCGCAAAGCTGTCCAGCCCCGCCGCCATGACCTGGCCCGAGCGCAGGGCCGCCAGCAGCGCGGCCTCGTCGATCAGGCCGCCACGCGCCGTGTTCACCACGATCACGCCGCGCTTGCATTGCGCCAGCGTGGTGGCGTTCACCATGCCCCGGTTCTCGTCGGTCAGTGGGCAGTGCAAGGACACGGCATCGGCTTCGCGCCAGATCGTCTCCAGGCCCACACTCTGCACATAGTCCGGCAGGTTCTTCGCAAACGGGTCGAAGCCGATCACGCGCATGCCCATGGCGTCGGCCATCTTGGCAAACCGGAGGCCGATGGCGCCCAGGCCCACCAGGCCCACGGTGCGGCCACCCAGCTCCAGGCTTTTGTGCGTGGCTTTGTCCCAGTGGCCCGCGTGCATGCGCGCGTCGAGCTGCACCACCGATTTGGCGCAGGCCAGCAGCAGCGCCAGCGCCTGCTCGGCCACGGCGGCGGCGTTGGCGCCCACGGCGGCCACCACCTCAATGCCCCGGGCCTTGGCCGCCACCTTGTCGATGGTGTCAGTGCCGCTGCCGTGCTTGGAGATGACCTTGAGCGCGGGGGCCGCGTCCATCACCGCAGCGCCCACCTTGCCGTAGCGCACGATGATGGCCACGGGGTTGTGCGCACCGCACAGGGCCACCATGTCCTCTTCGGTAGGCGTCTTGCCTGCGTAGACGATGTCGTAGCCCGTGAGCAGGTCGAGGGCTTGCTGCGCCAGATCGGCGCCGGTGACGATGATGGTTTGGCTCACAGCGATTCCCCTTCCTTCAAAACGCCAGCAGCGCGCAGCGCGGCAGGCAGCCATTTCGATGCGGTGTCGCCGCGTGCAATGGCTTCGATGCGGGCGGCTTCGTCAGCCACCTTCTTGTCGGCCAGGGCCAGCATGGCGGGGGCTTTTTCGCGCTCGATCACCACCACACCATCGGCGTCGCCCACTACCAGGTCGCCCGCGTTCACCACAGCACCACCGGCGGCGATGGGGTGGTTGATGCGGCCGGGCACGTACTTGGTGGGCCCAGCGGGGTTGAAGCCCGCGCTGAACACGGGGAAGTCCAGCTCCAGGATCTCCAGCTTGTCGCGGATGGCGGCGTCCACGATCACGCCCGCCAGGCCGCGCTTCTTGCAGGCGCTGAGCATCAGCGTGCCCATCAGGGCCGCCGTCTGGTCGCCCTTGCCGTCGATCACCAGCACATCGCCCGGCTGGGCTAGGGCAATGGCGGCGTGGATCATGAGGTTGTCGCCAGGGCGCACTTCCACGGTGAAGGCCGGGCCCGCCACCTTCATGTTCTGGTGCACAGGGGCCACGCGGCCGTGCATGGTGCCGCGGCGGCCCGCCACATCGGCCAGGATGGCGGCCTGGTAGGTGGCGGCTTTTTGCACCACGTCAGCGCTCACGCGGTCAATGGTGCGGATGATTTCAGGGAGTTGGTTCATGGTGCTTCTATCAGGTAGAGAAATGAAAGGGGTAGAGAAGGCTGGCGGGCGCGCCCATCAGTCGGCCTGGATGTTTCCTTCTTTGATCACCTTGGCCCACTTGGCGGAGTCAGCCTTTTGCAGGTCACCCAGCTGCTGTGGCGTCCCCCCCACCAGCGTCACGCCCAGCTTGTCGGCCAAAGCCACCACAGCGGGGTCTTTCAGGGCCTTGTTGATTTCCTGGTTCAGGCGCTGCACCACGGCAGCGGGCGTCTTGGCGGGCGCAAACACGGCCTGCCACTACTCCACCACAAAGTCCTTCATGCCCACCTCGCCCATCGTGGGCACGGATGGCAGGGATTTGAGGCGCTGGGCCGACGTGACGGCCAGCGCACGCAGCTTGCCCGCCTGCACATGGGGCAGCGCGGCGGCGGCGGGCGCAAACATGAACTGCACCTGCTCGGCCAGCGTGTCTTGCAGCGCAGGGGTGTCGCCTTTGTAGGGCACATGGATGAAACGCGCGCCGGTTTGCTGCTGCAGCAATTCGCCCTGCATTTGCAGGATGGTGCCGTTGCCGCCCGAGGCAAACGCCAGCTTGCCCGGCTGCGCCTTGGCTGCGGCCAACAGGTCGGCCACGGTCTTGAACGGCTGGTTGGCCCCCACCACCAGGATGTGCGGGATGGTGCCCACGGTGACCACGGGCTCGAACGCCGCAATGTGGTCATACGGAAGTTTGGCCATGAGGTGCGGCGCAATGGCCTGCGGGCCGATGGAGGTGCCCAGCAGCGTCAGGCCGTCTGGCTGCGCCTTGGCCACAAAGGCTGCGCCAATGGTGCCGGTGGCGCCCGCCTTGTTGTCCACGATCACGCTGGTGGAGAGGGCCGGGCCCAGGCGCTGCGCGATGTTGCGGCCCAGCACGTCGGTGCTGCCACCTGCGGGGTACGGCACCACCCAGGTGATGGGCCTGCCGCCGGGCCAGTCGGCCTGGGCCCATGCGGGGGCGGCCAGCATGGCGCCTCCGAGGACCAGCAGGTTGCGGCGAGCGATGCGATGGAGGGGGCGTGAAGTGGGGGTCATGGCAATGCCTTCCAAACAATCAAACAAAGGGGTTGTCACAGCGGGCGGCCGAAGCCGTAGAGCGCCTGCGGGTTGTCCACCAACACCTGGTGCAGCAGCGCGGGGCCGCCGCAGGCAGCGGTCCAGTCCACCAGACGGTCCACCTGGCGCGCGTCGTCGGGCAGGGGCTGCACACCGGCCGATGCGGTGGCGTGGGGCCAGTCGCTGCCCCACAGCACACGCCCGGGCGCACAGCGCAGGTAGCTGGCGGCCAGCGTGTCGAGCAGCGGGTCTTCTACCGAATGCATGCTGCTCACGATGTAGCCGCCCGAGAGCTTCACCCACGCCTGCCCGCTTTGCAGCAGCCCCAGCAGCACCGCGTGTGCGGCGTGGCACCCCGCCTGTGCTGGAGCGATGCGCCCAAAGTGGTCAAACACCAGCGGCACGGGCAACTGCTGAAGCACGGCGCACTGCTCTGCCAGCTGCGGCGGCATCAGCAGCTGCAAATGCCAGCCCCAGGGCGCAATGCGCTGGGCCAGCGGCACGATGGAATCCACCGAGCCGGACACACCCAGCGACAGGTTCAGCCGCACGCCCCGCACACCGGCGGCGTGCAGCTGCTGCAGCTCGGCATCGCTTTCGCGGCCATCGATCACCGCCACGCCACGTGCCTCCACGCCCAGTGCGGCGAGCGCGGCCAGCCCTGCCAGCAGGCAGCGGTTGTCACTGCCATAGGTCGAGGGCGTGACCAGCACCACCCGCGTGGTGCCGATGCGCCGCTGCAGCGCGCGATAGTCCTGCGCCGACGCATCGGGCGGCAGCAGCCTGGCACCGGGTGCGGCAGGAAAGCGCTGGTCGTACACATGCACATGGCAGTCGCACGCACCCGCAGGCAGTGCAGTGCGCGGCGCGGCGGTGCCCGCCGAGAACGGTACAGGCGTGGCAAGGCAATCGCGGGACATGGCGATGGCTGTGCGAGCGTGGGTGGGGCTACTGCGCGGGCAAAGCCGTCAGTCCAGGCTGGCGCCCGAGTCCTTCACGATCTTGGCCCAGCGCGGCACCTCAGATTTGAGCAGCTGGCCGAACTGCTCGGCCGTGCCGCCCAGCACATCGCCGCCTTCGGAGCGCAGCTTGTCAGCCACATCGGGCTGCTGCAGGGCCGCGTTGATGGCCTTGTTGAGCTGCGCCACGATGGGTGCAGGGGTGCCCGCAGGCGCGAGGATGCCAAACCAGGTCACGGCCTCGAAGCCCTTGTAGCCGGACTCGGCCAGCGTGGGCACATCGGGCAGCTGGGGCGAGCGCTTGGCCGAGGTGATGGCGATGACCTTGAGCTTGCCGTTGCGCACCTGGCCCAGCAGCGTGGGCACGGAGGACATGTACAGGTCGATCTGCCCGCCCACCAGGTCTGTCATGGCCTGGGCGGCGCCCTTGTAGGGGATGTGGCGCAGCTTGATGCCCGCCGCGTCTTCCGCCAGCTCGCCCGCCAGGTGGGCCACAGTGCCGTTGCCTGAATAGCCCAGCGTGAGCGCATCGGGCTTGCCCTTGGCAGCGGCCACCACATCGGCATACGACTTAAACGGCGAATTGGCGGGCGCAGCCATCACGATGGGCGATGACGACACCAGGGCCACGGGCACCAGGTCCTTGATCGGGTCGTAGGGCAGCTTGGGGTAGAGCGTGGGGTTGATGGCTAGGTTGCTCGTCTGGCCCATGACCAGCGTGTAGCCGTCGGCAGGCGACTTGGCGGCGGCGTCCACCCCCAGGTTGCCGCCCGCGCCGGGGCGGTTGTCCACGATCACGTTCCACTTGTTCTGGTCGGTGAGCTTTTGCGCCACGGTGCGCGCAATCATGTCGGTGCCGCCGCCGGGCGGGAACGGCACGATGAGGCGGATGGGTTTGCTAGGGTAAGCGGCCTGCGCCAGAGCGGCCCCGGTGGGTGCGGCTGCGGCCTCAAAGCCCAGGAAGGCAGCACACAGGGAGCGCGAAAGCGAAGTGAAGGCGGTCATGAATTTGTCTCCGTTGTGGTGGTTCGTCACGCCGGTCTGCAGGAACTTTGTTGTGATACGTGTTCTGGTCCGGCGCCGTGGGTGCGACTGTACGCAGACGTTTCAACCCATACAATGCAGTTGCGTACCATGAAACGAATTGCGCCATGAGCAACCACCCCGCCAAGCCCTCCCGACCCCTCGCCCCCGCGCCCCGTCCCATGGCTCCGGCAGATGCAGAACCCGGTGGTGGTGTCATCGCCGTCACGCGTGCCCTGCAGGTGCTGGAAGCCTTTGCACTGGGCGAATCCAGCCTGCCCCTGGCCGAGCTGAGCCGCCGCTGCGGCCTGCACAAGACCACGGTGCTGCGCCTGGCGCGCACGCTGGCGCAGTCGGGTTTCATGGTGCAACGCGAGGATGGCGACTGGCGCCTGGGCCCGGCCGCAGGCTGGCTGGGCGCCCGCTACCAGGCCGGTTTTGACGTGCAGAACGTGCTGGAGCCCGCGCTGCGCGAGCTGACCCTTGCCACAGGCGAAAGCGCCGCGTTTTATGTGCGCGAAGGCAATGTGCGGACCTGCCTCGTCCGTGTGGAAGGCCCGCAGGCGCTGCGCCACCATGCACGCATGGGCGAAGGCCTGCCGCTGGACAAAGGCTCGCCGGGCCGCGTGATCCTGGCGTTTTCGAGCGAGCCGGGCAAGGCTTATGAAGAGATCCGAAAAAAGGGCTACCACTGGTCAATTGGCGAGCGCGAACAGGGCGTGGCCACCGTGTCAGCGCCGGTGTTTGGCATGCACTGGCGGCTGATGGGCTCGGTGTGTATTTCGGGCCCCGCCTCGCGCCTGCCAGCGGAAAAACTCGAAGCGCTGGCGCAGACAGTGATGGCTGCGGCCACCCAGTTGTCGTATGCGCTGGCGGGCAATTCCGCCGCGCCCGCCCAGAGTCCGGTGCGGGCGACCCACTGGCACCCTTGAGGCATCCGTGATACTTGCGGCATCCATCACAACAACCCCAGGAGACCGCCGTGAGCCGCTACCCTTTTCCCGACCTGAATACCCTGCCCGAAGACATCCGCGCACGCATCGTGGAAATGCAGGAGAAGGCGGGCTTCATCCCCAATGTGTTCCTGGCCTTTGCACGCCGCCCGGCCGAGTGGCGAGCGTTCTTTGCCTACCACGATGCACTGATGCTGAAAGAGGAAGGCAGCCTGACCAAAGGCGAACGCGAGATGATCGTCACCACCACCAGCGCGGCCAACCAGTGCCTGTATTGCGTGGTGGCGCATGGCGCGATCCTTCGCATCTACGAAAAGAAACCGCTCATCGCCGACCAGGTGGCCGTCAACTACCGCAAGGCCGACATCAGCCCGCGCGAACGCGCGATGCTCGACTTTGCGATGAAGGTCTGCCAACGCAGCCACGAGATCGAGGACGCCGACTTTGCCGCGCTGCACCCCCACGGTTTTGACGACGAGGACATCTGGGACATCGCGGCCATCACCGCGTTCTTTGGGCTCAGCAACCGCATGGCCAGCTTTGCGGGCATGTTGCCCAACCCCGAGTTCTACCTGATGGGCCGTGTGCCCAAGCAGAAATAAAGCAGCGCGGAGGCAGGCCTCAATACTATGCTTTTGATAGCATAAAGCGCTTATCCATCGCGCGCAGAGGCCCCTTTTTTACCTTGATTCAGTCTGCCGAGACCAGCGCCCGCATCCAGTCCGGCAGCGGTGCCGCCTTCTGCTGCGGGAAGTCCACCCAGATGGTGGTGGCCCCGCCCGCCGCGCAGACCACGCCCGGCTGGTCCACCCGCTCCAGCGTGCACCAGGTTTCAAACGTGGTGCGGCCCGGGTCGCTCACATAGAGCTTGAGCAGCACGTCTGCCGGGTATTCGAGCTGCTTGTAGAAGTTGCAGAACGCGTTGACGATGACCGGCCCCTGGCCGCGCGGGTCGGGGTTGCAGCCCACCGACACCATCCAGTCGATGCGCGCGGTTTCCAGGTATCTGAAATACACCGTGTTGTTGACATGGCCCATCGCATCCATGTCGCCCCAGCGCACATGAAAGCGCATCTCGTAGACCAGCTTCTTGGCTTCAGGAATTTCAATCTTCATCGATAGTCCAGGTTGGTGGTACCGCCCAGCGCTCTGCAACTGGCGCGCCCCCAGGCCAGTGCCACCGTGGAACTGGCTCTGCCAGGCCACCGGTGGCGTCCCCCTCGGGGGATGGTGCGCAGCGCCTCAGGGGGGCTTCCTATACAGCGAAGCCGTCGTCCGCCGCAATCACCGCGCCGTTGATGAAATGGCTCTGGTCGCTGGCCAGCATCACCAGCAGCGCATCCAGGTCTTGCGCGTTGCCCACGCGCTTGCGGGGCAGCATGTCGATGAGCTTCTTGCCCTGCTCGGTCTGCCAGTGGTGGTGGTTGATCTCGGTATCGATGTAGCCAGGGCATATCGCGTTCACGTTGATGCCGAACTTGCCCCACTCCATGGCCATGGCCTTGGTCATCTGCACCACGGCGGCCTTGCTCATGCAATAGGCGCCAATCTGCGGCAGCACCTTGAGCCCGGCCATCGACGCAATGTTGATGATGCGCCCGCCGGTGAAGCTGCCTGGTGCCGCGCCGCGCGAACGGGCCAGCATGCGCTTGCCCACCTCCTGCGCCACAAAGAACGCGCCCTTCACATTGGTGTCGAAGATGAAGTCGTAGTCCTCGGGCGTCACGTCCTGCAGGCGTTGCGTGGTGCTCACGCCCGAGTTGTTGACCAGGATGTCGATGGAGCCCATTTCGGTCTCGGCATGGGCCACGGCGGACTTGATGGAGGCGTGGTCGGTCACGTCGAGTTCGATCACGTGGGCGTCACCGCCTTCGCCCTCGATGCGCGCGCGCAGCTCCTTGAGCTTTTCCACCCGGCGGCTGGCCAGCACCACCCCGGCCCCGGCACGCGCCAGGGTGCGCGCAAACTGCGCGCCCAGGCCACTGGAAGCGCCGGTGATGAAAGCGACGCGGCCCGACAAGTCGATGCTGTATGCCATTTAGAGTCTCCCCACTGATCAAAATAGAACGGTCGTTCGATTGTCCATATTCCGTGAATACAATCAGTCGCCAGACAGACAGGGGCTGGCCCATGCTCTGCCGACAATAGTCCATTATCAAACGCCCGACGAGAAGCCCATGACAAACGAAGAAATCCTCGCCCAATATGGCCCCCGCGAATCCATGGAATACGACGTGGTGGTCGTTGGCGGTGGCCCTGGCGGCTTGGCCACAGCCATCCGCCTGAAGCAATTGGCGGCCGAAAAGGGCCAGGATGTCTCGGTCGTGGTGCTCGAAAAAGGCTCTGAGCCCGGTGCCCACATCCTCTCGGGCGCCATCATGGACCCCAAGGCGCTGACCGAGCTGATCCCCGACTGGAAAAAGCGCGGCGCCCCGCTCAACCAGCCCGTCACCGACGACGCCTACATCTTCCTGTCGGAAAAATCGGGCGTCCGTGTGCCCAACATGTTCCTGCCGCCGTTTGCGCAGAACCATGGCAACTACATCATCAGCCTGGGCAACCTGACCAAGTGGCTGGGCGAACAGGCCGAAGCCCTGGGCGTAGAAATCTTCCCCGGTTTCACCGCTGCCGAAGTGCTCTACAACGACAACGGCTCTGTCAAGGGCGTGGCCACCGGCAATATGGGCATCGGCAAAGAGGGGGAGCCCACCGAGAACTTCCAGCTGGGCATGGAGCTGCTGGGCAAGTACACCGTGTTTGCCGAAGGCGCACGCGGCCACCTGGGCAAACAGCTGATCGCCAAATACCACCTCGACAAGGACCGTGACCCCCAAAGTTTCGGCATCGGCATCAAAGAGCTGTGGGAGATCGACCCCAAGAAGCACCAGCCCGGCTTTGTGATGCACACCGCTGGCTGGCCCATGGAGAACGACACCTACGGCGGCGCCTTCCTGTACCACCTGGAGGGCAACAAGGTGGCCCTGGGCTTCGTCACCGGCCTGGGTTATGCCAACCCCTACCTCAGCCCCTTCGAAGAGTTCCAGCGCTGGAAGACGCACCCCAACGTCCGCTACTACTTCGAAAACGAAAAGGGCGAGATCACGGCCAAACGTCTGTCGTATGGCGCGCGCGCCATCAACGCCAGCGGCATCAACGCCCTGCCCAAGACGGTGTTCCCGGGCGGCGCACTGGTGGGCTGCAATGCCGGTTACCTGAACGTGGGCCGTATCAAGGGCAGCCACGCCGCCATCAAGACCGGCATGCTGGCAGCCGAAGCCGCCTACGACGCCGTGGTGGCAGGCCGCCAGCACGACGAACTGAGCGCCTACCCCGAAGCCTTTGAAAAGAGCTGGCTCTACACCGAGCTGAACAAGGACCGCAACTTCAAGAACTGGTTCAAGTACGGCCTGACCACGGCCACGCTGATGAACGGTTTCGAGCAGTTCGTGCTGCGCGGCCACATCCCCTGGACGCTGCACCGCGACAAGCCCGACCACGCCTACCTGAAGCCTGCGGCCGAGTGCAAGCCCATCGTCTACCCCAAGCCCGATGGCAAGCTCACGTTTGACCGCCTCTCCAGCGTGTTCATCAGCAACACAAACCACGAAGAAAACCAGCCCGCCCACCTCACGCTCAAGGACGCGAGCGTGCCGGTCAACATCAACCTGACCAAGTACGCAGGCCCCGAGGCCCGCTACTGCCCTGCCGGGGTGTACGAATTCGTGGCCGACGAAGCCAAGGGCGGCAACGCCCAGCGCCTGCAGATCAACGCGCAGAACTGCGTGCACTGCAAGACCTGCGACATCAAGGACCCCACCCAGAACATCGTGTGGGTTACGCCGGAAGGCGGCGGTGGCCCGAACTACGCAGGAATGTAATCCAAATTGATAGCAAACAATGCTTGAGGGGCCCGCGCAGGGCCCCTTTTTTATTGATTTTTACGCCGCCCGGGCCAGCTGAAACTGCCCCATGGCCCCCGCCAGCCGGTTGGCCTGGTCCTTGAGGCTTTGCGCCGCCGCCGCGCCCTCTTCCACCAGCGCGGCGTTCTGCTGGGTCATGTGGTCGAGCTGGTCCACCGCCTGGCTCACCTGGCCGATCTGCGTGCTCTGCTCGCTGCTGGCCTCGTTGATCTCGGACATCAGCGTGGTCACGCGCTCCACGCTGTGCACGATGTCGCCCATGGTGGATCCCGCAGTCACCACCAGTTTGGCGCCATCGCTCACCTTGGCCACGCTGTCGGAGATGAGCGCCTTGATCTCGCGCGCCGCGTTGGCGCTGCGCCCGGCCAGGCCCCGTACTTCACTGGCCACCACGGCAAAGCCACGCCCCTGCTCGCCCGCACGGGCGGCCTCCACGGCGGCATTGAGCGCCAGGATGTTGGTCTGGAACGCGATGCCGTCGATGATGCCCACGATGTCGGCAATCTTCTTGCTGCTGGCGTTGATCTCTTCCATGGTCTTGACCACCTGGTGGACCACCTCGCCGCCCCTGCTGGCCACCTGCGTGGCGCTGTGTGCCAGTGCATTGGCCTGGCGCGTGCTGTCGGCATTGGCCGCCACCATCTGCGCCAACTGGGCAATGCTGGCCGCCGTCTGCTGCAGGTTGCTGGCGGCGTGTTCGGTGCGAGCGCTCAGGTCGGTGTTGCCCGCCGCCACCTCGGAGCTGGCCACGTGGATGGATTCGCCCGAGTCGCGCACCTCGGTCACCACGTAGTGCAAGGACTCGACCATGCTGTTGAGCGCCGTGAGCAACTGGCCGATCTCGTCGGTGCGCTGTGTGTCCATGCGCACCGTGAGATCGCCCTGCGCCACCAGGGCAGCGGCGTCGGACGCCTGGCGAAGCGGCAGCACGATCGAGCGACGCAGCAGCCAGCCAAACAGCGCCGACAGCCCCACCACCACCAGCACTGCAATTGCGCTGATCCACTGCGCGCGCGAGGCGTCGCTGATCATGCTGTCGCCCGCCCGCAAAGACGCCTGCTCCGACGCCGCGAGCAACTGGTCGATGGCCGTGAGGTACTGGGCCAGGGCGGCGGCATGCTCCTGCAGCTCCTTCTGGCTGATGATCTTGGCTTCAAGCGCGTTCTGCACCAGCGCATCGCGCAGCACCGCATAGCGCTGCCGCTGCGCCTGGGCCTGGGCCCACAGGGGTTTGGTGCTTTCGGCGGTCGATGCCTGGGCCAAGGCCGCCTCGATGCGCTTGCGCTGGGCATCTTCGGCAGCCAGCTGCGTGCGCATTTCGGCCACCAGCGGGAACACGTCCGACGACAGCGTGGCGCGCAGCGCAATCTGGCCGATGGCCACCGACTGCGTTTTCCAGTCCCGCACCGAGCGCTCGATGGGCAGTTGCTCGGCCGTCAGCAGCGCGGCCTGGCGGCCTGTGCCCTCGCCCGTCATCCAGGTGGTGGCCCCCAGTAGCGCCACGGCCAGCCCGAGGATGCCAAAACTCGCGGCGAGCTTCTGACCCACGCTCAGGCTGCGGCCGCGCCGCCGGGGCACAGCGGGCGCCTGGGCCGCATCGGCCCGTGGCTCAGGATGGATGGCATCCACAGGCGGTCCAGACAGGGAGGTGCCTTGAGACACACCAGATGTAGCGGGCAAGTAGTTCATGCGTGTTCTCCTGGTTCATCCATGCCCCGCACCCGGCGGGGCCGAAAGGCTGCGCTGGCGGCAAGTGCAGCCAGCGCCCCGCCTTCATCGCAGCGGTCAGTGCGCCACGCACTCTCCAAACCCGCCA
The DNA here is from genome assembly GCF_054950075.1 of Acidovorax sp. Q11. Taxonomy (NCBI): domain Bacteria; kingdom Pseudomonadati; phylum Pseudomonadota; class Betaproteobacteria; order Burkholderiales; family Comamonadaceae; genus Acidovorax; species Acidovorax sp. Q11. The sequence continues at coordinate 120,091 of NZ_JBUDZG010000002.1, read as the reverse complement.
CCGCCGGGCGTGGAGATCTCGAACACATCGCCCGGCTCCATCAGCGCGGCACCAATGTGGCCCAGCTCCTCGACCTGGCCATTGGCGCGCAGCACCCGGTTGGCGCCCGCGCGCCCGGGCTGGCCGCCCGCCATGCCGAAGGCGGGGTTCAGGCGCCCGTTGGAGAGGATGCTGGCCGTCATCGCCTCCAGGAACCGCACCCGGCGCACGCCACCATCGCCCCCCGCCCAGCGGCCTGCGCCGCCCGAGCCGCGCTGGATCTCGTAGCTGTCGAGCACCACCGGGAAGCGGAACTCCAGCACCTCGGGGTCGGTCAGGCGCGAGTTGGTCATGTGGGTCTGGACCACGCTGGTGCCGTCAAACCCGCGCACCGTGCGGCCCGAAGCGTCGAACACCGCACCCGCACCGCTGCCGCCGGCAATGGTTTCGTAGTACTGGTACTGCGCATTGCCGAAGGTGAAGTTGTTCATGGTGGGCTGGCTGCCCGCCATCACGCCCAGGGCGCCGAACAGCGCGTTGGTGATGCAGGTGGAGGTCTCCACATTGCCCGCCACCACCGAGGCCGGCGGGTTGGGGTTGAGCATGGAGCCTTGCGGAATAATGACCTGCAGCGGCTTGAGGCACCCGGCGTTGAGCGGAATGTCGTCGTCCACCAGCGTGCGGAACACATACAGCACGGCCGCCATGCACACGGCGCGCGGGGCGTTGAAGTTGTTCATCTGCTGCGCGCTGGTGCCTGCAAAGTCGATCACCGCGCTGCGCTCGGCCACGTTGACCTTCACCGACACGCTGATTTGCGCGCCGTTGTCCAGCGGCAGGGTGAACTGCCCGTCTTTGAGCTGCGTGATCACACGGCGCACGGACTCTTCGGCGTTGTCCTGCACATGGCGCATGTAGGCCTGCACGACATCCAGGCCAAACTGGTCCACCATCTTCGAGAGTTCCTGCACGCCCTTCTCGTTCGCAGCGATCTGTGCGCGCAGGTCGGCCAGGTTTTGCTCCGGGTTGCGGCTGGGGTACGGCGTGGTGCCGCCCCCCGTGGCCAGCAGGTTGCGCACGGACTCTTCCAGGAAGATGCCCCTGTCCACCAGCTTCACGTTGTTGATCTGCACGCCTTCTTCATCAATGCGCGTGGAGAACGGCGGCATGGAGCCCGGTGTGGTGCCGCCGATGTCGGCATGGTGGCCCCGGCTTCCTACATAAAACGTGGGCTCGTTGCCCTCGGCCACGTACACCGGGGTGATCACCGTCACATCGGGCAGGTGGGTGCCGCCGTGGTACGGGTCGTTGAGCATGTACACATCTCCCGGGTGCATCTTGCCCGCGTTCTCGCGGATCACGGTCTTGATGCTCTCGCCCATGCTGCCCAGGTGCACGGGCATGTGGGGTGCGTTGGCAATCAGGTTGCCTGCGGCATCGAACAGCGCGCAGCTGAAGTCCAGGCGCTCCTTGATGTTGACCGAGTAGGCCGTGTTCTGCAGCTGCAGCCCCATCTGCTCGGCGATGTTCATGAACAGGTTGTTGAACACTTCGAGCAGCACCGGGTCCACCGTGGTGCCTGCGGCGTACTGCACCTTGCGGGCCGTCACGCGGTCCAGCACCAGGTGGTCCAGGTCGGTCAGGCGCGCAGACCAGCCGGGCTCGACCACCGTGGTGGTGTTCTTCTCGGCAATGATGGCCGGTCCAGGGATCACGTCGCCGGGGTGCAAGTCTTCGCGCACCACCAGCGCGGCGGTGTGCCATTCACCGCCCGAATACATGCGCACGCTTTCGCGCTGCGGGTGCTTGCGGTGCGGGTGCACGGGCAGGCGCGGCTCGGCGGGGGCATCGCCTGCAATCATGGCTTCGACCGACACAGCCTCCACCACCAGGCCCTTGCCCGCCATCAGGAAGGCAAAGCGCTGGCGGTAGGCCTTTTCAAAGGCGGCCTGGATGCTGGCCATGTCGCCAAACGGCACCACCAGGGCCGAATCGGTGCCTTCGTAACGCACGTGCACGTTGTGGCGCACCTGCACCGGGTTGGCGCTGACCTGCTGGCGCTCCAGTTCGGTCTGGGCGGCGGTGCCCAAGGTGTCCAGGCGCTCGGCTATCAGCGGCAGCGACGCGGCGGCCAGTGGCATCTCCACGGCTTGTTCGCGGATCACGGTCTGGTCGGCCAAGCCCATGCCGTAGGCGCTGAGCACACCCGCCAGTGGGTGCACAAACACGCGCGACATGCCCAGGGCATCGGCCACCAGGCACGCATGCTGGCCGCCCGCGCCGCCAAAACACTGCAGCGTGTAGCGCGTCACGTCATAGCCACGGGCCACGCTGATCTTCTTGATCGCATTGGCCATCTGCTGCACAGCGATCTGGATGAAGCCTTCGGCCACTTCTTCGGGCTGGCGCTGGGTCTGGGTGGCGATCTCCTGGAAGCGTGCGCGCACCGCATCGGCATCCAGCGTTTCATTGGCTGCCGGGCCAAACACGCTGGGGAAAAAGCGCGGCTGCACCTTGCCCACCATCACGTTCGCGTCGGTCACGGCCAGCGGGCCACCTCGGCGGTAGCTCACCGGGCCGGGGTTGGCACCTGCGCTCTCGGGGCCCACGCGAAAACGCGAGCCGTCATACGCCAGCACCGAGCCACCGCCCGCCGCCACGGTGTGGATGCTCATCATGGGCGCACGCATGCGCACACCGGCCACATGGGTCTCGAACTCACGCTCGAAGGCGCCCGCGTAGTGGCTCACGTCGGTGCTGGTGCCGCCCATGTCAAAGCCGATGACCTTCTCATGCCCCGCCAGCCCTGCGGTGCGCGCCATACCCACAATACCTCCCGCCGGGCCGGACAGGATCGCGTCCTTGCCCTGGAAGGTGCCCGCATCGGTGAGGCCGCCGGATGACTGCATGAAAAACAGCTTGACGCCTGGCATCTCGCTAGCCACCTGCTCCACATAGCGACGCAGGATGGGCGACAGATAGGCATCGACCACCGTGGTGTCGCCCCGGCTCACGAACTTCATCATGGGGCTGGTTTCGTGCGAGGTGCTGATCTGCGTGAAGCCCACTTCTTTGGCAATGCGCTTGGCCGCCTGCTCGTGCTGCGTGTAGCGGTAACCGTGCATGAACACAATGGCTACGCTGCGCAGGCCACGCCCATAGGCCGCCAGCAGGTCACCGCGCAGGGTGGCCTCATCCAGGTTCTGCAGCAGGCCACCATGGGCGCCCATGCGTTCGCGGGCTTCGATGACCTCGGTGTACAGCAGCTCGGGCAACTGGATATGGCGGTCAAACAGGCGCGGGCGGTTCTGGTAGGCGATGCGCAACGCATCGCGAAAACCGCGTGTGGTGACCAGCAGCGTGGGCTCGCCCTTGCGCTCCAGCAGCGCATTGGTGGCCACGGTGGTGCCCATCTTCACGCATTCCACCAGCGCGGGGGTGACGGGCTCGCCGGGCTTCAAGCCCAGCAGGTGGCGAATCCCCGCCACTGCCGCGTCTTTGTACTGCTCGGGGTTTTCAGACAGCAGCTTGTGGGTGGTGAGCGAGCCGTCGGGCCGCTTGGCCACGATGTCGGTGAAAGTGCCGCCCCGGTCAATCCAGAACTGCCAGCGGTTGCCGGCCGGTGCGGTGGTCATGGTGGAGGGTGCTTGCATGGTGATAGGACTCACTGGTTAACGGATGAACTGACGGACTAACGAACTAGCGGACTAGCGTTGGAAGTAGTAGGGAATGAAAATCTTGTTGGCCTCGTTGCCCACCGACTGCACCCATTCCCGGGAAAAGCGTTCGCCCAGGCGCTTGAGTTCGGTGTCCAGTTCGGCGGATGCGCGCTCGACCTTGATGCCCTTGCGCTGCAGCTCGCCCACCGACTCTTCTGCCACGGCGGCACTCAGGGCCCAGCCGCGCGTTTCAGCCTCAGCCGCCGCCTGCGTCACGGCCTGGCGCGCGGCCGGGGGCAGCGCATCAAACGCCTGCTGGTTCACAAACACGATGTTCTTGGGCAACCAGGCATTGATGCCGTAGTACTGCTTGATCTGGCCCCAGACCTGGTTCTCCACCCCGGTCAGGGCCGAGGTGATCATGGAGTCGAGCTTGCCCGCCGACAGCGCCTTGTTGACTTCGACCATGGGCACGTCCACCGGGGTGGCGCCCAGCAGCTCGGCAATGCGCACGGTGGCCGGGTTGTAGGTGCGCATGCGCGTGCCCTTGAAGTCGGCCGACGAACGCACCGGCGCGATGGAAAACAGCCCCTGGGGTGGCCAGGGCACGGCATACAGGGCCTTGAGGCCCTTGGCTGCAAAGTGCCCGTCGATCAGCGGGCGCTGCAGATCCCACAGGCGGCGCGCATCGGCGTAGCTGCGCACCAGAAATGGCACGGTGTCGGCCCCGGCAATGGGCATGCCCTGCACCAGGCTGGTCATGATGGTTTCGCCCGCCTGGGCCTTTCCGTCCTGCACGGCCTGGGGGATTTCGCCCAGCTTGAACAACGTGTTGTTGGCATGGACCTCGATGCGCAGCGCCCCACCCGAAGCGCGCTCCACGTCTTGCGCAAACTGCACCACATTGCGGGTGTGGAAGGACTCTGCGCGGTAGCCTGTGGCCAGTTTCCACTGGGTCTGGGCGTACGCCATCGGGGCCACGGCAAGCGCGGCCAGCAACACCATCTTCATGGCAGGCTCCTGAACGGGGGATGGATGCCGGCAGAACACCCGCCGGCAGATGCGGGGCGAAAAGGCCGGGAACTACTTGGCCTGGCCCATGACAAGGTCCGGGACGATGGTGACGATCTGCGGGAACATGGTGATCAGCGCAATGCACACCACCAGACACATGAAGAAAGGTATGGCAGCCTTGGCAATCAGGTTGCTGTCCTTGCCTGTCATGTTCTGCAGAACGAACAGGTTGAACCCCACGGGCGGTGTGACCTCGGCAATCTCCACCAGCAGAATCACGAAGATGCCGAACCAGATCAGGTCAAAACCGGCTTTTTCGATCATGGGCATCACCACGGCAGCGGTCAGCACGATCATGCTGATGCCGTCCAGCGCCGTCCCCAGCACCAGGTAGAAGGCCACCAGGCAGGCGATCAATGCATAGGGCGACAGGTGCAGCGAGTCCACCCATTCCGCCAGCTCACGGGGTATGCCGGTGAACGCCATGGTTTTGGTCAGAAAGGCCGCACCCGCCAGAATGAACATGATCATGCAGCTGGTACGGGCCGCGCCCGCCAGGCCTTCCTTGAAGTTCTGCCAGGTCAGCGCCCGGCTCCATCCGGCCAGGGCCAGTGCCCCCACCACCCCATAGGCCGCACATTCGGTTGCCGTGGCCCACCCGGCCACGAGGGACCAGCAGATGAAGACGATCAAGAGGGCGCAGGGAATGAGGTTGCGCGACAGATGGAGTTTTTCGCGAAAACTCAGGACAGGCTCGTCCGCAGGCATCAGCGCCTTGTTGCGCATGGACCACCAGGCGATGTAGCCCGAGAACAGCAGCATCAGCAGCAACCCGGGCAGGAAGCCCGCCAGGAAGATGCGGATGATGGAGGCATCGGCCGCGACCGCATACACCACCATGGTGATGGACGGAGGGATCAGGATGCCCAGAGTGCCGGCCGTGGCCAGCGAGCCGATGGCAATGCTCTCGTTGTAGCCGCGCTTTTTGAGGGCGGGCAGCGAGACCTTGGCAATGGTGGCGCAAGTGGCCGCCGACGACCCCGAGACCGAGCCGAAAATGCCGCAACCCAGGATGGTGGTGTGGAAAAGCCGCCCAGGCACCTTGCCCAGCCAGGGTGCCAGCCCGCTGAACATCTCCTCGCTGAGCTTGGTGCGAAACAGGATCTCGCCCATCCAGATGAAAAGCGGCAAGGCCGCCAGCTCCCAGCTGGCATTGCTCTCCCAGAACGCGGAGAACAGATTCAACCCGGGCTGGCTGTTGGTAAAAAAGGCCTGCCCGACCCAGCCGCAGATGGCCAGCGTCATGGCGATCCAGACGCCACCGGACAGCATCAGGAGCATGAGCAGCAGCAAGACGGCGCCCACAGAAAGAATGTCCATGTTCATGCTCCTTCAAAGATCGGAGGAAAAATCGCCCTTGGCGTGGCGCTCTTCCACCAGCCGGACAAAGGTCGGCACCCCGCCGCACGCCACGATCCACCATTCATCGATGACCGCCGCCAGGAACAGCACCGCACCGAGCGCGAAGCTCATTTGCGGAATCCAGATCGGGATAGCCCACAGGCCCTGCGCCAACTCATGGAACAGCCAGCTTTCGTAGGTGAAGACACAGGCCCACCACGCCAGGTAACTGATAGCCACCACGGCCACGCTCAGGCTCGCCAGCTCGAACCTGCGGCGCGCAGAGGGGGAAAGTTTTTCCAGCACCAGCGTCACCCGCACAAAATCACCGTGCTTGAAGGCATGTGCCATCGTCAGGAACGCTGCCGCTGCGCACAACCAGGCCACAACATCGTTGATGGCGCCCGTGGGAAAGCCGAGCTGCCGCCCCAGCGACTGCACCACCATCAGCACGCAGATGAGCGCAACGCACGCCGCACCTGTTGCGCCAGCAGCCAGGTAGGCGGCATCGAGTGCGCGCCGCAGCAGGTGCGGCGGCAGGTCGGGAGCGGCGGCGCTGCCCGCCGCCACCGACGTGTGAGAGATATGGGTCATACCGGTCTCACTTCTTGTTGTAGGCGTCGATGACGGACTTGCCTTCGTCGCCTGCGGTCTTGATCCAGTCTGCGGTCATGCGCTCGCCCACGGCCTTGAGTTCCTTCTTGAGGTTCTCGGCACTCACATCCACCTGCATGCCCTTGGCGGCCAGTTCCTTGAGGTACTCCTGGTCCTTCTTCTCGCTCATCGCCCAGCCGCGCTGCTCGGCCACGGCAGCCTGCGCGACCAGCGCTTCCTGCGTGGCCTTGTCCAGCGCGTCAAATGCCTTCTGGTTCACGACCACCGCGTTGCGTGGCAGCCAGGCGGCCACCCCGTAGAAATACTTCACGCTCTCGTAGAGCTTGCTGTCCACGCCGCTGGCGCTGGAAGTCAGGAAGTTGTCCACGGTGCCGGTGCTCAGTGCGGCAGACAGCTCGGCCAATTGGATGGTGACGGGCTGGGCACCCACCGCACTCGCGATGTACGAGGTGGCGGGGTTGTAAGCGCGCATCTTGGTGCCTTTCAGGTCCTTGAGCGCCGTCACCGGCTTGACGGAGTACAGACTCTGCGCGGGCCATGGCACGGTGTACAGGAGCTTCATGCCCTGGGCGCCCAGTGTCTTGACAAGCAAGGGACGGGATGCCTGATCCAGCCGCTTGGACTCAACATAGCTGGTGGCCAGAAAAGGAATGGAGTCAACGCCATAGGCAGCCGCCTCGTTGGCTGCGCCCGACAGGATGAATTCGCCCAAAGCGACCTGGCCCGACTGCACGGTGCGCTTGATTTCATTGGCCTTGAACAGCGATGCGTTGGGGTGCACCGTGATCTTGAGCTTGCCGCCCGTGGCCTTGTCCACGTCCTGCACGAACTGCTGCAGGTTCTGCACCTGGAAGGTGTTCAATGCATAGCCTGACGGGAGATCCCATTTGGTCTGGGCTTGCGAAAGTCCAGCGACAGCGAGGGCGCACATACCGAAAGCGATTTTCTTCATGGGGAACTCCTTGGGCCTTAAAAGCTGGCCAGTTGATGGTTGAAAAGGTCGGTCACCAGCATGCAGCCCGGCGCGTGGGTGATGCAGAACGCCGGTTGGGCATTGAGGATGGCGGACTGCGGCGTAACGCCACAGGCCCAGAACACGGGAATCTCATCGGGCAGCAGCGCCACGGCGTCGCCGTAGTCGGGCTTGGCAATGTCGGCAATGCCGATGAGCGCGGGGTCGCCGATGTGCACCGGCGCGCCGTGCACGTTGGGAAAGCGCGAGGTGACCTGCACGGCACGAATCACATCCGCCGCAGGCATGGGCCGCATGGACACCACCATCGCGCCGCCAAAGGGCCCGGCGGGTTCGGTGGCGATGTTGGTGCGGTACATGGCCACGTTCTTGCCTTCGTTGATGTGGCGCAGGCTGATACCGGCTTCTTGCAGCGCCGACTCGAACGAGAACGAACAGCCAAGCACAAAGGTCACAAGGTCGGGGCGCCAGAGGTCGGTGATGTCGGTCACTTCTTGCGCCAGCTCACCATGGCGCCAGACGCGGTACTGCGGCACGTCGCTGCGGATGTCGATGCCCTCGCCCAGCGATGGCAGCATGACCTGGCCGGGCTCGCTCACGGCCAGCACCGGGCAGGGCTTGGGGTTGCGCTGGCAAAAGCGCAGAAAATCACCCGCCTGCACCTCCGGCAGGATCACCAGGTTGCCCTGCACCCGGCCATGCGCCAGGCCGCTGGTGTGCGATGCCCAGGCGCCTTGCCGGATGATGCTGCGCACATGGCCGGGGTGGTTGATGCCCTCGGCGCCAAACACTGCCAGCGCTTTTTCTTGAACTGAATCCACCGTGTTTCCTTGCATTGAGAAATGTCAATTGCATGACGTTGGGCGGATTGTGTTGGGCTGCGCTGCCTGCTGGCAAATTCAAAAATTTTCTCTTAGCTCATCGATTTTTTCGATGCACACCATTGGGGCAAGGAGAACCAAGTTGGTGCCAAGGGTTAACCCTTGCAGACGATTCAAGGGTTAACCCGGGCATGGTGGATGGCGCGCAAAAAACGCTGCGCAATGGCGTTTCTTGCCCTTGCGGGCAGTTCGACCCAGCTTTGATCAGCGCCCGCAGGATGAAGGGTGGAACGCTGAACGTGCGGCGTTGCATGCACTGCGCCGGTGCATGCATGCGCCAGGGATCGCTCAGGCTTGGGCTTTGCGCGCCTTGGATGGCGGCTGTTGGGTGTCGATAAAACTGAGCGCTGAACGCACGACGGCCTCCATCGCCGGTGACGAGGGGTCTTCGCGGTAGCTCACGTGGATGGGCAGAGGCTTCAGCGGGGTATCGCAGGCCAGCGCACGCAGGTCCGGGAACGCCAGCAGCCGCTGCACCGCCAGCCGGGGCAGCGTCGCCACGCCAAAGCCGCCCTGCACCAGCTGGACCATGGCCGAGATGGACGAGATGGTGTGCACGCAACGTGGCTCGACCTGGGCCTGGCGCAGCGTGTCGAGCAAAAACACATGGGGCTGAGAGCCGCGCTGAAAGGTCAGGATGTCGGCACCCGCGAAATCCTGGAGCGCATAGCGGCGTTTGCGGTGCGTCTTGCTATTGCCCACAAACACCATCTCCATCGGCGTGACGGCCTGGCTGCGAATGCCGTCGGCTGCGGCAGGCAACGCGGCAAACACGGCGTCCAGCGTGCCCCGGCGGATCTGGTCGAGCAACACGGGCGTGGTCTCCACCGTCAGTTCCAGCTCCAGCAGCGGGTTGTCCTTGCGCAGTTGCTCCACCCACGGAATGAGCCACGAGTGCAGCACCGATTCGATGGCGCCGAGACGGATCGACACCTCCAGCGGCCCGCCCGAGCCCATCTCGGCCTTGAGCTGGCGCTGCAGCTCCAGCATGCGCTTGGCGTAGACCAGAAAACGGGCCCCGGCCACCGTGAGCTTGAAGTGCTTGTCGCGCCGGTCGAGCAGCAGCACGCCCAGCTCTTCTTCGAGTGCCGCAATGCGACTTGACATGGCCGACTGCGTGAGGAACAGCTTCTCGGCCGCACGTGTCACGCTCTTGAGGGAGGCCACCCAGTAGAAGGCTTCGACAAATCGCAGGTTCATGGTGGAGGCTCCCAAGCGCATTCCAGCAAACGCAGAATGCTCCTATTTTGATAGCTTAAAACGCTTGACCATAGCGCGGAAGCGGCCATTTTTATTCAAATCGACCCCACAAAAAGCGGCAGATCGGCCTTCTTGAGCGTGCGCAGCACAAAGCTGGATCGGCTGTGGCGTATGCCCTTGATCTTGTAGAGCTTCTCGCGCAGCAGGCGTTCGTAGTCACGCGTGTCCTTGACCACGATGCGCAGCAGGTAGTTTGAAGTGCTTGTCGCGCCGGTCGAGCAGCAGCACGCCCAGCTCTTCTTCGAGTGCCGCAATGCGACTTGACATGGCCGACTGCGTGAGGAACAGCTTCTCGGCCGCACGTGTCACGCTCTTGAGGGAGGCTACCCAGTAGAAGGCTTCGACAAATCGCAGGTTCATGGTGGAGGCTCCCAAGCGCATTTCAGCAAACGCCGAATGCTCCTATTTTGATAGCACAAAGCGCTTGACCATAGCGCGGAAGCGGCCATTTTTATTCAAATCGACCCCACAAAAAGCGGCAGATCGGCCTTCTTGAGCGTGCGCAGCACAAAGCTGGATCGGCTGTGGCGTATGCCCTTGATCTTGTAGAGCTTCTCGCGCAGCAGGCGTTCGTAGTCACGCGTGTCCTTGACCACGATGCGCAGCAGGTAGTCGTAGTCGCCCGACACCAGGTGTGCCTCGATCACCTCAGGAATGCTGGCCAGGGTCTCGCCAAATTTTTCGAGCGTGTTGTCCGAATGGCTGTCGAGCGTGACCTGCACCAGCACCGTGTCGGCCAGGTCGAGCGACTGCGGGTTGATGCGCACCGTGTAGCCCTGGATGACACCCGCCTCTTCCATCTTCTTGATGCGCCCCCAGCAGGGCGACGGGCTCAGGCCCACGGTCTGGCCGATCTCTTGCAAGCTGGCGCGCGCGTTGCCCTGCAGCACGGCGAGAATTTTTCTATCGAGGCGATCCATCGGCCGGATTATTCACAAAATTCTTCCATTGCAGCAAATTTTTCTGCAAACAAGGCCAATCGAAGCGAATTCAGCAAATTCATCTCTGCCACGCGGCGCATACTTCTTTCATCAAGGCGCTCTTACCGGAGCGCACAAACTGACAAGGCCCCGGCTGGTTACCGCCAGCACGGGGCCCTTGGCATTCCGGGCCCCATCACGAGCACCCGGCGGCGGCCATACAGACCGCATGTACAGGTCTGCCAGCCCAGCACTCGGAGTGTCGCCAATGCAACTGCAAACGCCCTGCAGCCCAGTTAATAAGCACGCTTACCAGCACAAACCCGGATGCCTGCGGCCATGCTGCACCGCCATAATTTCAGCGAGGTCGGGGGCGGCTCCGCAAGGGCCCCAGCGCAACCCACCCCTGCCCCACCATCAACAGGAGACACCATGCAATTGACCAGACTCGTCGTCGGCCTGAGCCTCGCGCTCGGCTTTGTGGCCACCGCTGCCGCGCAGACCACCATGCGCATCAGCATCTCGACGGCCCAGAATTCTCACCAGGGGATTGCCATCGACACGTTTGCCAAGGAAGTCGAAAAGCGCACCAGTGGCCGCTACAAGGTGCAGACCTTCTACAACGGCGCCCTGGGTGGCGAGCGCGAGTCGATCGAAGCCGTGCAGCTGGGCACGCAGGAGCTGGCGTTCAGCTCCACAGGCCCCATCCCCAACTTTGTGCCAGAGACCAAGATCCTGGACGTGCCCTTCCTGTTCCGCGACAAGGCCCACGCCCGCGCCGTGCTGGACGGCCCCATCGGCCAGGAGATGCTGACCAAGTTCGACAGCAAGGGCTTCAAGGCCCTGGCCTGGGCCGAAAACGGCTTCCGCCATATGACCAACAGCAAGCGTTCGGTGAACACGCCCGATGACCTCAAGGGCCTGAAGATGCGCACGATGGAGAACCCCGTGCACATCGCCGCGTACAAGGGCTTTGGCATCATCACCACGCCCATGGCCTTCCCCGAAGTGTTCACGGCCCTGCAACAAGGTACTGTGGACGGCCAGGAGAACCCGCTGCCCGTGATCATCTCGGCCAAGTTCGACCAGGTGCAAAAGCACCTGACACTGACCGGCCACGTGTATTCGCCTGCCATCTTCGTGATGAACAAGGGCGCTTTCGAGAAACTGTCGGCCGCGGACAAACAGGCCTTCATCGACGCCGCCAAGGAAGGCACCAAGGCCAATCGGGCCCGCGTGGACGAAGACGATGCCAAGGGTGTGGCCGACCTGCGCGCCAAGGGCATGACGGTGGTGGACAACCCCGACAAGTCCAAGTTTGTGGCCGCACTGGCCCCCGTGAATGCCGAATTCGAAAAACAGTTCGGCAAGGCCACGCTCGACAAGATCCGCGATTTCAAGTGATGCCCACGCTACTATCGTTGTAGTAGCAACCAACGCCCGTAGCGCAAGCGCTATCGGGCGTTTTTATTCTCGCCCCGGGTTTATTGCCTGATTGCTTACCGTGTTGTTCCCCCTGTTGATTCAACAACTGCCCATGGCTGGAACCGCCCCATGAAAAATGCTTTTCTCACCTTTGAACGATGGACCACGTTCATCGCCATGCTGGGGGCCTGCGCCATGCTGGCCCTGTCTGCCTCGCTGGGCATGTTCCAGATCCTCATGCGCTTTGTGCTGGAGCAGCCCGCCGAATGGACGGAAGTGCTGATCCGCTTCAGCCTGATCTGGATGGTGTTCCTCGCCATCCCCGCCGCCTTCCGCCAGGGGGCGATGGTGAGCGTGGATGTGCTGTACCGCTGGAGCCCTCCCGCCCTGCGGCGGGTGCTGGACTGGGTGGTCGCGCTGGCAGCCCTGGCGCTGATCGGCATCGTCATCTGGTACGGCTGGGACTACGCCCAGCGCGGTGGTGTGCAGAGCATGGCAGGGCTGGAATCCGTATCGATGTTCTGGGCCTACCTGGCCATGCCCATCGGCGGCCTGTTCTGCACTGTCGGCATCATCGGCAATCTCATCGACCCCCTGCGCATGGAACTGGAGACCGCCCAATGAGCATGGTCATGATTTCAACGATGGTGATTTGCTTTGCACTCACCATTTCGGTGGCCGTGTCCATCGGCCTCGCTTCCATCCTGGGCATCCAGGCATCCAACGCCAACATGCTGATCTCGGTGAAGGAGATGTTCGCCTCGATCAACAAGTTTCCGCTGGCGGCCATCCCCTTCTTCATCCTCGCGGGCAACCTGATGGAGACCGGTGGCATCTCGCGCCGCCTGGTGGAGTTTGCCAAGAGCATCGTGGGCGGCGTGCAGGGCGGCCTGCCCATGACCTGCGTGCTCACCTGCATGATCTTCGCGGCCGTTTCGGGCTCGTCGGTAGCCACCACGTTTGCGATTGGTGCCATCCTGATCCCCGCGCTCATCAAGCATGGCTACCCCACCAGCTATGCGGCGGCGCTGCAGGCCACCAGTGCCGAGCTGGGCGTGATCATTCCGCCCTCGATTCCGATGATCCTGTACGGCGTGAGCGCCGAAGTGTCCATTGGCGAGCTGTTCATCGCGGGCTTTGGCCCGGGCCTGCTGATCAGCGCCGCGCTGATGCTCTTCGTATGGGCGTACTGCAAGTACAAGGGCTGGGGCAAGAACGACGGCGATGGCCGCATGCCCTTTGGCAAGGCCACGCTGCAGGCAGGCTGGGCGCTGCTCATGCCTGTGATCATCCTGGGCGGCATCTACGGCGGCGTTTTCACCCCCACCGAAGCATCGGCCGTGGCCGTGTTCTATGCGCTCATCGTCGGCATGGTGATCTACCGCGAGATCCGCATCAAGGACCTGTTCGCCATCCTGCGCAAGTCGGCCATCTCGTCGGCGGTGATCATGTTCATCATCGCCAACGCCGGGCTGTTTGCGTTCCTCATCACACGTGCCGGGGTGCCCGATGCCATCGGCCGCTGGCTCGAAGCCGTGCTGCAGTCCCCTGCCCTGTTCCTGCTGGGCGTGAATGCGGCGCTGTTCGTGATCGGCATGTTCATCGAGACCAGCGCCGCCATCATCGTGCTGGCGCCCATCCTGGCGCCCGTGGCCATGCACTTTGGCATCGACCCGGTGCATTTCGGGCTGATCATGGTGGTGAACCTGGCGCTGGGCATGATCACACCGCCCTTTGGTGTGAACCTGTTTGCGGCCTGCACGGTGGCCAAGATCTCGCTGGACCGGATCATCAAACACCTGCTGCCTTTTGTGTGCGTGATCCTGGTGTGCCTGCTGGTCATTACCTATGTGCCATCGATTTCTCTGGCCTTGCGTGACCTGGTCTATGCCAAGTAGGCGTTAGAATCCCGCCCGTCAGGAGAGAGTGCTCCGCCCGCCAAACAGGGCGTGCAGCACCGCCGAAGGCGCAGGCAGCAGCCGAACGCTCAGGCAAAAGGACTGACAACCGCCCGCAGTGATGCGGGCGTTCCCTTGCTGGAGAGAGATGGCCCACCGCACCGCGTGATGAGGCCATCCACCGAAGGAGCAAACCGCATGGCCAGCCAGGGCGCTGCGGTGAATCTCTCAGGTAAAGCGGACAGCAGGGCAAATCCCGTGGCCACCCGTGTGGCTGCGGCCCCCATTTGCCCCGGAGTTCCGCCATGTCAGCCCCTGCCACGTCTACCCTGCTCACCACGCCCCTGAACGCCCTGCACATCGAGCTGGGCGCCCGCATGGTGCCTTTTGCGGGCTATTCCATGCCCGTGCAGTACCCCGCAGGCCTGATGGCCGAGCATGTGCACACCCGCACCGCAGCGGGCTTGTTCGACGTATCGCACATGGGCCAGCTCAAACTCATCGGCGCCGATGCAGCTGCGGCGTTTGAAACCCTGATGCCCGTGGACGTGATCGACCTGCCCGTAGGCAAGCAGCGCTACGGGTTGCTGCTCACCGACGAGGGCACGGTCATTGACGACCTGATGTTCTTCAACCAGGGCGAGGTGAATGGAGAGTCCACGCTGTTCGTGATCGTGAATGGCGCCTGCAAGGTGGGCGACATTGCCCATATCCAGGCCCGCATCGGCCAGCGCTGCAAAGTGGTGCCCATGCCCGACCACGCCCTGCTCGCACTGCAGGGCCCGCAGGCCGTCACCGCCCTCGCCCGCCTCGCGCCCGGCGTGGGAAAACTGGTGTTCATGACCGGCGGCGCATTCAGCATTGCAGGCTGCGACTGCTTTGTGACCCGCAGCGGCTACACCGGTGAAGACGGTTTTGAAATCTCGGTGCCCGCTGCGCAGGCCGACACCCTGGCCCGCGCCCTGCTTGCCCAGCCCGAGGTCAAACCCATCGGCCTGGGTGCCCGCAACTCGCTGCGTCTCGAAGCGGGCCTGTGCCTGTACGGCAACGACATCGACACCACCACCACGCCGCCTGAAGCCGCACTGAACTGGGCCATCCAGAAGGTGCGCCGCACCGGTGGCGCCCGCGCGGGCGGCTTCCCGGGCGCCGACAAAGTCTTGGCGCAGATCGACAACCCCGCCACCCTGCTACGCAAGCGCGTAGGCCTGGTGGCGCTGGAACGTGTGCCCGTACGCGAGCACACCGAGCTGCAAAGCACGGACGGCCAGAAGATCGGCGAAGTCACCAGTGGCCTGCTGGGCCCCACGGTGAACGAGCCCGTGGCCATGGGCTATGTGGCGCCCGCATTTGCCGCCATCGGCACGCGTGTGAACGCTATCGTGCGCGGCAAGGCCGTGCCCATGGAAGTGCGCGCCATGCCTTTCACGCCCGCCAACTACTTTCGCGGCTGAAGAAATGACATACCCCCTGAGTCGCCTACGGCGCCTTCCCCCTGGAAGGGGGACGCCCCCAGCGCGGCGGGGCGGCCCTTGCGCGGGGGCGCTGGCATGCGCCACGCACGTCGCACACGCCAAGGCATAAACCACGGCCCTTTGCCGCTTACATTGCTGATTCCTTTATTTACCCGTTGCTTGAGGAGCTTCCCCATGACCGTCAAATTTTCCAAAGAACACGAATGGATCAACACCGCCGACACCGCTGCTGCCGTGGTGGGCATCACCGTGCACGCACAAGATGCGCTGGGCGACGTGGTGTTTGTGGACCTGCCCGAGGTGGGTGCGAGCTTCAGCCAGGGTGACGTGGCGGGCGTGGTCGAGTCCGTGAAGGCTGCTGCCGACGTGTACATGCCCGTGACCGGCGAGATCGTGGAAGTGAACGAAGCCCTGCGCGCCGACCCGTCGCTGGCCAACAGCGACCCGCTGGGCGCGGGCTGGTTCTTCAAGGTCAAGCTGGCCGATGTGGCCCAGCTCGACGCCCTGATGGACGAGACGGCCTACACGGCCTTTGCAGCCAACGCCTGATGGGCGCTTGGCCCATTCGTCTCCGGTTTCAAAACCATAGCTGCCTGCGTTTGATTCCATTGGATTTCAAAGAAAAATCCTTTGAAATGTCCGACTGACAAGCGCCAGCAGCTTCTTTTTTCATAGCACCCCGAACGCCCGCCATGACTGCCGCCCTGCCCACCTCCTTGCCGTTGTCCGCGCTGGAAAACGCCGCCGAATTCCTGCCCCGCCACATCGGCATCGACGCAGCGGATGAAGCCCACATGTTGTCCGTGATCGGCGAGGCCTCGCGCCGCGCGCTCATTGACTCCATCGTGCCGCGCTCCATCGCACGCAGCCGCGCCATGGATCTGCCAGCGGCCACCACCGAGGCCGCAGCGCTGGCCGAACTCAAGGCCATTGCGGGCAAAAACAAGGTGCTTAAGAGTTTCATTGGCCAGGGCTACTACGGCACGCACACGCCGGGCGTCATCCTGCGTAACATCCTCGAAAACCCCGCCTGGTACACCGCCTACACGCCTTACCAAGCTGAAATTTCGCAGGGCCGCATGGAGGCTCTGGTCAACTTCCAGACCATGGTGTGCGACCTGACCGGCATGCCGATTGCCAACGCGTCGATGCTCGATGAAGCCACGGCAGCCGCCGAGGCGATGACCCTGGCCAAGCGCTCGGTCAAGAGCAAGAGTAACGTGATTGTGGTGGCCGGCGACGCGCACCCCCAGACCATTGAAGTGATCCAGACCCGCGCCAAGCCCCTGGGCCTGGAAGTGCGCCTGGCCAACTCGGCCGAGGAATGGGACAGCCTGCTGGCGGGCGACTACTTTGCCGTGCTGGCCCAGTACCCTGCCACCAGCGGCCGCATTGACGACCTGCGTGCCGATGTGGAAAAAGCCCATGCCAAGCAGGCCGCCTTCATCGTGGCCGCCGACCTGCTGGCCCTGACCCTGATCACACCGCCCGGCGAACAAGGCGCCGACATCGTGGTGGGCACCACCCAGCGTTTTGGCATGCCCATGGGTGCTGGCGGCCCCCACGCCGCATTCATGGCCTGCCGCGACGAGTTCAAGCGCAACCTGCCCGGCCGCCTGGTGGGCGTGAGCGTGGACGTGCACGGCAAGCCAGCCTATCGCCTCGCACTGCAAACCCGCGAACAGCACATCCGCCGCGAAAAAGCCACCTCCAACATCTGCACGGCCCAGGTGCTGCCCGCCGTGATCGCCAGCATGTACGCCGTGTACCACGGCCCCGAGGGCCTGCAGCGCATTGCCCAGCGCGTGGCCAGCTACACCGCCATTCTGGCCCGGGGCCTCGTGCAACTGGGCGCGCCGGTGCGTGAACAAGCCACGTTCGACACGTTGGTGCTGAAAACCGATGGCGCTACAAAATCAATAGCTGCAAAGGCAATACAGTCAGGCGCAAACCTGCGAATTTGCTTTGAAAACTACCTGTGTATCTCGCTGGACGAGACCACCACGCGCGCCGACATCGAGTTGCTGTGGAAGATCTTTGCGAAGGACGGCCAGGCTTTGCCCACCTTCGACGCTTTCGAGAACGGCATCGAACCGCTGATCCCCGCCGCGCTGCGCCGCACCAGCCGCTACCTCACGCACCCGGTGTTCAACACCCACCACTCTGAGACCGGCATGCTGCGCTACATCCGCCAGCTGTCGGACAAGGACCTGGCGCTCGACCGCAGCATGATCCCGCTGGGCAGCTGCACCATGAAGCTCAACGCCACCAGCGAGATGATCCCCATCACCTGGCCCGAGTTTGCCAACATGCACCCGTTTGCCCCGGCTGACCAGCAGCAGGGCTACAAGGCGCTGGACGAACAGCTGCGCGCCTGGCTGTGCGAGGCCACGGGCTATGCCGGCATCAGCCTGCAACCCAACGCCGGCAGCCAGGGCGAATACGCAGGCCTGTTGGCCATCAAGGGCTACCACGAGTCGCGTGGCGAAGGCCACCGCAACATCTGCCTGATCCCTAGCAGCGCCCATGGCACCAATCCCGCCAGCGCCCAGATGGTGGGCATGCAGGTGGTGGTGACGGCCTGCGACGCCAACGGCAATGTGGACCTGGCCGACCTGCAGGCCAAGTGCGAGCAGCACAGCGGCAACATCGCCTGCGTGATGATCACCTACCCCAGCACGCACGGCGTGTTCGAGACCCAGGTGAAGGAGCTGTGCGCCCTGGTGCACAGCCACGGCGGCCGCGTATACGTGGACGGCGCCAACATGAACGCCCTGGTGGGCGTGGCCGCGCCTGGTGAATTTGGCGGCGACGTGAGCCACCTGAACCTGCACAAGACCTTCTGCATTCCCCACGGCGGTGGCGGCCCTGGCGTCGGTCCCGTGTGTGTTGTCGAAGACCTCGTGCCCTTCCTTCCTGGCCTGCCCGGTCAGGGCGATCAGCCGCGCAACCCTGCCACTGGCAAGGTCGGCCCGGTGAGCGCCGCCCCCCTGGGCAACGCCGCCGTTTTGCCCATCAGCTGGATGTACATCCGCATGATGGGCGCAGACGGCCTGCAGGCCGCCACCGAGACGGCCATCCTGAGCGCCAACTACATCAGCGCGCGCCTCAAGGACCACTACCCCACGCTGTACGCCAGCGCCAACGGCCATGTGGCGCACGAGTGCATCCTGGACCTGCGCGGCCTGAAGGACACCAGCGGCGTGATGGCCGAGGATGTCGCCAAGCGCCTCATCGACTACGGTTTCCACGCGCCCACACTGAGCTTCCCGGTCCCCAACACGCTGATGGTGGAGCCCACCGAGAGCGAAACGCTGTTCGAGATCGACCGATTCATCGACGCGATGATCGCCATCCGCGAAGAGATCCGCCAGATCGAAGCGGGCAAGCTGCCCCAGGACAACAACCCGCTCAAGAACGCACCGCACACGGCCGAGAACCTGCTGAGCGGCGAATGGGCCCGCCCCTACACCCGCGAAGCGGCCGCCTACCCCGTGGCGGCCCTGCGCCAGGCCAAGTACTGGTCGCCCGTGGGCCGTGTGGACAACGTGTGGGGCGACCGCAATCTGAGCTGCAGCTGCATCCCGGTGTCGGACTACGCCTGAGTGGGCGGAGCGCGCTGTGACCGCCTCGCCCAGCGCCTGCAACGTTTGCGAACCGCCCGCGCTGGAGGCGCTCGTCCAGACGGAGCCCGCTCTGGCTGCACTGTGGCAAGCGCTGCCCCGCCGCCAGTTCGGCGCTGGCGCGCTGCTGCAGCGTGCCGGTGAAACCAGCACACGCTGCTGGCATGTGCGCAGCGGCGTGGTGCGGCTGTTCTACCTGAACGAACAGGGTACCGAGCGCAACCGCTCGTTCCACGGCAAGGGCAAATGGGTGGCGGGCAGCCTGCCGCCGCTTGCGCTGCCCAGCCCCTACGCCATTGAGGCACTGGCGCCCGTGGAGGCGGTGGAGCTGGACTATTCCACCTTGCAAGACTGGATGGGAGTCTTTCCGCAGATTGGCCCCCCGCTGCAAGAAGCCCTGGGCTACGTTTTCCAGTCGCACGCCCGGCGCGAGGCCGAACTGCTCAGCCATCCGCCAGAGGCACGCTACCAGGCGTTCCTGGCCTCGCACGCAGAGTTGGCCAGCCAGCTGCCCCAGCACCATGTGGCCAGCTACCTGGGCATCTCGCCGGTGTCGCTCTCCCGCATCCGAGCCAGGCTGGGCATGGTAGACGCAGCGCGCGGCGGCTGAAACCGACGTTTACCGCACCAGCGGCCACGCACTGACCGTGCGGTCCCGCCCCGGCATCACCACCTGGGGCACGCTTTCCTTGTCCATTACCGCGTTGGCGGCCACCAGACCGTTCCAGTGCAGCAGATGCGCGGTTACGGCATATACCTCGTCATCGGTCAGGCTCTTGGGAGCATGCATCGGCATGCCCCGGCGGACGTAGTCGAACACCGTGGTGGCATACGGCCACATTGCCCCCACCGACAGCACCTGCAAGGGGTACTGGCGCACACGCAAAGGCCGCAACAGGTCGTTCCAGGCGATGAAGCCATCCGATCCCACAAGGCGGGAAGCCGGACCTTCCATGCCCTGCGCGCCGTGGCACGCCGCGCAGTGCCGCGCATACAGCTGCGCGCCTTGCGCTACGCTGCCTCGGCCCGGCGGCAAATTGCGGCCATCAGGAAAGATGGTGATGGCGTAGCGCTCAACCTCTTCGGAAGACAGTGGCTGCGCCAGGCCGATGACAGCTGGCGGCGCTGCAGGTGCCATGCCGGGCGCGGGCTGCGTCTGCGCCTGGCTGGCGACCTCGGCGTACAGCAGCAGTACGACCGCTGCGAACATCCATCCGCCCCGCCGCAAGGCTGCCATCCTCGCGAACGAGCGGTGGTGAAACAGGCGCTCACGCATACAGGTTCTCCACGCGCCCATCGGCCTGCACGCGCCAAGCCTGCACCGCGTTGTAGTGGTTGAAGGAATGCAAGGCGTAGCGCCGCTTCCACTCGCCGCGCAGCGGCTGCGTGCGGCCATGCTCATCGGTGGCCCGGCTCAACAGGTCCGCGCGGCGTCCATTCCACTTCCAGGGCAGCGTGAAGCGCGTGAACGCGCGGTCCAGCACCGGCCCATGCAACTGCGCAGCCGTCCAGCTGCGGCCGCCGTCCACCGACACATCCACCCGGGCAATGCGGCCGTAGCCAGACCAGGCCAGCCCTGCGATTTCATAGAAGCCCTGGGTTTCGGGCATCGTCTGCTGGCCCGAGGGGTGGGTGATGACGGATTTCACGTCCATGTGGAAGGCAAAGCGTTCGATGCGACCGTCGGCCAGCACCTGGGTGTACAGGCCCGATTCATCCTTGGTGTAGGCAGGCGCGTCGGTCACCTCCAGCCGGTGCAGCCATTTGATGTTGACGTTGCCTTCCCAGCCGGGCATGAACAGGCGCATGGGGTAGCCCTGCGAGGGCCGCAGCCGCTCGCCGTTCTGGTACAGCGCCACCATGCCATGCTCCAGAAGCGCTTTGAGCGGCAGGCTTCGGCTGTGCGACCCACCATCTGCCCCTTCGGCCACCACCCAGCGGGCGCTGTCCTTCAGCCCTGCCTCGTTCAGCAGGTACGCCAGCGGCACCCCCGTCCATTCCGAACACGACACTTCGCCTGCGAGTTCGCCCAGGGTCTGGTCCAACGCTGTGGGCGACAGCGCATTGGCTGCCGAGTTGCCCGCGCACTCCAGAAAATGCACGCGGCTGACCATCGGGTAGCGCAACAGCCGGGCCAGGTCAATGCGCAAAGGCTTGTCAACCAGACCATGCAGCCGCAGTTCGTGCCGGCCAGGATCGATGTCGGGCACCCCGTTGTGGTGCACGGCAAAGTGCAACCCGCTCGGGGTGATGATGCCGCGTTGGTGCTGCAGTGGCGTGCGCCACCCCGCAAAACCCGAGACGTGCGACACCGAGCGCTGCACGGCCGCCTCGTAGGCCGATGGCTGCCCATAAGGCACATCGGCGCCGCCAGGCCGCGCC
This sequence comes from Acidovorax sp. Q11, assembly GCF_054950075.1. Taxonomy (NCBI): domain Bacteria; kingdom Pseudomonadati; phylum Pseudomonadota; class Betaproteobacteria; order Burkholderiales; family Comamonadaceae; genus Acidovorax; species Acidovorax sp. Q11. Next base: position 98,586 of record NZ_JBUDZG010000002.1, on the reverse strand, counting down.
ATGCTCTGCGGCAGCCGCGCGGCCAGGGGTTCTTGCGCGGATGGCGCTGGCTGCGCTTGCGCCATGCCACCGCCAACTGCCAAAGCGCCCAAAAAAGCCCTGCGTGCCCACAGTCCGCCAGGGCCGTCATGTGATTGCATCCGTCTATCTCCGCGAGTGGAAACGGCACCCATCGGCCGCGGAGCCAGTGTGGTGACGTGTGGCGCCGCGCGCATTAACGCTTGTTAACGCGGCCTCCTGCGTCCGAACACCCTTACACTGGCGCGCCACTGGCCCCAGGTCCCTGGTGCCAGCCGCCCCCTTTGTTGAATTCCAAGGAACCCCGTGCGCATCTCCCCTGCCCTCCTCATCGTTGGCCTGCTGGCCGCTCCGTTTACCGCTGCCCATGCGCAGGCCTCGGGCCCCGTCACCACCGCCAGCGGCCTGGTCTATGAATCCCTCAAGGAAGGCACGGGCGACTCGCCCAAGGCCACCGACACCGTGAAAGTGCACTACAAGGGCATGTTCCTGGACGGCAAGGAGTTCGACAGCTCCTACAAGCGTGGCGAACCCACCTCGTTCCCACTCAATGGCGTGATCCCTTGCTGGACCGAGGGTGTGCAGCGCATGAAGCCGGGCGGCAAGGCCAAGCTGACCTGCCCGCCCGCCATTGCCTACGGATCACGGGGTGCGGGTGGCGTGATCCCGCCCAACGCCACGCTGAACTTCGAAGTCGAGCTGATTTCCGTCGGCCGCTGAGCCCATGCTGCTGAAGGTCGGTGACCTCGCACGGCGCACCGGCCTCACGGTGCGCACGCTGCACCACTACGACGAGATTGGCCTGCTCACCCCTTCGGGTCGCTCGGAGGCGGGTTACCGGCTCTACAGCCAGTCCGATGTGCAGCGGCTGCATGGCATCCAGACCATGCGCCAGATGGGCCTGGCGCTCAGCGACATCAGCAACCTGCTGGCGGGCGACGGCGTGGCGCCCGAACGCATCATCGGCCAGCAGATCCGCGCGCTGGACCAGCAGATTGCGCAGGCCAGCGAGCTGCGCGCCCGCCTGACCATGTTGCGCGACGGCCTCATGGCGGGCGCCGAGCCCAACATGGGCAACTGGCTGGAGGCGCTCGCGCTGATGACCACTTACGGCAAGTACTTCAGCTCGGCCGAACTCAAACAGATCTTCACGAACTGGAGCCTGATCGAGGCCGACTGGCTGGTGGTCAAAGACCTGGTGCGCGAAGCCATGGACCGGAAACTGCCACCCGACGCCCCCGAAGTCCAGGCACTGGCGTACCGCTGGATGGCGCTCATGCTGCACTGGATGGGCGGCGACATCGACCTGCTGGAGCGCTGGGGCCATATGTTCCGCACCGAGCCCAGCACCCAAGGCCGCAACCATGCGCCACCGGGCGAGATGATCGAGTACGTCGAAGTCGCCATCAAGCTGCGCATGGCATTGCTGGAGAAATACCTGACCCGTGACGACCTGCGGGCGCTGGGCCACGTGCCTCATACCCACTGGGCCGCGCTGGAGGCCGATGCACAGCAGCTCCTGGCCCGTGGGCTTCCTTCACGCCACCCGGACGCCATCGCCGCTGCGCTGCGCTGGAATGCGCTGTTTGACCAACTGACCGGCCAGCGCCCCGGGCTGCGCGAGAAACTGCTGACAGCCTCGGCCAACGAGCCGCTGCTTCAGGCGGGCGCGCCGCTGAGCGCCCCCGTGCGGGCCTATCTGCATGCGGCGCTGGCCCATGCAGCCTCCGCCTCTCAGCCCGTGTCACCGCAGCACTGAAAAAACTGCTTGACCCTCACGCTACGTGAGGGACCATAGTTGGTCTGCATGAACGGACCAACCCATGACTCTCCCTGAGCCCCCGGCAACTGCCTCCACGCGCCTGTACGCACTGGACAACCTGCGCGCCGCCATGATGTGGCTGGGCATCGTGCTGCATGTGGCAGTGATCCACATGAGCGGGCCGCCCTTGCTGCCCTGGCGCGACAACCAGACCACACCGGCGGCCGATCTGCTGGTGGCCTTCATCCACGCCTTTCGCATGCCGGTTTTCTTCATCCTGGCTGGCTTCTTTGTGGCGCTGCTGATGGAGCAACGCGGGCCCCGCGCCCTGGTGCGGCACCGGCTGCGCCGCCTGGCACTGCCGTTTGCCGTGTTCTGGCCCCCCCTGTATCTACTGTGCGCCGTGCTTGCGCTGGCGTTCCTGCACCGCATGGCCTACGGCACCTGGGGGCTGGACCCCACGCTCAGGCCCCGCATGCCGGGGGTGCCCGACGGGCCCACCACCCTGCACCTGTGGTTTCTGTGGATGCTGCTGTGGATGAGCCTGCTGACCCCGCTGGTGCAGACCCTGCTGAAGCGCACCGCCCCCAACGCCGGGGCAACGCTGGGGCAGTGGTTTGCCGCTCTCGGGCGCAAGCCCTGGGGCATCGCCCTGCTGGCTGCCGCCTTGGCCGCCGTGGGTGCGCAGTATGGCGATGGGCTGGTGCACCCCACAGGCTCTTTTCTGCCGCCCTGGACCGAATGGCTGCACAACGGCCTGTTTTTCGGCTTCGGGCTGGCGCTGCACCAGCACCGGCAGGCCCTGCTGACGCATTACATGCGGCGCTGGCAGTGGTACGCCGTCGCGGGATTGGTGCTTTTCCTGGCCTCGGGCATGGCACTGCGGCAGGCGCCCGTCGGCACCCACGAACTGCCCCTAGCGCTGCGCCTGGCCTTCGCCTTTGCCTACAACGCCACGGCCTGGTGCTGGAGTTTTGCGCTGATTGGCCTGTTTGCTGCGCACCTGCGCCACCCGAGCCCCGCACTCGGCTACCTGGCCGACAGCTCGTACTGGGTGTACCTGGTGCACATGCCCCTGACCATTGGCTTTGGCGCGCTGATGTTCGGACTGCACTGGCCAGCCGGGGTCAAGATCGCTCTCAACATCGCGGCCACCACCGTGCTCTGCCTGGCCAGCTACCACCTGCTGGTGCGCTTTGGCGCCCTCGGCACTCTTCTCAACGGCAAGCGCCACGCCCGCGTGCGCCAGCCACAAAGTCCCACTCCCCATGCCTCCTGAAACCGACGCCCGCGCAGCGCTGCTGCGCAACCCCAACTTCCGCTGGATGACCGGCGGCGCCCTGCTCTCCATGCTGGGCGATCAATTCACGCTGATCGCCCTGCCCTGGCTGGTGCTGCAGATGACTGGCGACACCCTGGTGCTGGGCACAGTGCTGGCCCTCGTCAGCGTGCCGCGTGCGCTGTTCATCCTCATCGGCGGCGCGCTGGTAGACCGGCATTCGCCCAAGCAGGTGCTGATGATCACCAAATACATCAACCTGGTGCTGCTGGCCGTGCTGGCGGGGCTGGTGTTTGCAGGCACGCTCACGCTGTGGATGGTGTATGCGCTGTCACTGGGCATTGGCCTGGCCACGGCCTTCAGCATCCCGGCGGGCACGGCCATGATGCCGCATGTGGTGGCGCGCCATCAGCTGCAGGCCGCCAACGGCATCAGCCTGAGCCTGCGGCAGCTGACCATGTTCCTCGGTCCCTTGCTGGCGGGGCTGTTGATCGCGCTGTTTGGCACGGGAGAGGCCACCGGTGGGGCAACCGAAACCCCTGCTGCCCGCGCCAACGCTTTTGGCATTGGCCTGGCCTTCGCGCTTGACGCGCTGAGTTTTGCGGTATCGGCCTGGACGCTGTCCAAAGTCCAAACCCACGCGGGCAGCGCAGCCCCCGCAGCAGCGCCCCAGGCGGTGCTGGCGTCGGTGGCCCAGGGCCTGGCACATTTCTGGCGCGACGGCGAGTTGCGCACCTGTTTTCTCTACTGGAGCGCAGTCGCACTGTTCATCATGGGGCCCATCCACATCGCGATCCCCGTGCTGGCCAGCAGCACGCCCGCGCTGGGCGCCGCCGCCTTCGGCATCATCGTGGGTGCCCATGGCGCGGGCACGCTGCTAGGCATGGTGGTGTCGGGCATGCTGCCCCGGCTGCGCATCGGCAGCCTGGGCATGACCATCCTGGCGTTCGACGCGGTCATCGGTGCACTGTTCGTGCCCATGGGCCTGATCACCGCCGTGTGGCAGGGCGCGCTGCTGATGCTGGTGATTGGCCTGCTGGGCGGTTTCATGCAGGTGAGCGTGTTCACCTGGATCCAGCAGCGCGTACCCCCGGCCCTGCTGGGCCGGGCGATGAGCCTGTTCATGTTCATCTTCATGGGCCTGGCGCCCATCTCTGCGGCGGTGACGGGCTGGGTGATGAAAAGCATCACGCTGCCCCAGCTGTTTGCGGCCAGCGGCGGCACGCTGGTGGTGCTGGCTGCGCTGGCCTGGGTGCTGACACCCATGCGCCGCGTCACAGATACGGCCCCCGCCACGCGCTGAAACCCTGCGCGCAAGAAAAAGGCCGGGCAACTGCCCGGCCTTTGCACAGGGTCTGACGGCCTCAGACTTCCGTGACGAACTGCTCGCGGGGGCGGCGCACCTTCTTCAGGCTCACCAGCCAGTCGCCTTCGTCGGCGCGGTAGCCCAGGGGCAGAATCGCCACGCTGCGCAGGCCACGGGCGCGCAGGTCCAGGATTTCGTCCAGCGCATTGGGATCAAAACCCTCCATGGGGGTGGAATCCACTTCTTCAAACGCCGCAGCGATCAACGCGGCGCTCATGCCGATGTAGGCCTGGCGTGCGGCGTGCTGGAAGTTCACCTCGGCATCGCGCTGGGGGTAGCTGGACAGCAGCATCTGGCGGTAGTTCTCCCAGCCTTCGTTCTTGAAGCCACGCTGGTCGTTGGTCAGGTCGAACATCATGTTGATGCGGTCGGCTGTGTAGTTGTCCCACGCAGCAAACACCAGCAGGTGCGAGCCGTCAGTGATCTGGGCCTGGTTCCAGGCGATGGGCTGGATCTTGGCGCGCACGGCGGGGTCGGTCACCACAATGATCTCGAACGGCTGCAGGCCGCTGGACGTGGGGGCCAGGCGGGCGGCCTCCAGGATGCGCTCGACCTTCTCCTGCGGCACGGCCTTGGCGGGGTTCATCTTCTTGGCGGCGTAGCGCCATTGCAGTTTGTTCAGCAGGGGTTGGGCAGCGGTGGTGTCAACGGGATTCATGGCAAGGATTCCTGATATCGGCAAAAGGGTTGGGCAAAGAAAAAGCGGATGGTTGAACTGTAGAGACCCGGCTTTCTTTGAGTAAGCCCCGCTGCGGAAAAGGATTGTTCGCAATCGGTCAACAATCGCGCCCCAAATCAATCGCATTCGTACCAGCACCCAGAGCCCGCAGCCTGCGGGCGTACACTCGCAGCCATGCGTTCTGGCCCACAGCATGGCGCGGTGTGCACCCACCCTCCCCGCCCCACTTCCTGCCTAATTCCCCGTCCCATTCCCTGGCCGCGCCCGCCCCATGACTGAACCCGATCTGTCCTTTCTGGACCCCGCAGGTCGGCGGCCCGCCCCGGCCGAAAAGCACCCGCTCTCGCCCGCCGCCCCGGCCGAGGGCCTGGTGGCCGAACTGCGCGCCTACCAGGCCGAGCTGGAGAACCAGAACAAGGTCCTGCGCTACAGCCAGGCCGTGGCCGAGAGTGCCTACGAGCGCTTCGAGACCCTGTTTGCCAGCGTGCCCCTGGCCCTCATGGTGGTGGACGAACACGACATGGTGGTGCAGGCCAACTCGATGGCGCACCGCTCCTTCCAGCCCACGGAGCGCGACCGGCCGCTGACCGCGCTGATGCCTTTTGTGTGCCCGCAAGACGCCGCCCGCGTGCGCGAGGCTTTTGCCCAGGCGCAGGACCTGGGGCACAGCGAGGCCAAGGAGGTGGTGTTCCTCATCAACGACACCAGCCGCATCACGGGCGACCTGCACATCGCGCACATCGAGGCACCCCAGGCCAGCGGCGCACCGTTGTCCCAATTTTTGTGCGCGGTGATCGACCAGGGCCCGCTGCTGGCCGAGCGCCGGGCGCTTCAGCACAGCGCGCTCACACTGCAGCAGCGCAACGAACAACTGCACGCCAGCGAGAAGCGGCTCGAAGCCGTCATCAATTCGGCGCTGGACGCCATCATCTGCGTGGACCAGCACCAACGCATCACCGTGTTCAACCCCACAGCGGCCGCGCTGTTCCAGTGCAGTGCCAGCGACGCGCTGGGCAGCACGCTCGACCGCTTCTTGCCCGACGCAGCGCAGGCCCTGGCGTTTGCGCAGCTCACCACGCAGGCGCTTCTGGGCGAGATGACGGCCCTCACCGCCAGCGGCAAGGAACTGGCCGTGGAAGTGAGCGTGTCGTTCGAGCGCCATGCAGAAAGCGTGGGCGGGGGCGAGACCACCACCGTGTTCGCGCGCGACCTCACCGGCCGCAAGAAGGCCGAGGCGCACCGCAACGAGCTGGAGGCCCAGTTGCGTGAGTCGCACAAGATGCAGGCCGTGGGCACCATGGCCGGGGGCATTGCGCACGACTTCAACAACATCCTGGGCGCGATCCTGGGCAATGTGGAGCTGGCCAAGGCCGACTGCACAGCCGGTTCGCCGGTGCTGGAAAGCCTGCTGGAGATCGACAAGGCAGGCCGCCGCGCACGCGACCTGGTGCGCCAGATCCTGACCTTCAGCCGCAACGAGCCCCCGCAACGCTCGGCTGTTTCGTTGGCCGAAGTGGTGCACGACACCGAGCGCCTGCTGCGCGTGACCATGCCCCCCGCCATCGAGCTGCACATGCAGCTGCAGGCAGGGCTGCCCCCCGTGCTGGCCGACGCCACCCAAGTTGAGCAGGCCCTGCTGAACCTTTGCACCAACGCCGTCCACGCGATCCAGGGCCAGGGGGGAGAGCGCGGCAGCATCCATGTGGAGGCCGCCACGGTGCAGCCCGACCAACGCCTCTCCGAGCGGCTGGGCCTGGCGCCCATCGACTACGTGGCCCTGACGGTGCGCGACAGCGGCCCCGGCATGGATGCGGCCACGTTGGAGCGCATCTTCGAGCCCTTCTTCACCACCAAGCCTGTGGGCCAGGGCACGGGCCTGGGCCTGGCCGTGGTGCATGGCGTGATGCGCACACACGAAGGTGGTGTGGACGTGCAAAGCACGCCCGGCCAGGGCAGCCGGTTCACACTGTACTTTCCAGTCGCCACCGGCCAGGCAGCGCCCCCTCCGGCGCCAGCCCCCGCAGCACCGGCTGCGCCCGCCACGCCGTCGGCCGCCGAGGCCGCTGCCCCTACACCGCGCCAGAAGCCCCATGTGATGTACGTGGACGACGACCAGGCCCTGGTCTTTCTGGTGCAGCGCCTGCTGCGTCGGCGGGGCTACGAGGTGAGTGGCTTCACCGACCCCCACGAGGCCACGGCAGCGCTGCGCGCTGCGCCCCAGCGCTACGACCTGCTGGTGACCGACTACAACATGCCCGGCTTCTGCGGCGTGGATCTGGTGCGCGAGGCGCGCCTCATCCGCCCTGGCCTGCCCGTGGCCCTGGCCTCCGGCTATGTCACGGCCGAGATCGAACAGGCCGCGCTGGCCGAAGGCGCACAGGCACTAATCCACAAGCCCAATGATGTGGAAGAGCTTTGCGCCACCGTTGAGCGCCTGGTGGGGGGCGACAACCATGCCGCAAGCTGAAGCCCTTGCGCGGGCTGCATTCTTGGCGCCCACGGTATCGGTAGAGGCCAACCACGTCGAGCGCGTTGCAAACCCTCAAGACCTATGCGCCCCGGTGGCACTGCATGAGGACGCCGATGTGCTGGTGCTGTACAAGCCGCCTGGCCTGCTGTGCGTGCCGGGGCGCGGCATCGACAAACAGGACTGCCTGAGCGCACGCGCCCAGTCGCACTGGCCGGGCGCACTCATCGTGCACCGACTGGACCAGGCCACTTCGGGTCTGGTGCTGATGGCTCGGCATGCCGATGCACAACGGCGCTTGAGCCTGGCATTTGAGCAGCGGCAGGTTCACAAACGCTACGTCGCGATAGTTCAAGGCCTGGTGGACGCCCCGGCTGGCGCCTGGGCAGACATCCACCTGCCCATCGCCGCCGACTGGGAGCGGCGCCCCTTGCGCGTGATCGATGCATTGCACGGCAAGCCCAGCCATACCCGCTGGCGCACGCTGTCACATGACTTGACCGCCGGAACCACCCGTGTCGAGCTTGAACCCGTGACGGGTCGCACGCACCAGCTGCGCGTACACATGGCCGCCATGGGCCACCCGATCCTGGGAGACGCGTTGTATGCGGATGCCGTCACCCAGGCCCAGGCGCCACGCCTGTTGTTGCATGCCGCAGAACTGGCTTTGGCGCACCCCGCTACCGGGCAGCCCATGCGGTGGGAGCTGGTGGCTGACTTTTGAAGCTTTTTTGCCGCCCACCGCCTGATGGGGCCCACATTTAGCTATGTTTTTGATAGCAAACCAACTCGGTGAACAGGCAGCAGCGCCGCGACCGATTGGCTCAACTGCTCCTGCCAGGGCAACGCGTCCACCACCGTTGACAGCAGCTCAAGGTTCTTGTGCCACCCGGTGTCATTGCCCGCGGAGTACACCAGCATCACGTTGCTGCGGGGCTGGCCCAGCCGTGCCCAGACAAACGGCCGCGGTGCTGTCCAAAGGCGAAAATGCCAATCCCAGCCGATGGAAACCACAGGGCACGAAGCACTCACCCATTCCGTGTAGCCACTAATGGTTGTCTCGCACCCACACACCGCCGTGCGCGGCACCACCAAGTCCAGGTCCACCGCCGACATCAAGTGATGGATTGGCAGCGAAAGTAACTCGTCAATCGACAGTCGCAGCAGGCCATCCGGCGAAACCTGCACGGCGTTCACAATAGCCCTCCACAGATCGCCTCAATTGCGGCGCATCCAAAGCTGGCGCAGTTGCAAGGGCCTGCAGCACCCCAGCGGATCAGCATCAGCCCAGCAACCCCAGCATGGCGGCGCGCACGGTTGCGGCCGTCTTGTTGGTGGTTTGCAGTTTGATCACGGCATTCTTGACGTGGAAGTTCACGGTGTTTTCCGAAACGTCCAACAACGCAGAGATGTCGGCAGAGGTCTTGCCGTCGGCAGTCCATTTGAGCACCTCGATTTCTCTGGCCGTCAGATGCGGATGCATCTCTTCGGCCTGGCGTGTTGTGAAAATACGCGACAGGATAAGGTGCGTAATGTGCGCGAGCCAGCGCATCTTCATCTCGTTGAGCGCAATCTCATCGGACCCCAGAACCTCGGAAGAGCGCGCCAACGTCAGCATACCGCGCACCCCCCCCCCGTCAATGCACGATTGCGCCCATCCAAAACGCAGACCAACCGAGCGCGCTTCGTCCCAGAAATCCTGCGCCGATGCAAATACTTCGTCCGACCAGACCAACGGAGTCTGCTTGCGGCACCCATGTTGCACCGTAGGGTCCACCTGCACATAGCTTTGTCGCACATATCGCTCCTGCCACGACTGCGGATAGTTGTTCAGAAAAATGGTCTTGGGATTGGATAAAGGCATGGGCACCCGCAAGCCATAGGCGCAGTACTCAAACCCCAGGGCGTGCGCAGCAAGCTCGATTTTGCAAAAAACCTCTTGCTCAGACTGCGCGCGGTCCATCACCCCCAAAAGATCTTCTTGCCAGCTTGTCATAGGACTCCAATATCGAGCACCACCCCACAGAGACTGACCATCTGCAACCGAACTACGTGCCACTAACCGCAGCTACGTTTTTGCACATTCTGGCGACATTGAAATCCTTTGGCGAGTTGATTTTGACAAGGGACCCACCCGGCAACACCTACCAGAGTTGGTAGTTACAAAGAATTTCAGGTGACCTTCTAATTAATAAAACTCCTGAGGAATATCAGATGCGCATCACCTCTGGCTGCTCCGCCGACCTGCATCCACCACTAATGACCCGCATGGCCCGGTACCGGCACCGTGTTTTTGTGGAAAAACTGGGCTGGCAACTGGACTGCCGCGACGCCATGGAATTGGATCAGTTCGACCGAGACGACACCGTCTATGTCATAGCCCAGAACGAAGGCGGCGAAGTCGTTGGTACTGCCCGCCTGCTGCCCACTACCCGCCCCTACCTTCTTGCCGAGGTTTTCCCGCAACTACTCAACGGCGCCCCGGCCCCCGAAGCGCCGGAGGTATGGGAACTGTCGCGGTTTGCATCCATGGATCTATCGGGCCCCACGGGTTCCGCCCTCGACCAGTTCTCCTCGCCCATCACCACCGGTCTGCTGCAGGCAGCCAGTCGGTGCGCCATGGCGCGCGGGGCTCAGCGCATGGTCACAGTGTCGCCTTTGGGGGTGGAACGCCTTCTTCGCCGCACGGGTTTCGAGTCCCATCGCCTAGGCCCTCCAACCGTTGTCCAGGGTTATCCGCTTTTTGCGTGCTCCATCCGGTGCAAGTGACAGCGCCGACACGCTCGCTCCCCTCAGCCCTTACTTGAACCGACCATGCAGCTCCCCACTTCGCTCCAGCCGTCCCGGGCCCCTGCGACTGCAGCACCAAGCCTGACGCCCCATGGCCTGCGGATGGTCATCCCGCACACTGGCCGGGTGACCGGCCCCTTGCGCGAGCAACTACTGCAACAGCGCCCCGTCACCGTCTGGCTCACAGGCCTGAGCGGCGCCGGTAAATCCACCCTGGCCTACGCGCTCGAGGAGCAACTACACGAGCTCGGATTCGCCAGCTTCGTTCTGGATGGAGACAACCTGAGGCATCGGCTCAACCGCGACCTGGGCTTCAGCGCTGCCGAGCGAACTGAAAACATCCGACGCGTGGCCGAAGTTGCAGCCCTCATGAACGACGCCGGGCTGATGGTGTTTACCGCCCTCATCTCACCCCAGCGCAGCGACCGCGCCATGGCCCGTGCGCTCATTGGGGAACACCGCTTTCTGGAGGTGCATGTGAGCACGCCTCTGGACGTGTGCGAAGGACGCGACCCCAAGGGCTTGTACACCATGGCGCGCGCGGGGCGCATACCGCATTTCACAGGGGTTTCCGCCCCTTACGAGCCCCCCGAATCGCCCGACTACTGCATCGACACCGCCCTTCTGGACTTACCCGACGCCTGTGCACAAATGCTCGCGCTTCTTCGCCAACGCGGGTACATCCGCTAGGGCAGCCCTTACACGGTTATCTCCATGTCTACCGATCACGCCTCAGCCTCCGCCTTGGCGCCTGCCCCCACGAGCCGTGGACTAAACAGCTATGACCTCTTCAATGGCGACGCCGACGGTCTGTGCGCACTGCACCAACTGCGCCTGATTGAGCCCCATGACAGCTTCCTCATTAGTGGCGCAAAGCGAGACATTGCGCTGTTCGATCAGCTGCCCACCGGTCGACCTCTACAGGTGACAGCGCTCGACATCTCATGGGACCGCAATGCCAAGGGCGTGCGCCAAGTACTCAATGACGGCGGCCAAGTGACCTATTTCGACCACCACAGCGCACAAACCCTTTTTCGCCACCCGCAGCTCAACGCCCACATTGACACTGGCCGGGACGTTTGTACCAGCATCCTGGTAGACCGCCACCTGGGCAGTGTTTTGCTCCAGTGGGCCATCGTGGCGGCCTACGGCGACAATCTGGACGCCGTGGCCGATCACATGGCACGCGAGCATGGCTGCACTGCCGCCACACGCGGGGCGCTGGCACAGCTAGGCTATCTGCTCAACTACAACGCCTATGGCGAAAGCCGCGAAGACCTGCATTTTTGCCCTGTGCAACTGTACCGGTCGATGCACCGCTTCGAAAGCCCGCTCGACTTCATGGCAAAGGCCTACGAATTCCGCCGCCTGCAGGAAGGCCACGCGAGCGACCAGCAGGCGGTGAAAAACCTGACACCTTACACCGCCAATGACAGGGCGACGGTCTACGTACTGCCGGATCGCGCATGGGCCCGGCGCCTTTGCGGCACCCTGGCCAACCAGCTGGTAGCGCGCAACAACGGTCGCTCGGTCGCTGTGCTAACACCCCGTTCAGACGGCGACTACCTCGTCAGCCTGCGCATCGGCAGCGCCAGCGCCAGCCGCGCCGACATCTTCTGTAGTCGCTACCCGGCCGGTGGGGGGCGCCATGGTGCGGGTGGCATCGACCGCCTGCCCGACCAGGACATAGATCGCTTCATCAATGAGTTCTTCGCACACCTGGAGGCAGACACACCATGAACCAATCACACCGCACCACACGCCCGCTTCCGCTGCTGATGATTCCGCTGCGACGCTGCGGTAGCCATGCGCTGCGCCTGCGACTAAACGCCAGCCCGCAGTTTCACTCCCCCTATCCGCTGCACATCGTGGACTTCATGCCTTTAGTGCCCCTGTATGGCGATTTGCGCAACGACAGCGCTTACCAGCAGATGGTCAAAGACGTTGTGGGGCTGCAGCAGGCCAGCATGGTGCCATGGCCGGGGATCCACTTCGACGCCGAGGATATCTTCCAATCTCTGCGGGACGAACCCCGCAGCGTGCACCGCATCGTGTGGGAAATGCTGCTGCGTAGCGCGGAGAAGCACGGGGCCAGCGTAGCCATGGACAAGGCGCTCGACAGCGTTCACTACGCCAACGAGCTAATGGCCCTGTTCCCACATATGCGCTTTCTGAACGTTGTGCGCGACCCCAGGGCGCAGGTGGCCTCAATGAATCGGGCGATTATTCACGACTTCGACACCACACTCAACGCCTTGGCCTGGGTCAAGGCTCACACCACAGGCCGCGCGCTGGCACTGCGCCACCCAGACCGCGTGCTCACCATCCGCTATGAAAACTTCCTGAGCGAGCAGGAAACCACGCTGCGGCGCATCTGTCACTTCATCGGCATCGAGTTCATGCCGGAGATGCTGGACATCGAGGCATCGCAGGAGGCGCAAGAGCTGTCTCGGATGTCCGCACTGTGGGAATCCAACTGCTTCGCCCCGTTGCCAGCGAACAAAGACAAGTTCAAGACCCAGCTACAGCTCCACGAAATTGAGACCATCGAAAGCCTGGCGCTGGAACTCATGCACTACTACGGCTATGAATGCATGACCGAGGCCCAAGCCCCCCAACCAACACCCGCAGTGCTGGCGCAATGTCACCAGAATTCGGAAAAACTACGCAGCGAGGCCTGGGAGCAGCTGCTGCGCAGCGCGCCGCGCGACTACGCGGCCCGCCGCGTGCGGGCCGACTACCTGGCCGGTGTGCGCCAACGCCTACAAAGCACTAGTACCCCAGAAACCAGTGCTGCAGCACTGTCCTGAACGGCGCGGAAAACCTACCTAGTCTTAGAGTTTCCAGCCCTCAACACGTCTTTAAACACCTTCCCCACTGCACCCTTCAAGGAGCCGTCATGCGCATCAAGGACCTGAAATTGGGTATTCGACTCGGAGTGGCGTTCGGGCTGCTGCTTTTCATCACCATTGTCATTGCTACGCTCGGCGTCATGAGCGTTGTCGAACTGGAACGCAGCAACGAGCACATCGCTACTTCGGAGCTCAAACGCCAGGGCATCATGCATCAGTGGCAGACCGATATTCAGATGAATTGGTTGCGCACCGAGGCCTTCCTTAAGTCCAGCGACGCCCAGTACGCGGGGAAGCTGAAGAAAGACATGGCTGCCGTGGTCGAGCTGCAAAGCAAGCGCATGCAAGAGGTGCAAGGCTACCTGCTACCCGGCAAGGAAATACAGCTTTACGACCGGGCCATCGCAGCGCGCGATGCCTACCGTGTCAAGCGCACCGAACTAGTCAAGGCCAAAGAGGCCGGACAGGACGTAGCCGAGCAGGCCAATACAGTATTGGAACCCGTCTTTCAGGACTATTCTGCCGTACTGAAGGAGCTGACCCTCACTCTGGACGAAGGTGTGGCCAGAACCCTGAAGGAAACAATGCAGAAGGCCGATGCCAACATCGCATGGGTCGGCGGAAGCACCGCGCTGGCCATACTTCTAGGAATCTTTTTGGCATGGTCGACCACCCGCTCCATTACCGCTCCCGTGCAGCAGGCAGTCCGGGCTACCTCCGCCATCGCGGCAGGTGACCTGGCGACCCCTATCCCCGAGGGTGCCAAGGACGAGCCTGGCCAGTTGCTCACCGAGTTGGCGCACATGCGCTCCAAGCTCGCCGACATTGTGGCCAACGTACGGCAAAGCGCTGAAAATGTTTCTACCGCCAGTGCGGAAATATCGCAAGGCAATCACGACCTTTCTGCTCGAACTGAGCGCCAAGCCAGTGCTCTGCAACAGACCGCAGCCTCCATGGAAGAACTCGGCTCGACCGTGAAGCAGAACTCCGACAGTGCCCAACAAGCCAACAAACTCGCCCGCAATGCCAATGACGTCGCAGTGCAGGGGGGCGAAGTGGTGGCTCGGGTGGTGGAGACCATGAAGGGCATTAACGACAGCAGCAAAAAAATCGCCGATATCATCAGCGTGATCGATGGCATTGCCTTCCAGACGAATATTCTCGCGCTTAACGCGGCGGTAGAAGCCGCGCGCGCAGGCGAACAGGGACGAGGCTTTGCAGTAGTGGCCAGCGAAGTGCGGGGGCTTGCAGGCCGTTCGGCGGAGGCCGCCAAGGAGATCAAGGAACTCATTTCTGCCAGCGTGAGCCGCGTGGACCAAGGAACGGCCCTGGTCGACAAGGCGGGGCAAACAATGACAGATATCGTTCAGTCCATCCGGAACGTCACAGACATCATGAGCAAGATCAGCGCGGCCAGCTCAGAGCAGAGTGATGGTGTGGGCCAGGTAGGTGAAGCGGTCATGCAGATGGACCAGGCCACGCAACAGAATGCAGCCCTAGTGGAAGAAATGGCCGCTGCCGCTAGCAGCATGAAAAGCCAAGCCCTGGATCTTGTCCAACTGGTTTCAGTGTTTCAGTTGGACGCTGCTGGCAATTTAGTCACCACCGCCAGCCAGGGAGCAGCGCCAGTAGCCAACGCCCCTGTTGCGCGGGTCGGTGGGCTTCGGGCTATCGCCGCAGCCTGAGGTGCGAGGCGCTGCAGGATAGCCGAGATCACTTGAGATCCCAGCCCCTGACCAGTATTTTTTTCATACCGAAGATACCGTATGCAAAAAATTTGATGGGGGATGGAAAAGCACGAATCTAGGTCGGTCTCGCCATCGCCCACTGCACTGCCAGCACGCAGCCCAGCACCGTGGCCATGCCCAGTAGCGACACCCCTCGCATGGACTGCCCCAGCAGCGCCCAGCCCAGCACCACGGCCGTGAGCGGGCTCAGCAGCCCCAGCGATGCTACGGCCACCGTGGGCAGGCGCTCGATGCCCCGGAACCACAGCACATAGGCCACAAGCGCCCCCGCCAGGCACAGGTACACATACCCACCGGCCTGCGTGGCCGTGAGCGCGGGCAAAGGCGGGTCGGCCCACCAGGCAACCGGCGCCAGCATGAGCCCGCCCAGCAGCAGCTGCCAGCCGGTAAAGGCCAGCACCGGCAGGCCAGACTGCCAGCGGCGCGAGAGAAACGTGCCCATCGCCATGCACACCGTGCCCGCCAGCGCCGCCGCTACGCCCCACGCGTCCCAGACGGTTCCGGGGGCCAGCAGCAGCAGGGCCATGCCAGCCACCGCCAGCACGCCCGCCCCCAACGCCACGACCGGCGGACGGCGCTGGTCCACCGACCAGGCCAGGCCCATCACCACCAGCGGGCCAATGGCCCCGACCACGGCCGCCAGCCCGCCCGGCAAGCGGTAGGCCGCCACAAACAGCAGCGCCTGGAAGACGCCAATGTTGAGCGCAGCCAGCAGCGCCATGCGCCCCCAGCCGCCGGGCACCGGCCAGCGCCGCGCCCACAGCACCAGCAGCAGCCCGGCGGGCAGCGCCCGCAGCAGTGCAGCGGTGAAAGGCCGCCCGGGCGGCAACAGCTCGGTGGTGACGATGTAGGTGGAGCCCCAGATGGCAGGCGCGAGCGCGGTGATGCACACATCCAGCCAGCGGGAGGAGGGCGACGAGGTCGAGGTTGAATTCATGCTTTTTATCTTCAATTCAAGATAAACCACTGTAGCATAAAATCTCGATATCAAGATAAATAACACCCATGCCTGACCTTCGCCCCGCAGACGCCGTGGATGCCATCCTGGCCCAATGGCTCACCGAACGCCCCGATCTGGATGTGTCCCCCATGGGCCCGATTGGCCGCCTCAAACGCTGCGCCGCGTTGGTGGACCGGCGGCTCGAAGCCGCCTTCGCGCCCTTCGGCCTGTCGTTCTGGGAGTTCGACATGCTGGCCACGCTGCGCCGCTCGGGTGCCCCCTACTGCCTGGCGCCCACCACGCTGTTCTCCACGCTCATGGTCACCTCGGGCACCATGACGCACCGCATGAACCGGCTTGAAGCCAGTGGCTGGATCACCCGCCTGGCCAACCCTGCCGATGCCCGCAGCCTGCTGGTGCAGCTCACCCCGGCGGGCCTGGCGCTGATCGACCGCGCCGTGGAGGCCCATGTGACCAACGAACACGCGCTGCTGGCCCCGCTGCGCGCGGCCGACCTCGCCGCCCTGGACCGCAAGCTGGCCCAGTTGCTCGCGGTGCTGGAGTCGCCCGAGGGTCAATGAGCGCCTGAATGCGGCCCTGCGCTGCGTACTGCGCAGTAACATGGCGGGATGCCTCATACCCACCTCACCATCCTCACCGGCGCCTCGCGCGGCATGGGCCTGGCCATGGCCCAGCAGTTGCTCAAAAGCGGCAACACCCTGATCTGTATTGCCCGCAGCACCAACCCCGACCTGGCCGCCGAGGCCAAGGCCACAGGCGCCACGCTTGAGCAGTGGCAGCAAGACCTGTCGCAAGGCGAGCAGGCTGCGCACCAGTTGCAGGCCTGGCTGCAAGCCCAGGGCCCGCAGGCGTTTGCCAGCGCCACGCTCATCAACAACGCGGGCGTGATCCCGCGCATTGCGCCGCTGTCCGCCAGCGCCAACCCGCATGATCTGGCCGACTTGGCCCATGCGCTGCGTGTGGGGCTAGAGGCCCCCATGCAGCTCACCGCCGCCTTCCTGGGCGCAACGGACGGCTGGACGGTGCCGCGCAAGGTGCTCAACATCTCCTCGGGCCTGGGCCGCCGGGCCATGGCGTCACAAGCCGCCTACTGCGCGGCCAAGGCGGGCATGGACCATTTCACACGCTGCGTGGCACTGGATGAGGCCCTCAAGCCGCATGGCGCCAAGGTATGCTCGCTGGCGCCCGGTGTGATCGACACCGACATGCAGGTCCAGCTGCGCGGCGCCGACCCGGCCGCCTTCCCGGATCGCCAGAATTTCGCCAACCTCAAGACGGGTGGCCAGCTCACATCGCCTGCCGACGCCGCCACCCGCGTGCTCGCCTGGCTGGAGCGCGCAGACTTCGGCACCAACCCGGTGGCCGATGTGCGCGAGGCGTGAGCCCATTACTCCTGTTTTCATAGCTGAAAAAGCATGATGGACGCGCGCAAGCGGCCATTTTTATTCATATTCTTCTCTACAAGGACCTCCCCATGACCCGTGAAGTCGTCGTCGTCAGCGCTGTGCGCACCGCCATTGGCACCTTTGGTGGCAGCCTCAAGGACATCGCCCCCACCGACCTGGGCGCGCTGGTCGTCAAGGAATCGCTGGCGCGCGCCAGCGTGGAAGGCAAGGATGTGGGCCATGTGGTGTTCGGCCACGTGGTGAACACCGAGCCCAAGGACATGTACCTGTCGCGCGTGGCAGCCATCAACGGCGGCTGCGGCGAGGGCACGCCCGCATTCAACGTGAACCGCCTGTGCGGCTCGGGCCTGCAGGCCATCGTGTCGGCGGCGCAGGCCATCCAGCTGGGCGACACCGACGTGACCATTGGCGCGGGCGCCGAGGTGATGAGCCGCGCGCCCTTTGCCAGCCTGAACATGCGCTGGGGCGCCCGCATGGGCGACACCAAGATGGTGGACATGATGATCGGCGCGCTGCACGACCCCTTCCACACCATCCACATGGGTGTGACGGCCGAGAACATCGCCGCCAAGTGGGGCATCACGCGCGAAGACCAGGACAAGCTGGCCGTCGAGAGCCACAACCGCGCCGAACGCGCCACGCAGGCAGGCCTGTTCAAGGACCAGATCGTGCCCGTCACCCTCAAGAGCAAAAAGGGCGATGTGCAATACGCCACCGATGAGCACTTCCGCCCCGGCGCCACACTGGAGGACATGGCCAAGCTCAAGCCCGTGTTCGTGAAGGAAAACGGCACGGTCACGGCCGGCAATGCCTCGGGCATCAACGACGCGGCCGCCGCCGTGGTGCTGATGGAAGCCGGTGCCGCCAAGGCCCGTGGTGCCAAGCCCCTGGCCCGCCTGGTGGCCTACGCCCACGCGGGTGTGGACCCCAAGTACATGGGCATCGGCCCCGTGCCCGCCACGCAGCTGGCGCTGAAGAAGGCGGGCCTCACCGTGGCCGACCTGGACGTGATCGAAGCCAACGAGGCCTTCGCCGCCCAGGCCTGTGCAGTGACCAAGGACCTGGGCCTGGACCCGGCCAAGGTCAACCCCAACGGCTCGGGCATCTCGCTGGGCCACCCCATCGGCGCCACGGGTGCGCTGATCACCGTGAAGGCCATCCACGAACTGCAGCGCGTGCAAGGCCGCTACGCACTGGTGACCATGTGCATCGGCGGCGGCCAGGGCATTGCGGCGATTTTTGAGCGCATGTAACCGCATGAACTGCCAGCGGGTGCGCAGGCCGCCATCGCCAGCGGCGATGCTGCCACCCGCTATTGGCAAGGCGGGTGCCGCAGATGATCAGCGATCATTGGCGCCCGCTGACCCAGATCAGCCGGGTTCCCCCGTCCCCAAGGGGCGACCCGCACACCCCTGAACCGACGGAGACATTGCTCACCATGATTCGCACCCTGCTTTCCTTCACCGCCCTCGCCTTTGCCCTGGGCACCACGGCCCACGCCCAGACGCCCGCACCGGCTGCGGCCTACCCCACCAAACCCATCCGCCTGATCGTGCCCTTCCCGCCCGGCGGCGGCACCGACATCCTCTCGCGCATGGTGGCCACCAAGCTCACCGACAGCGCCAAGTGGACCGTGGTGGCTGACAACAAGGCGGGCGCGGGCGGCACCATCGGCATCGGCGAAGCCGTGAAGGCCGCACCCACCGGCTACGACATCGTGATGGGCCAGAAGGACAACCTAGTGATCGGCCCCTGGCTGTACAAGAACCTGCCCTGGGACCCGACCAAAGACCTGACGCCCGTGGCCCATGTGGCCTGGACGCCCGTGGTCATCGCCACCAGCGTCAACTCCAAGTACAAGACCCTGGCCGATGTGGTGGCCGCCGCCAAGGCTGCGCCTGGCACCATCACCTATGGCTCGCCCGGCAACGGCACCTCCATCCACCTGGCAGGCCACCTGTTCGAGCAGGCGGCGGGCGCCAAGCTCAGCCACATTCCCTACAAGGGCTCCAACCCCGCGCTGATGGACGCACTGGCGGGCAATGTGGACCTGCTGGTGTCGTCGCTGCCTTCGGCGATGGGCCAGATCAAGGCGGGCAAGCTGCGCCCGCTGGCCGTGACCTCGGCCAAGCGCAGCTCCTCGCTGCCCGATGTGCCCACGGTGGCCGAGTCCGGCTTCAAGGACTTTGACGTGAGCACCTGGTACGGCGTGTTCGCCCCCGCAGGCACGCCTGCCCCTGTGGTGGCCACGCTGAACGCCGAGATCAACAAGCTGCTGGCCACGGCCGACATGAAGGCCGCCATCCAGGCCCAGGGTGCCGAACCCGAGGCCATGACATCGGCCCAGCTGGGTGCCCTCCTGAAGAAGGAATACACGCAGTGGAAGGGCATCGTGGAAGCCTCTGGAGCGAAGATAGAGTGACCCCCTGAGGCGCTTCGCGCCTTCCCCCTGAAGGGGGACGCACCCAGTGGCCTGGCAAAGCCAGTTCCACGGGTGCACTGGCCTGGAGGCGTGCCAGTTTTCATCGCTGCGGCGATGCCTGGCGCCATCAAGAACCGCAGCAAAAACGGCTCCCTTGGGAGCCGTTTTTCATGGGCGATGCTGCTGTGCAGCGATCAGTCGCGCACGACCAGCACGGGGATGTGCACCACACCCAGCACGCGCTGCGTGACGCTGCCCAGCACCAGCTTTTCGAGGCCGCGGCGGCCGTGCGAGCCCATCACGATGAGGTCGGCGCCCGAAGCTTCGAGTGCGCGCAGGATGCCGTCATGCACGGCATGGCCCTCGCCCACCAGGGCGTTGGCCTGCACGCCTGCTTCGGCCATGGCCTTTTTGGTCGCATCGAGCGCGGCATTGGCTTCGGCCGTGGCCGCGTTGATGTACTGCGCCTGGCCGTAGGCAAAGTCGGCACCCACGCCTGTAAAGGGATAGGGATCGACGACATATACCGCCGTCACGGCGCTGCCAAAGGTCTTGGCCAGGGCTGCGGCCTTGGACACGGCCAGCATCGAGGTCTTGGAGCCATCGACGGGAACCAGAATGTGCTTGAACATGGTGCTACTCCTTGAATGAAGGGGGGGACCAGGCTTGTGGCCTGACCATGGACGACAGTGTGAACCGCCACCATACCCTGCATCTTGATTCGCATCAAATCGGGCGCACTCGCCCCCATTTTCAGGCGGCCGGGCCTTGCCCCACCACATCGGCCCCCTGGAAGTTGCCGCGCCGGCAGGTCACCACCAGCGTGTCGCGGTGGCCACCCGCAGCCAGGGGTTGAATGGGGGTGGATTCGTGGATCATGCGCGCATCATCCAACAGCAGCAGCGACCAGGGCTCGGTGAGCGTGAAGCGCTGGCCGCTGGGGCCCGTGGCCTCGAACACGCGGGTCTCGCCGCCTTTCACGCCTTCGCGGCCTACCAGGAACACTGCCACCAGGTCCACGCCGTCGCGGTGCGCGCCCTCGGGCGTGGGGCGGCCAATGCCGTCGGTGGTGTCGATGCGGAACTGGTGCGCTTCCACGAACCAGGGTGCGGGGGCGTCCGGCCCGGCAAACACGGCGTCCGACACGCCCGCCAGCGCTGCCAGCAATTGCTGCCACACGGGACGTGCCACGGTGGCGGGCTCCATGGGTGCAAACCAGCGCTCCATGCCGCCATGCAGCGCGTTGTATTCCACCGGCTGCCAGTGCGCGCGGTGGGGCGCCTGCTGCACCTGCCCGCCCTGCACCACAAAACAGGCATGGCGGCGGCGGCGGTAGCGGCCACCGTCTTTCAGAAACTCATCGGGTGGCAGCGCGGCCCAGTCGCTGTTGAGGGCCATCAGCGCGGGCAGATCGCAACCGATCCACTCGGCCACGGCTGCCGGGGACAACACGGCAAAACCGCCCTGGCGCAGTTGGCTGGCGACTTCGGAAGGGGGGGCGAACGGAGGGGAAAAGGTGACTTGGGCCATAGGAGCCCGAGCTTAACCGCTGGCGCAAGCCCGCGATCTGCGGTGGCGCAAGGAGAGGACGGGAGCGGGCGGAGCACCCGCCGCGCGCAACCGCTCCGGCCCATCCATCCGGCTGCTCAGGCCGCTCAGTCCCGGTGGCCGTGGCCCTTGCCACGGCCTTCGCCCCGCTCACCCCGGTCATCGCCCCGCCCATGGCCTCGACCGTGGTCACGGTCATGTTTGCCGCCGCCGTGGCGGTGGTCGTCGTCCCAGCGGCGGTCATCGCGCCCCGGGTGATGGTGGTGCTTGGGGCCCTTGCGCGGCGGGGGCTCCTGCACAAAGTACACGGGCTGGTTGCAGGCGTTGTAGCGGGCGCAGTGTTTGCCCCAGTTCTTGGCGTGGCCCGGGGGCACATACAGGTAGATCGGTGCGCGGGGCACCACCACGGCCGGGCGGTGGATGATGACGGGCTCGGCATAGATCAGGGGCGGTGGCGGCGCGTTGCCGATGTTGATGCGGCCATACACGCCCGGTGCCAGCTCGCCGCCCACAGTGGCGTTGATGTAGGTCTGGGCCTGCGCCCCGCCTGCGGCCGCCAGCAGCAGCGCGGCAGCAGCGCCACCAACCAGGCGGCGAAGGGTGGTGAAACTCGTGGAGATAGTTGTATTGGTCATGGGGAACTCCGTAAAGCAGGCCCTGCCGGGTGCACGCACTGCGCGCAAACCACCCAGTGTGCGGGGGCAGGGTGGCCGCGCTGATCGCGCAGCCTGCCATACCTTACCTCTTGGAGGGCCGCCGGAATGTCAGCCAATGGCGACAAATCCAGTCGAGCAGCAGTTTCTTAAGAAAACAGGCCTTTACCGCCCGTCCAGCAAGCGCAAATAGCTATCAAATAGATAGCTACACCACCACATCAAACGCCGACAGGTGGTTGGCCAGGTGCATGGCATGCGCCTGTTCGTACTGGGCCTTGTCGAGGGCGCCATAAGCGAAGTGGGGCAGCAAGGGGCCAGTGTGGGTAGCAAAGTCCTGCGCTGCCTTGCGCAGCCGTGCCAGGGCGGCCTGGGCCTCGGCCGCTGCGTCCAGCGCGGGGGCGCCGGGGATGGGTTCGGCCAGGTTGTGGCTCATGCGCCCGCGATGGGCAAACAGCGTGAAGGCCGCAGCGCCCAGCGTGTTCTGAAACAGGGCCGACTTGGGTGCCGGAAAGCCCTGCAGCGAATACTCGATGCTCTGCGCGCAGTGCACCAGCGTCTGCGACCAGTTCCAGGCCGTGGCGGGGGCCAGCGGGCCCACGGCAGCGCTGGCCAGGCGTTCCACCTCCTGCATGGCATCGGCCACGGTGGCAAAAACCAGTTGCCGGTCGTTCGCAGGCCGGTACAGCAGGTAGCCGCCCCCCGCCACCGCCCCCACGGTGGCCAGGCCTGCCCCCACACGCAGGAAGGCCCTGCAGGGCGGGGCCATCGGGCCGGTGGGAACGCGGCTACTTCGGGAGGGAATGGCTGCCATGGCGTGTGCTTGTCAATGACGTGGGGTGACCTCAGGGCCTGCAATTTCGCGGCAGGCCTATGGCGGGCACCTACAACGTACGCACCCCTGAAGGTCGGACAGCCGACATTGGGCTGCTGGACGACGCGCAAGCGTTTCTGTGCGCTGGCAGCTCAAGCTTGCGACAGATCCTGCAGCCGCTCCACTCAGGCCGCTGTCGCCACCACTGCAGGCGCGGTGGTGGCCGCTGCAGGGCCCGACAACTCCACCCGGTTGCAGCCGCGTTGTTTGGTCAGGTACATGGCCTCGTCGGCCCGCTGCAGCGCGGCGCCCGCCGAATCGCCTGGGCCACACAGGGCAATGCCGATGCTCACCGTGAGAGGGATGGACTACACACCCGCTGTGGCGGGGTGGGATTCGACCAGCAGCCGCAGGCGTTCGGCGACGGCGCGTGCGCCCTCTGCCCCGGCATTGGGCAAAAGATGGCGAACTCTTCGCCGCCCAGCCGGCCCATCACGTCCTCCTTGCGCAGGCAGCGCAGGGCCAGGGCCACAAATGGCGCAGCACATCGTCGCCCGCACGGTGGTCCCAGGTGTCGTTGATGGTCTTGAAGTGGTCCAGGTCCAGGTCCAGCACCAGCACGGGCACCGGCATGTGGGTGCGCTGGGCACTGCTCACGGCTTTGTCCAGCAGCGTAAGAAACGCGCGGCGGTTGAAGACGCTGGTGAGCGGGTCTACCTCGGCCAGGTGCCGCAGCTCGCTGGTGATGAATTCGTTGGCCAGCATCAGCGCGCCAAACCCCAGCAGCACAGCGGCCATGGTGGCCTCCAGCACCACAAACTGCGACACCTGCACCAGCACAAAAGTGCCTGATAACCCGGCTTGCGGCGCAGCTTCCAGCATGAACAAGGCGGGCCGCAGCAGCAGGAACAGGCCATGCAGGCCCAACACGCACGCCAGCAGGTAGCAGGCCGGCACGCGGTGCATGCCACCCGCGGCCAGCGTGCGCGCCGTGAGCAAATAGCAGACGCCCGCGCCCAACCCCACCAGCACAAAACGCATGCCCAGGTGCGGGTACACCACCGTGAACACCACCGACAAGGCCACCAGCGCCCCGATACCCAACACCGCATACAGGTGCGAAAACGGCCGCCGCCCCATGTAAGTGCGCCCGGCCAGCAGGCACAGATAGGCCCCCAGCGCCACAAACCCCTGCGAGATGACAACCCCCAGCACCTCGGGCAGCCAGCTGCGCGCCAGCAGGCTGACGGTAAAAATCGAGCTGCACAAAAAGGACAACATCCACAGGCGCAGGCCCGGGATGTTCTTGTTGAAATGCCACACGGCGTAGAGCACGGCGGTGACAAGCGCGGTCAAAAGCGCCGCAAGGATGGTGAGTGTGGGGCTGTGCACGGGAGGATGGGCGGGCGGGTGTCCCAAATGTTAACCGCGCCACCGTCGCGCCCTGCCCTGGGCCGATGCACCAGGCAAGGTTGCTTGACCTGGGTTAAGGCCCAGGTCAAGACCCTCGATCAAGAACCTTGGGGGCTGGCTACCCCACCACATTGCACTCGCGGCGCAGCAGCGCCAGCGCGTCGTGCATCTGGTAGTCCATGTCGCTGAGCAAGGTTTTCTCGGCGTCCTGCACAAAGCTGGCCCACAGCGCCAGGTAGTCCTGCTGGTGCACCCCGGGCGCATGGGCGCGGATGAAGTCGGCCGCCAGCGCAGGCTGCAGGCCGGACTTGCGCGCCTTGCGCACCAGGCTGGCGGCGGTTTTCTCGGTCAGCAAGGTTTTCTTGGGCACACCGGCCGCCAGGCACAGGAACAGCGTGAGCAGCGAATGTTCGTCGTCGTTGCCGTCGGTGGTCTTGAGCCAGGTCTTGCTGGCGGGCTGTGGGGGTTCGGCGTCGTCTTCCAGCGCGTCCAGGCTGTGGTGCAGGGCCTCCACCTCGGCCAGCGGGTCGTCCAGCAGGAAGTAGCGCGCACGAAATGCCGCCATGGGCCGCAGCAGGGTGCGCAGCGGCGTGGTGGACTGCAGCAGCTTGGGCAAGTCGGCCAGCACGGCGCTGCAGTGCGCCGCCACGGCATCGTGCAGCGGCTGGGGCAGCCCGGGCGGCAGGCGCAGTGCCGTGGGCACGGGCAGCTTTTTCTTGCGCAGGCCCGTCACCAGCTTTTCAAACGCCGGTGCACTGGGCCATTCACCCGCCGCCATGGCCTGTGGGGCCAGGGCCTGCATCAGCAGGCCTGTGCGGATGACGGCCTCGGCGTCGGCCCCGGCGGACTCCAGCTCGTCGGTGTCCAGGTCGTACTGCGCCGCCAGCCACTCGGCGGCGGCGATGGCCTGGGCAATCTGGCTGCGCCGGGCCAGCTCGGCACGGTAGTCGGCATGGCTGCGCAGCGACCAGGCAGCCAGCAGCGGCGTTTCGGCATCGGCATACCCGGCCATGCCGAAGTTGCTGCTCTCGGGCATGGCGATCAGGCGCTTGAGCATGTCCGAGCCGCCCTTGGAGCGCGACAAGAAGGAGTTGTCGCGCAACGAGACAGCCGCCTTGGCCAGGTCGCCGTCCGTGCTCTCCAGCAGGTACAGGCTGATGAGGTTGACCATGCGGTCGCGCGCTTTTTCCAGCTCGGGTCGCAAGAACTCGCTGCCAAAGTAGCGCGCAATCTGCACCATGCCCTTGGGCGCATCGGTGTTGATGGCCGCGAGCCGGTCCGCACCGAGGATGCCATGCTGCACGCCGTACACCAGCGCCTTTTCAAAGAAAGGGCGCGCATCGTGCAGTTGCAGTGCCGAGCTTTGGGACATCATCAGATCGCGGATTCTTCGTCAGACGCGCGCGCCGCCGGCGTGGCCTTGCCCCGGTCGGTCTCGCTGGTCTCGAACTTGCCGTCGTCTTCCTCGGCGGGGGCGTCGTCGCCCTCTTCCAGGCCCAGGTCAAAGGCGCGGGCCTTGGCGCGCAGCACCAGCAGCATCTCGATGAACAGGTCGCGACACTCATAGCGCAGCAGCCAGGCCATCTGCATCCAGTCGCGGTCGGCCACTTCGTCCTGGTCCACACGCGGCTGCACGTAGCCCGATGCCAGCAGCTCGTCGTCGCTCAGCGTGAGGCCGTAATCTTCGGTCGCGTCAAAAGTGCCGGTGCGGGCAAAGGCCTCCACGCGGCTCCACTTCTCGGCAAAGTAGTTGGCCAGGGCCTCGGCGCCACCTTCCAGGTCACCAATGGCGGTGAGGAACTCCACCGGGTCGGCATCGTCGCGGAAGACCACGGCGTTGACCATGTTGCGCAAATGCGTGTGGGTGAGGTCCTTGTACTGCTTCTCCAGCACCATGGCGCGCGCAAACTGCTCGGGCGTGACCAGCATGTTGACCACGGACGCCTTGGAGTCGTCGTACTCGCGCATCACGGCCAGGATGTCCTTGGGCGCGAGCTGGTCCAGCACCACCATCAGCGCGCCGTCGCCGTCGGTGTCGGCCAGCTCGGCCAGGGCCGATTCGGCACCCACGATGTCACCGGCCGCAATCAGGCTGGTGGTCTTGGTGATCAGGGCCAGGTGGTTGTGGTCACTCATGCATATTCCTTCTTGATTTTCCACATCGCCAGGCAACACGCGCAGTCCGATGAAACTGGCGTGGCCCAAGCCAGTGCACCCGTGGAGCTGGCTTTGCCAGGCCACCGGGTGCGTCCCCCTCCCGAAGGAGAGGGGGAAGGCGCTGAAGGCGACTCAGGGGGTGGTTCATTCTTTCCGCTCAAAGCCCACATCGGCCAGCCAGTTGGCACTGGACTCTTCGCGCGTGCGGCTGTTTTGCGGGTCCATCGCGTCGTCGGCGCTCAACGCGTTGTAGTCGTCATCGTGCTCGGCGGCGTCTTCACCGTCGTCCTCGGCATCGCTGTCGCCGTGCACCGCCGATGCAGGCGCCATGCGTGCGTGCTGCTGCAGGTATTCGAGCCCGGCGGCCACCGCCAGAAAACGCGCGCCCTGGGGTTCACGCAGCACGGTCTGCGCCAGGCTTTGCGCCCAGGGCTCCAGCGCCACGGCGTGGGTCAGGCTGTGCCAGTCGGGCAAGGCATCCACGGGTGAGCCCAGCAGTTGCTCGACAGCGGCAGGTTTGGTGAAGCGAAAGCCCCGGTGAAACACCACGGCCACCATCTCGGGGGCCAGCTCCATCATCTGCACCAGAAAGGCAATTTCGTTGCGCTTCTCTGCCAGGCGCTTGCGCAGCACATCGTTGCCTTCGGAGTCGGAGACCAGGTCATCCAGCTCGGCCTGGTAGGCGGAGCGCAGGTCATGAAAGTAGGGAGAAAGTTTCACAGAGGCGATCAGGAAGAAGAAAGAATGCGCGCCGAATAGGCCTGCCAGATCTCTTGCGCGGTCTGCAGCGGGTCGTCCAGCAGGTTGCGGCGGCGGTTGTCGTCGTAGGCCTGGCGTGCTTCGTCGTCGGAAAGCACCTCGTAGGCCTTTTGCACCTGGGCAAAACGCTGGGCGGCGTCGGGCGCGTCGTTGCGGTCGGGGTGGTAGAACGAAGCCTTCTGCCGAAAGGCCTTCTTGATGTCGGCCAGCGACGCATTGGCCGCCAGCCCGAGGGCGGCGTAGTGGTCTGCAGTCATTGAGAAGTGGGTGGTGTGAAAGCCGGTGGCGCAGGCCGCAGGGGCCTGCGGCCGGGCATCAACCGTGTATCAGCCGCCCAGGCTCACAAACACGTTCTGCACGTCATCGTTGCCGTCGATGGCCGCCAGGAAGGCTTCGACCTCTTCCAGCTGCTCGGCCGTGAGGTTGGCAGGGTTGACGGGGTTCTTAGGCTTGTAGCCAAGCTTGACCGACAGCACGTTGAAGCCATGGGCAGGCAACGCACGACTCACCAGGTCCAGTTCAGCCGGGTCGGTCCAAAAGGTGGTGGTGCCCTCTTCATCGCCTGGCTCGCAGTCTTGCGCGCCCGCTTCAATGGCGGCCTCTTCAGGGTCAGCGCCTGCCACGGCAGGCTCGGCTTCGATCATGCCGACGTGGTCGAAATCCCATGCCACCGAGCCCGAGGTGCCCAACTGGCCCTTGCGGAACAGCACGCGCATCTCAGGCGCCGTGCGTTTCACGTTGTCGGTCAGGCATTCGACCATCACGGCCACTTGGTGCGGTGCATAACCTTCGTAGATCACGCGCTCGTAGTTCACGGCATCGGCCCCGGTGCCCGAGCCCTTCTTGATGGCGCGCTCCAGCGTGTCCTTGGGCATCGAGGCCTTGCGGGCCTGCTCGACGACCAGGCGTAGGCGCGAGTTGCTGGCCGGGTCGGCACCGCCGCGTGCGGCCACGGTGATTTCCTTGACCAGCTTGCCAAACAGCTTGCCCTTGGCATCGGCAACCAGTGCCTTGCCCTTTGCTTTCCACTGCGCGCCCATGGGGGTTACCTTTGTGTGTGGGTTGGGGGGTGTTTGCCG
Organism: Acidovorax sp. Q11; assembly: GCF_054950075.1. Classification (NCBI taxonomy): domain Bacteria; kingdom Pseudomonadati; phylum Pseudomonadota; class Betaproteobacteria; order Burkholderiales; family Comamonadaceae; genus Acidovorax; species Acidovorax sp. Q11. The sequence goes on along the minus strand of NZ_JBUDZG010000002.1, from coordinate 70,413 downwards.
TGGGTCGTCCCGCGCGGCAAAACCCTATAGTTTACCCGCTGCCCTGCCATCACCCCGTGCGGACAACCCTGGCGCTGTCGTGGCGGCGCAAAACGGGTTGCAACCCGCCCATCCCCCGCCGACCAGCGTGTAACCTCGGCAGCATCCCGCCCCAGCACCTCCATTCATCCCATGCTCAACACCCTGTGGCTCGGCTTCTTCCTGACGGCGGCGGTGGCCGCGCTGGCCCAGTGGCTGGTGGGAGGCAACGCCGAGATTTTTTCGGCCATGGTGCAGGCCCTGTTCCAGATGGCCAAGCTGTCGGTCGAGGTGATGGTGCTGCTGTTTGGCACGCTCACGCTGTGGCTGGGGTTCTTGCGCATCGCCGAGAAGGCGGGCCTTGTGGACGCCCTGGCGCGCTGGCTGGCGCCGCTGTTTGCCAAGCTCATGCCCGAGGTGCCGCGCGGCCACCCCTCGCTGGGGCTGATCACACTGAACTTTGCCGCCAACGCCCTGGGGCTGGACAACGCGGCCACGCCCATGGGGCTGAAGGCCATGAAGTCGCTGCAGGAGCTGAACCCGCAGCCTGACACTGCCACCAACGCGCAGATCCTGTTTCTGGTGCTCAACGCGTCCTCGCTCACGCTGCTGCCGGTCACCATCTTCATGTACCGCATGCAGCAGGGCGCGCCCGACCCGACGCTGGTCTTCCTCCCCATCCTGCTCGCCACCTCGGCATCCACCCTGGTGGGGCTGCTGAGCGTGGCCGTGGTGCAGCGCCTGCCACTGTGGAGCCCCGTGGTGCTGGCCTATCTGCTGCCCGTGGCGCTGGTGCTGGGCGGCTTCATGGCGCTGCTCACCACGCTCAGCGCCGCTGCCCTGGCCTCGCTGTCGTCGCTGCTGGGCAACCTCACGCTGTTTGCGCTGGTGGTGCTGTTTGTGGCCCTGGGCGCGTGGCGCAAGGTGCCGGTGTACGAAGCCTTCATCGACGGCGCGCGCGAAGGCTTTGACGTGGCCAAGGGCCTGCTGCCCTACCTGGTGGCCATGCTCTGCGCAGTGGGCGTGTTCCGCGCCTCGGGGGCGCTGGGCTATGTGCTGGATGGCATCCGCTGGTGCGTGACCGCGCTGGGCGCCGACGCCCGGTTTGTGGACGCGCTGCCCACCGCCCTGGTCAAACCGTTTTCAGGCAGCGCTGCACGCGCCATGCTGATCGAGACCATGCAGACCCAGGGCGTGGACAGCTTTGCCGCCCTGGCCGCCGCTGTCATCCAGGGCAGCACCGAAACCACCTTTTATGTGCTGGCCGTGTACTTCGGGGCCGTGGGCATTCAGCGTGCGCGGCACGCCGTGGGCTGCGCACTGCTGGCCGAGCTGGCGGGCGTGGTGGCCGCCATTGCCGTGTGCTACCAGTTCTTCGGATAAAAAATGGATTAAATCAGGCCCTTCCGCCCGTCCATCAAGCCAAAGTAGCTATAAATTTCGAAGCAAAATCCTGCCTTGGCTTGTTTGCGGGGGCGCACCAGCCACTCCTCAGGCTTGCCCCCACTGCCCGGCAACGACGCCCGAAGAGTTTTGTGAGCCGCTCTCAGTGGTTTCCACCATGCGGACCACCGAGGCGCTATCTATGCTCTGCCCACGGGCCTGCAAGCGGCGCCACGACAGCGATCCAGCACATCGTCCCTTGCGTCAGGACTCCCGGAAAGCGCCTTTCCAACACATTCCATGACCTTGCCGAACCACCCCACAGCGCCCCAAGAAGCCGAAGAGCGCCGACACGCCGAGGCCCTGCTCCAGCTGTGCAAACGCCTGGAGCGCGCCTGGACCTTGCCCGACGTACTGGAAGCCGTCAAACCCATGGGCGAAAGCGTTTTCGACTATCGCCATATCTGGCTGACCCTGGTCGACGATGCCTCGGGAATGCTGGATTTCCTCACCCACACCACCAGCGGCGTAGAGAGCGCCCTGAGCCGCCAGATACTGACCATGAAAATCCCCGTGAAGGGGGATGCACTGCTCGAAGAAATCATGCGAGCCACCCACGTTGTGGTGGTGGAAGACGCGCGAACCGACCCCCGCACCAACAAGGCCGTGGTGGCGAAACTACACAACCGCACCATCGTCAACGTTCCGCTGATCATGGCCGACCAGCGCCTGGGCGCACTGGGCATGGGCACCTATGGCGACGAAGAAGGCGTGCGGCCGCCCAAACCCTGGCAGATCGCATTGATGCAGGCCACCGCCGGGCACCTGGCCGTGGCACTGGACCGGGTGCGCTTCATGACCGCGCGGCGCGAGGCCGAAGAAGCGCTGGTGCACCAGAAAGAGCGCCTGCAGGTGACCCTGCAATCGATCAGTGATGCCGTGGTCACCACCGATCCTGCGGGGTTGGTGCTATACCTCAACCCCGCCGCCCAGGCGCTGACAGGCTGGCCACTGGCCGCCGCTTGCGGGCGCAGACACCAGGATGTGCTGGGCCTGGGCGCCGAGCCCGGCAACGACGCAGCCCCCGACCTGGTGGGCCTGGCGCTGGCACAGGGCAGCACCCAGTTTCATTCCAAGCTGCGGTCCACGCCGCAGGCGGGCACCCCGTTGCTCATGGACCTGTCGGCCTCTCCCCTGCTGCGCCCCGGCGGAGATGCCGACGGCGTAGTGCTGGTGTTTCGTGACGTGACCGAAGCCAGCCGGCTGAGCCGCGAAATGGAGTTCCAGGCCCTGCACGACACGCTCACCAGCCTGGGCAACCGCCGTGCATTCGAGAACCTGCTCACCCAGGCCTTTGCTGCCACGCGCAACGCCACAACCGCCCGCCACTGCGTGTGCTACCTCGACCTCGACAACTTCAAGGTGATCAACGACACCTGCGGCCATGCCGCAGGCGACGAGCTGCTGCGGCAGGTGGCGCGCCTGTTTCTGGCCCACCTGCAGCCCCAGGACCTGCTGTGCCGCCTGGGCGGCGACGAGTTCGGCATCCTGCTGTGGCAGCAGGATCTGCAGCAGGCCTTGCAGGTGGCAGAGCGCATGCAGCAGGAACTGGCCGCGTTCCGCTTTGTGTGGCGCGACCATGTGTTCAGCGTGAGCGTCAGCATCGGGGCGGTGATGCTCGACGCCTCTACGGAAAGTGTGGGGGCCCTGCTGCAGGCGGCCGACAGCGCCTGCTACGTGGCCAAGGACGGAGGCCGCAACCGCATCCATGTCTATGCCGAGAACGACCCGGCACTGGCACAACGCTATGGCGTGATGGAATGGGTCAGCCGCATCGAGGACGCACTGCAGCACGACCGGTTCGAGCTGTTCGGCCAGCCCATCATCCGCCTGGGCGCGGCCCCTGACAGCCAGCGCCGTGGCCTGCATTGCGAGATCCTGCTGCGCATGCGCACGGCCGATGGCCGCCTGGTTTCGCCCGGAGAGTTCATGCCCGCCGTGGAGCGCTACCAGCTGGCCGCCCGCGTGGACCGCTGGGTCATCAAAAAGGCCCTGGCATGGATGGCCGAACACCAGGAGGGGGTGGAGCTGTGCAGCATCAACCTCTCGGGCCAGTCGGTGGGCGACGCCGCCTTCCTGGGCCAGGTGCTGCAGGCCATGGACCAGACCCCGGTGCGCTGCGACCGCCTGTGTTTCGAGATCACCGAAACCGCCGCCATGGGCGACCTGGCAGCGGCCAACCGCTTCTTCCAGGCCCTGCGTGCGCGGGGCTGCCAGTTCGCGCTCGACGACTTTGGCAGCGGACTGTCGTCGTACGCCTACCTGCGCGAGCTGGCGGTGGACACGCTCAAGATCGACGGCCAGTTTGTGAAGAACATGGCCGACGACCCCGTGAGCTTTGCCATGGTGAAGTCCATCCACGAGATCGGCTGCCTGATGGGCAAGAAAACCGTGGCGGAGTTTGCCGAAAGCCAGGCCATCGTGGACCTGCTGACCGGCCTGGGTGTGCACTTTGCCCAGGGATACGCCCTGGGCCGCCCCGCCCCCATCGACGAATTGCTGCTGGAAACCGTGGCGCACTGAGCGCCTGCCATCGGACTCCTTCCACCGGCTTCCTTGCACCACCTCCCTGCCACCGGCCTCCTGGTGCCGGGCACGGCGCAGCAGCACCCATGCGCTCAGGGGCTGAAAATATCAAGCCAAAACAGGCCCTTGCGCGCGACCATCATGCCCTGAAAGCTATCAAATACATAGCAATTAACTCAACCCAGCGCTGTATCCAGCAGCATCATCACCACAAACCCCACCATCAGCCCGCCGGTGGCCCAGGCCTCGTGGCCCTTGCGGTGCGACTCGGGGATGATCTCGTGGCTGATCACAAACAGCATGGCCCCGGCCGCAAAACCCAGCCCCCAGGGCAACAGGCTGGCCGAGGCGCTGACAACAGCCGCCCCCAGCACGGCGCCCAGGGGCTCGACCAGGCCCGAGGCCATGCCCAGCCCCACCGCCAACGCGCGCCGGTAGCCCGCCGCCAGCAGCGCCATGGCCACCACCAGGCCCTCGGGCACGTCCTGGATGGCGATGCCGGTGGCCAGCGCGTTGGCCCGCAAAGGGTCGCCGCCCGCATGCGCCACACCAATGGCCAGCCCCTCGGGCAGGTTGTGCAGCGCAATCGCAAACACAAACAGCCAGGTGCGCTGCAGCGTGCGCGACGCCGGGGCGCCCTCCACGCCCTTGATGAAATGCTCGTGCGGCAGCAGGCGCTCCATCCATAGCAGCACCAGCGCCCCCAGCAAAATGGCCCCGCCCACCGTGGCGCCCGCACCCCAGGCGCCCGCCCCCGCCCCGCGCGCCGCGTGGAGGCCCGGGATGATCAGCGAGAACGCGCAGGCCGCCAGCATCACGCCCGCGCCAAAGCCAAACAGCGTGTCCTGCGCGCGCTCGGACAGCCGCTGGGACAACAGCACCGGCAGCGTGCCCAAAGCGGTGGCCAGCGCGGCCACCAAGCCGCCCCACCAAGCCGCCTCCACCGTGGGCTGGCTGGCAATCCACTGCCACGCCTGGGCAGCGGCGGCCACCATGCCCAGCAACACAATGCCCAGGCCCAGCCACTGCCGCCAGCGCAGTGCCACGGCGCGCCCTGCGGGCGGGGTCACACCTTCAGCGGTGAGCGCAGGGGATTCCAAGGCGGTGTCGGGCGAAGTGGGCGGCATCTGCATGGCGGCGGCTCCGGTGTGGGCAACAGGTGGGTCTAGGAACAGGAATCACTGTGCAAGGCGGTCACGCCCGCGCGAGCGCAAAGCGGCGGGCCACCTCAGCCCAGTCGATCACGTTGTAGAACGCCGCGATGTACTCGGGGCGGCGGTTCTGGTACTGCAGGTAATAGGCGTGTTCCCACACATCCAGCCCCAGGATGGGCGTGTTGCCCGACATCGCCCCCGCCATCAGCGGGCTGTCCTGGTTGCCCGTGCTCTCCACCACCAGCTGGCCCGCCGCGCCCACGCACAGCCAGGCCCATCCACTGCCAAACCGCGTGAGCGCCGCCTTGGTGAACGCATCCTTGAATGCGGCAAACCCGCCCAGGTCGGTGTCGATGGCACGCGCCAGCGCGCCCTCGGGTTGCCCGCCGCCCTGGGGCGACATCACGCGCCAGAACAGGCTGTGGTTGGCATGCCCGCCGCCGTTGTTGCGCACGGGGCCTTGCAGGTTCTCGGGCAACAGCACCAGCCGTGCCACCAGTTCGTCAATGGGCAGATCGGCATGGGGCGTGCCCTCCAGCGCGGCGTTCAGGTTGTTGATGTAGGCCTGGTGGTGTTTGGCGTGGTGGATCTCCATCGTGCGTGCGTCGATGTGCGGCTCCAGCGCGTCGTAGGCATAGGGCAAAGCAGGCAGCGTGTAAGGCATGGTTTTTTCGATCGGGTTGAGATGAGGAAGAAAGGAAAACATCCGGCGCGGGCGGCGCAGGCCGGTGCGGGGAGAAAGAGCAACAACGCCAGCCGGGCCACAACGGCGAGGTGGTCGCGTTGCTGTCAGGACGACCGCCCAACCAGCCCGCCCCCGGCAAGCGCCTGGGCAATGGCGGGATGGGGGCCATGGCTGCGCACATGGGCCAGCAAGGCAGCATGCGTTTCGCGCCCATGCTGCCACGCCGCCTGGCGCAGCGCGGCGCCACACCGGCCATCTGCCACCAGGCTCTGCAGCAGCCCGTGGGCCCGGCCCAGCAAGCGCGCCGCCGCATCGGGCTCGGCCGCCTGCACCTGCAGGTCAGCCACATTCAGGTGCGACACCACCAGAGCCGCAATGCAATCGTCCTCGCGCCCCGCCGGGGGCGTTTGCTGCACTAGGCGCAACGCCAGTGCCAGCGCCTGCTGCTCAAACGCCAGCGCCATGGCCATCTGGCCCATCTGCCCGGCGGCGCGAGCGCGCTGCATGGCGCGCTCCCACTGGGGCAAGGTGGCGGGGACTGGCGGCAAACCTGCAGAGGTGGCGGCGCAGTCAGGGGTGTGGGGGTGGGTGGGGGTGCCCATCAGGTCCATCGCAAAACTCCTGGAGGAGCCTTTTGCGGTGGACGGGGTGTGGCGTACTCAGGCGATTAAATGATAACGATTTGCATTTACAATGTCTACCAGGGATGGGAGATGCATACATGGGGCTTGTCGGATGAGCGCGCGAATTGGAGGACTGCAGAAGATCAAATTGACTCGCAATCCGGCTTACTCGCGCCTAAAAACTACCCGTGGAGAGGGCCCAGGCTCCGCCCGTTCGCAAGCTATAGTTTGCGCAGTTCAAGTTTGCCGGGTTTCACGGATTTTCTATATCTGGATGTTCAAGCGACTCTACGCTTGCGAACCCAGGCTACAAGCCGCCCTCAGGAGAAATCGATGTCCAGAGCATCCCCCACGATCCAGCTTGTCCCCAAAATTTTGCAGAGGACATCACGTTGGGCCACAGTAGTAAGCAGCATCCTGTTCGCCGTTGTCTTGGCACTTACAGCGGAGCTAGCCTTCTCGCAGGACGTTGGTCCGAGTGAACTGTCCGTCCGCCGCTACCTTCACGCGGTGCGCTATGCAGAAGGCTTTCGGGGTGGCGTCCGAATTGAGAAGGAGCGTGCGGGTAGAAGCACTCGATCCATGGAATTCATTCTGAACGCCAGTGACGCCACGCTTGAGGCGATAGTTGCCCGCGCGTACGTTAAGCGCCTGACCGAGTCGGAAGCACAAACGCTGGCCGAATTCTATGAATCGCCAACGGGCCGCTTTGTCACAGACTTCCAAAAGCGCCTCCCGCATTTGCCACGTACAACCATGTATCTCCCCCCCGAGCACGAAGGCCCATACAGGCGATTTCGAGATAGTCGTCTCGAATCGAAGATCGAAGCCATCTCAACGGATCGGGCGCTGTGGGATGACATCAGTCTTGAGATTCAAAGGGCTGTAAACAAATGAGTCCGTCCAACAGGTTGCTCGTCAAGAACGCGCAACGCTTACGTTGACTATCCGGGCTCGCAGCTGCCTCACCGCCTCCTGATTAAAGCCACTCAATCCTCACCCTCCTGCATCCCCCCCACCCGGCGCAGCCACCAGCTCCCACTCGGCCAGCTGCTCATTGGTCGCAATCAATCGCCCCACCAGCAGCTTGATAAAGGCCTTGTCAAAGCGAGACTGCAAATCCTCCGACGCCTCGCGCAGCGCGGGGTTGCGCACCTTGAGCACCAGCACCTCGGTTTCGGCCACGGCGGTGGCGGTGCGCATTTTGTTGTCGGGGCGCAGGTAGGTCATCTCGCCCAGGGTGACGCCGGGGCCCAGGGTGCTGAGGTTCCAGCCCTGGCGGCTGATGGCGATCTGGCCTTCGATGAGGATGCAGAACGAGTCGCCCGGCGTGTTCTCGCGCATGAGCACGGTGCCCTGCTCCAGGCGGCGCCAGCTCCCCAGGCGCATCAGCTCCCACAGGGCCACGTCGTGAAAGTCTGCAAAAAACGGCAGTGCGCGCAGGCGGGCAAAGCGTTCGGCCTCGGTGTCTTGCGAGCGCTGGCGGGGCAGGCCCCGGTGGGCGGCGAGCAGGGCCTGGGCAAAGTCGGGCCAGGTGGCAAAGCGGTCTGCGGGGTCTTTGGCCAGGGCGCGCAGCAGCACCTCGTCCACATGCGGCGGCAGCGCGGCGCGCAGCAGGCTGGGGGGCGTGGGGGCTTCGTGGCTGATCTTGTAGAGGGTGGCGAAGTCGGTGTCGCCGTCAAACGGGCGGCGGCCGGTGAGCAGCTCGTACACCACCACGGCCAGCGAGAACATGTCGCTGTGGTGCGTGAGGTCGTGTTCGCGCACCTGTTCGGGCGACATGTACGAGGGCGAGCCGACCAGGCCCGACAGCTGCGTGGCATCGCTGCGCAGCGACAGGGCGGCGCCAAAGTCGGTCAGCTTCACATCCCCGTCGCGCGCCAACATCAGGTTGGCGGGCTTGATGTCGCGGTGCACCAGGCCTTCGCGGCAGGCGTAGTCCAGCGCGTTGCAGCATTTGAAGGCGATGTCGAGCACCTGGGGCATGGGCAGCAGCACATCGGGCGTGGCAAAGGCCGACAGGGGCTGGCCGTCCACGTATTCGAGCACCAGGTACGGCGGCAGAGCCTCTTCGTCGGCGTCGAGCAGGCGCACGATGTTGGGGTGGCGCAGGCGGCCCGACAGCGCGGCCTCGTTGCGCAGCAGCTTGCGGTAGCGCTCGGCCTGCTCGGGCACTTTGAGCAGGTGGGCGTGGGTTTGCTTGATGGCGACCTTGCGGCCCCGGAAGCCGTCGAGCCCCAGGTAAACAATGCCACTGGCGCCCCGCCCCAGTTCGCGCTCGATGCGGTACTTGCCGATGTTGGCGGGCGGTGCAGAGGTGGCAGTGGCCATAGCGGGGCTCCCGGTGAGGGTGGGCGGTGAAGGCGGCGGGTCAGGCTCCGGCGAGCGCCTGCTCAAAATCGGCCAGCAGGTCTTCCACCTCTTCCAGGCCCACCGACAGGCGGATCATGCTGTCGGCAATGCCCATGGTGGCGCGCACGGCGGGGCCGGCCTCCCAGAAGATGGTGTGGGCCACCGGGATGATGAGCGTGCGCGTGTCGGCCAGGCCCGTGGCCTTGATGGGCAGCTGCAGGCGGTTGCACACGGGCAGGCACTGGTCGGGGTTGCGCAGCTCGAAGGACAGCAGCCACGAGCCCGCCTTGAGGTGCTTTTTTGCAAAGGCGTGCTGGGGGTGCGATGGCAACATGGGGTAGTGCACGCGCGCGATGGCCGGGTGGGCCTCCAGCCACTGCGCCAGCGCCAGGGCCGTGGCGCTGGTGCGGTCCATGCGCAGGGCCAGGGTTTCGGCGCCCAGGGCCAGTTGGTGGGCGGCGTGGGACGACAGCGTGCCACCCATGTCGCGCAGGCCCTTTTTGCGCAGCTGCTGCAGGCCCCAGCCCTTGGCGTCGCCCTTGCGGTAGGCAGCAAAGATGTTGGGGTAGCGCGACCAGTCGTACAGCCCCGTGTCGGTGATGGCGCCGCCCAGCGCATCGCCCAGGCCGCCGATGCTTTTGGTGAGCGAGTTGACCACCAGCCCCGCGCCCACAGTGGCGGCGCGGAACAGGTAGGGCGAGGCCACGGTGTTGTCCACCACGTAGAGCGCGCCATGCGCTTTGCACAGCGCGCCAATGCCTTCCAGGTCGGGGATCTGGGTGCCGGGGTTGGCAATGGTTTCGACAAACACCATGCGGGTGTTGGGGCGCAGCGCGGCGGCCACGTTGGCGGCGTCCGTCACATCCACCGTGGTGACTTCAATGCCCAGGTCGGCCAACGTACCCAGCACGCTGTTGGTGTTGCCAAACACGAACTGGCTGGCCACCAGATGGTCGCCCGCCTTCAGCAGCGTGAGGAACACGGCGCAGATGCCCGCCATGCCGGTGGAGAAAACGATGGTGCCGTGGCCGCGCTCCATCTTGGTGATCTTGGCCTCCAGCGCCGCCGTGGTGGGCGTGCCCTGGCGCGCGTAGTTGAAGCCGCCCTTGGCGGTGCCCTGGAAGACGGCGATCAGGTCTTCGACCTTCTCGTAGCCGTACTGCACCGAGGTGTGGATGGGCTGGTGGATGGCGCCCTGCTCGGCGCCGCCCAGGCGGTCGGCATGCACGATCTGGGTGGTGAAGCTTTGGTTCTGCGGTGTCGTCATAAAAATCAACGCTGTTTCTGCGGTCTACGTGCGCGGCGGTGCGACCGGTACCGGCACGCCTTGATGCCAGCGCCCCCGTGGAACTGGCTCTGCCAGGCCACCGGGGTGCGTCCCCCTCTGGGGGAAGGCGCGCCAGCGCCTCAGGGGGGCTACCTTTCCGGTGCGATGTGTTCGGCGTAATCGTACAAGGCACCCAGGATGTCCTGCGTGCGGTCGTCGTCGGCGGTCTCTGACAGGGTATCGATTTCGGTGAACAGCTGCTCCACCGTGCGCGCCCCGCCCTGCCCGTCAAACAGGCAGGCGGCGCGGTGCGCCTCCCAGCGCTGCTGTTCTTCGGGGGTGAGGGTTTGCGGAAAGTTTCGCGCTCGATAGCGCCAGACCAGCTCGGTCAGGCGCGGGTCGTCAAAGCCCGTGCGGGCGGTGGCCAGCTTGGCGCCCGACATGCTGCGCAGGTCGTTCAGATAGCGCCGGTCGTTGTTGCCCACAAAGCCGCCATACAGGTCCTGGTCCACATCGGGCGCGGGCTCTTGCGGCCGGGCAAACACGGCGGGCCAGATGCCGCTCATGTCGGGCAGGCTACGCGCCACCTCGGCGTGCTGCGCGGCCTGGGCCAGGTCAATGCCCCAGCGCTGCGCCAGCGCGGGCGTGAGGGTGTTCACATTGCCCACCACCATGGGCGACTTGTTGAGGTGGATGGTCTTGATGGGCAGGCGCGCCACGCCCTCGGGCAGGTCGGCCGTGCGGGTGAACATGCGCAGGCGGATGTCCTCCACATTCAGCGTGGCCAGCTCGCGCGGGTCGTGGGCCAGGTCCCACGCGATCAGCTCGTTCTTGTTGGTGGGGTGGCTGGCCAGCGGCCACATCACGCCCAGGCAGCCGCGCTCCACCGGGAACATGCCCGACACATGCAAAAACGGCCGCGCAGTGATGGCGGTGGCAGGCAGGCGCAGCTCGGCAGCCACGCGGTCTTTTTTGTGAAGGGAGAGCGCAAAGTCAAACAGCTTGGTGTTGTGCTGGCGGATGAGGCGCGCGAGGGCAATGGTGGCGCGCACGTCCGACAGCGCATCGTGCGCGGCTTCGTGCAGCAGGCCGTTGGCTTTGGAGAGGTGTTCGAGCTTGAAGCTGGGCGTGCCGTCTTCCTTCTTGGGCCACTGGATGCCGTCGGGCCGCAGCGCGTAGGTCATGCGCACCACGTCCAGCAAATCCCACCGGCCACACTGGTTTTGCCACTCGCGCGCATAGGGGTCGATGAGGTTGCGCCAGAACATGAAGCGCGTGATCTCGTCGTCAAACCGGATGGTGTTGTAGCCCACGCCAATGGTGCCGGGCTGGGCGAACTCGGCCTCGATGCGGTTGGCAAACTCGCGCTCGGGCAGGCCTTTTTCCAAGCAGAGCTGGGGGGTGATGCCGGTGATGAGGCAGGCCTCTGGATCGGGCAGGTAGTCGTTGGCCGGCTGGCAGTAGATCATCAGCGGCTCGCCGATCTCGTTGAGGTCGGCATCGGTGCGGATGGCGGCGAACTGCGCCGGGCGGTCGCGGCGCGTGTTGGCCCCGAAGGTTTCGTAGTCGTGCCAGAGGAAGGTGTGGGCAGCCATGGTTGGTGGGCAAACAGGGGGCGAGGCAGGATGCAGGCGGGGTGGAGGCGCAACTGTAACCGGATTTACAGGCCTTTTAGGCCCTCACCGCCTGTCCATCATGCCTTTATTGCTATATAAATTATAGCAATACATGCCCGACGGCTGCAGGGCAGCCCACCGCATGCTCACAGGCATTCACGCCGTGATACACCTGCGCCCGGGCAATGGCATGGCTGCACGGGACAATGGCGCATGCATTGCCCTCACCCTGAATTCTTCACCACCACCACCGCCCCCCTGCCCCATCGCTCGCCCTCTCCTTCTGTGCGGCCCGCGCCACTCGCGGTCTGGTTCACGGCCGGGCTTGTGGGCCTGGCGCTGGCGGGCTGCGCAGCGGTTCCGGCCCCAACCCCCGCGCCATCCAAGCCCGCCAACCCCAGCACCCCATCGGCACCTGCAGCCGCAAGCACCACAGGCGCTGCAACCACCGTGGCAGCCGAGGCCGACGACCACGCCGCCGGTTTTGCCGTCTGGCGCACTGCCTTTGCGGCACAGGCCCTGGCGGCGGGCATTGCGCCGCACACGGTGCGCGATGTGTTGGGCCAGGCGCAGTGGCAGCCGCGTGTGGTGGAGCTGGACCGGGCCCAGCCCGAGTTCTCGCGCACGCCCTGGGCCTACCTCGACAGCGCGGTATCGGCCCAGCGTGTGGCCCAGGGCCAGGCCAAGCGGGCCGAACATGGCCCCACGCTGGAGGCCGCCGCCGCGCGCTACGGCGTACCTGCCACCGTGGTCACCGCCATCTGGGGCATGGAGAGCAACTACGGCAGCAACTTTGGCAGCTTCCGCACCGTGGACGCGCTGGCCACCCTGGCCTACGAAGGCCGCCGCCGCGCCTGGGCCCAGGCTGAGCTGCTGGCGGCGCTGCGCATTGTGGACCGGGGCGACATTGCAGCCGAGCGCATGCTGGGCTCGTGGGCGGGCGCCATGGGGCACACGCAGTTTCTGCCCTCGGTGTTTCTGGCTTACGCCGTGGATGCCGATGGCGATGGGCGGCGCGACATCTGGGGCAGCATCCCCGATGTTCTGACCTCCACCGCGCACTTCCTCGCGCGCTCTGGCTGGCTGGCCAGCGAGACCTGGGGCGCCGAAGTGGTGCTGCCCGCCAACTTCGACCATGCCCGGGCCGACCCGGCCGTGCGGCAGACCACGGCGCAGTGGGAAGCCGAGGGTGTGCGGTCTGCCGACGGCCAGCCGCTGCCTGCACTGGGTGCTGCTTCCATCACCGCCCCGGCGGGCGCACGCGGCCCGGCATTTGTGGTGGGGACGAACTTCCGGGCCATCCTGCGCTACAACAATTCGGTGAACTACGCGCTGGCGGTGGCGCTGCTGTCGCGCCAGATTGGCGGCGGCGCCCCGGTCACCGGCGCCTGGCCGCGCGAGCTGGAGCCGCTGTCCCGCGCGCAGATGCAGGTGCTGCAGGAGGCGCTGAACCGCAAGGGCTTTGCGGCGGGCACGCCCGACGGCGTGATGGGCCCCGCCACCCGCGCCGGGCTGCGCGGCTATCAGCGCAGCCTGGGCCTGGCGGCCGATGGGTATCCGACGATGGAGCTGTTGCAGCGGCTGCAAATGCCCTGACACCCTGACGCGAAGGACTGAAGCAGGGCCGGGTGCTGTGGTCCGAAGTGTCTCACCCAGCGAACCGCAGGATTGGGAGGCCGAAGGACCGCCCACCTCCACAGACCGGAAAACAAAAAACCCACGGCATTCACCGTGGGTTTTCTTTTGGCAGGCGGCACCCCGAGAGGCACCCGCCACCGGCAGAGTCAGACGGGTCAGTCTGCCGTGGCCTCTTCCGGCTCGGCAGGCTCGGACTTGGCAGACCGCTCCTTCTTGGGCAGCGGCTGGATGTCGAGCAACACCTCGGGCGTTTCCACACCCTTGTCGTCGGTCTTCATCTCGATGTCCACCGCCAGACGCCCACCTTCGGTCAGGCGGCCAAACAGCAACTCGTCGGCCAGCGCACGGCGGATGGTGTCCTGAATCAGGCGCTGCATCGGGCGGGCGCCCATGAGCGGATCGAAGCCCTTCTTGGCCAGGTGCTTGCGCAGCGTGTCGGTGAAGGTGACTTCCACCTTCTTCTCGGCCAGTTGCGTCTCCAGCTGCAGCAGGAACTTGTCCACCACGCGCAGGATGATCTGCTCGTCGAGCGCCTTGAAGTTGACGATGGCATCCAGCCGGTTGCGGAACTCGGGCGTGAACAGGCGCTTGATGTCGCCCATTTCGTCGCCCGCCTGCCGCGGGTTGGTGAAGCCGATGGTCGCCTTGTTCATGGTCTCGGCGCCGGCATTCGTGGTCATGATGATGAGCACGTTGCGGAAGTCGGCCTTGCGGCCGTTGTTGTCCGTCAGCGTGCCATGGTCCATGACCTGCAGCAGCACGTTGAAGATATCCGGGTGCGCCTTCTCGATCTCGTCGAGCAGCAGCACCGCGTGCGGCTTCTTCGTGATGGCTTCGGTCAGCAGCCCGCCCTGGTCAAAGCCGACGTAGCCCGGAGGCGCGCCAATCAGGCGGCTCACGGCATGGCGCTCCATGTACTCCGACATGTCGAAGCGGATCAGCTCGATGCCCATGATGTAGGCCAGCTGCTTGGCCGCCTCGGTCTTGCCGACGCCCGTAGGGCCGCTGAACAGGAACGAGCCGATCGGCTTGTCGCCCTTGCCCAGGCCCGAGCGCGCCATCTTGACCGACGACGCCAGCACTTCCAGTGCCTTGTCCTGGCCGAACACCACGCTCTTGAGGTCGCGCTCCAGCGTCTGCAACTTGCTGCGGTCGTCGTTGCTGACATTGGCAGGCGGAATGCGCGCGATCTTGGCCACGATCTCCTCGATCTCGGCCTTGCCAATGGTCTTCTTGCGCTTGCTGGGCACCAGGATGCGCTGCGCAGCACCGGCTTCGTCGATCACGTCGATGGCCTTGTCGGGCAGGTGGCGGTCGTTGATGTACTTGGCGCTCAACTCGGCCGCTGCTTGCAGGGCTGCCGCAGCGTACTTCACGCTGTGGTGCTCTTCAAAGCGGCTCTTGAGGCCCTTGAGGATGTCGATGGTCTCGGCCACGCTGGGCTCGACCACGTCCACCTTCTGGAAGCGGCGGGACAGCGCGGCGTCCTTCTCGAAGATGCCACGGTATTCCGTGAAGGTGGTCGCACCAATGCACTTGAGCTGGCCGCTGGAGAGCGCTGGCTTCAAGAGGTTGGAGGCATCGAGCGTGCCGCCCGAAGCTGCGCCCGCACCGATCAGGGTGTGGATCTCGTCGATGAACAGGATGGCGTTGGGCTTGTCCTTGAGCGACTTGAGCACGCCCTTGAGGCGCTGCTCGAAATCACCCCGGTACTTGGTGCCCGCCAGCAGCGCGCCCATGTCGAGCGAATACACCGTGGCCTCGGCCAGGATCTCGGGCACATCGTTCTGCGTGATGCGCCAGGCCAGGCCCTCTGCAATCGCCGTCTTGCCCACGCCCGCCTCGCCCACCAACAGCGGGTTGTTCTTGCGGCGGCGGCACAGGATCTGGATCGTGCGCTCGACCTCGTAGTGACGGCCGATCAGCGGGTCGATCTTGCCATCCTTGGCCGCCTGGTTCAGGTTCTGGGTGAACTGCTCCAGCGGCGAGGCCTTTTCGCTGCGTTCACCACCACCGCCCTCCTCGCCCTCAGCCTGGTTCTCGGCCTTGGCAGGTTCTGGCGGCTCGCCCTTCTTGATGCCGTGGGCGATGAAGTTGACCACGTCCAGGCGCGTCACGCCCTGCTGGTGCAGGTAGTACACGGCGTGCGAATCCTTCTCGCCGAAGATGGCCACGAGCACGTTGGCGCCGGTGACTTCCTTCTTGCCGTTGCCGGTGGACTGTACGTGCATGATGGCGCGCTGGATCACGCGCTGGAAGCCCAGCGTGGGTTGGGTGTCCACCTCGTCGGTACCGGCGACCTGCGGGGTGTTGTCTTTGATGAAGTTCGACAGCGATGAACGCAGATCATCGATGTTGGCCGAACATGCGCGCAGCACTTCCGCTGCGCTGGGGTTATCGAGCAATGCAAGCAACAGATGCTCCACGGTAATGAACTCGTGGCGCTGCTGGCGGGCCTCAACAAAGGCCATGTGCAAGCTGACTTCCAGTTCCTGGGCAATCATGTGAACTCCTTTGTGCTTGCGTGGAAGGGATAACTGTATTTCGGGATCAAAGACCTGTTATTCAACAGGCTCACTGACACATTGCAGTGGGTGGCCCGCCTTGAGGGCGGCGTCAAGCACTTGTTCCACCTTGGTGGCAGCCACGTCGCGGGAGTACACGCCGCAAACGCCTTTGCCGTCGAGGTGGATCTTCAACATGATCTGGGTCGCTGTTTCGCGGTCCTTGCTGAAGAACTCCTGCAGCACCACGATGACGAATTCCATGGGGGTGTAGTCGTCATTGAGCATGACCACCTGGTACATCTGGGGCGGCTGGGTCTTCTGCGTGCGCCTTTCGAGCACGACCGAACCGCCATCATCCCGCGCTGGCCGTGTAACCGGCGGCGCGGTGGGGGGTGAAGGTGGTTTTGTTGCCATGAAAATCATTCTAGCGACCCGCGCAGGGGGCTGCCGCTGAAGAAGTTGGGAGTTGACCCGGTATTTTTCAAGCCATGGCGCCGCAAAGGGCGCCACACCCCGGAACCGCGCCACTCGCCTTGCCCTCGCCTTACTCGTACACCACCGTGGCCGCCCCCGGGCCCGCCTGCGCGGTCCATGCCGCCAGGGCCGCATCCGACGGGAAGAAGCGCGCGTTTTCGCCCAGCTGCAGCTCTGCCACCGCCACTGCTTCCCCGACCTTGCAGCGCACCCCCATGCGCACCCGCAGGCCATGCACGGCGACCTCGCCCTCGGCACTTTCCTCGCGCCGCGCGGGAAACTCCTGCACCAGGCGGGGCACATCGGGCAGTTTCTCACCCACCACCACATGCAGGTATTTGCCAAACCGGCAGCGTGCACCGGCCAGGTCCCACACCTGCTGCACCTTCACACGCAGGCCTCCGCTGAAATGGTCCAGCTGCAGGCGCCCCATCATCACCACAAACTCGTCTTCCTTGAGCTGGTTGCGGTAGGTGTTGAGCAAGGCTTCATCGGCCGATGCCTCGATGACGGCGGACTTGTCATCCAGCTTGAACAGGGCCAGCTTGCCCCGCTGCCCATTGATGACGCGGAAGTCGCTGATGATCCCGGCCAGCACCTGGGGCTCGCGGCTGTCGAGCAATTCGTCGATCTGGGTGCGCACGAAGCGGCGCACCTCGGTGGCCACTTCGTCGAACAGGTGGCCGGACAGGTAAAAGCCCACTGCGGTTTTTTCCAGCGTGAGCCGCTCCTTGATGCCCCAGGGCAACGCCTCCACCAGCTCGGGCTCCTGCGTGCTGGAGCCATGGGCGTCATCGCCCATCATGTCGAACAGCCCGCCCTGATTCACATTGGCCAGCGTGGCTGCCGCAAAGTCAAAAGCCCGGTCAATGGACGCCACCATCGCTGCGCGGTTCATGTTGATCGAATCAAAGGCACCCGCCTTGATCAGGGCCTCCACCGTGCGTTTGTTCATGCGCGACTTGTCCACGCGCAGGCAGAAGTCGAACAGGCTCTTGAAAGGCCCGGTGGTGGAACCATTCGGCCCCTCGCCCCGACCTTCGCGCGCGGCCACCATGGCTTCGATGGCCTGCTGGCCAGTGCCCTTCACGGCGCCCAGGCCGTAGCGGATGATCTTGTCCGTGACCGGCTCGAACCGGTACTTGCCCCGGTTCACGTCCGGTGGTTCGAAGGTCATGCCGAAGTGCTTGACCGCGTCCTCGTACAACACTTTGAGCTTGTCGGTGTCGTCCATTTCCACGGTCATGTTGGCGCAGAAGAACTCGGCCGTGAAGTGCACCTTGAGCCAGCCCGTGTGGTAGGCCAGAAGCGAGTAAGCGGCGGCGTGCGACTTGTTGAAGCCGTAGCCTGCGAACTTCTCCATCAGGTCGAACACCTCGTCGGCCTTTTCCTGCCCGATGCCTTTTTCGGCCGCCCCCTTGCGGAAGATCTCCCGGTGCTCGGCCATCTCCTCGGCCTTCTTCTTGCCCATGGCCCGGCGCAGCATGTCGGCGCCGCCCAGGCTGTAGCCGCCCAGCACCTGGGCGGTCTGCATCACCTGCTCCTGGTACACCATGATCCCGTAGGTTTCGGCCAGCACGGGCTCGACCAGGGGGTGCGGGTACTCCACCGGTTCCTTGCCGTGCTTGCGGTTCACGAAAGTGGGGATCAGGTCCATGGGGCCCGGGCGGTACAGCGCGTTCAGGGCAATCAGGTCCTCCAGGCGGCTGGGCTTGGCCTCCTTGAGCATGCCCTGCATGCCCCGGCTTTCAAACTGGAAAACAGCCTCGGTCAGCCCGTCCTGAAAGAGCTTGTATGTCTTGCCGTCGTCCAGCGGCACGGTCTCGAACGTGAAGTTCTCCTGGCCCTTGTGGCGCTTCATGATGAAATCGCGCGCAATCTCCAGGATGGTGAGCGTGGCCAGGCCCAAAAAGTCGAACTTCACGAGGCCGATGGCCTCCACGTCGTCCTTGTCGTACTGGCTCACGGCCGATTCGCTGCCCGGCTGCTGATAGAGCGGGCAAAAATCGGTGAGCTTGCCCGGCGCAATCAGCACGCCCCCGGCGTGCATACCAATGTTGCGCGTCATGCCTTCGAGCTTCTGCGCCATCTCGATGACGGTCTTGACGTCTTCTTCCTTACGCACGCGCTCGTAGAGCATGGGCTCCAGCTCCAGCGCATAGTTGTTTTTGTCGCCCTCTTTCTTCACCTCGGGCGGGTACTGCAAGGTGTACGACATGCCCGGCTTGCCCGGCACCAGCTTGGAGATGCCGTCGCAGAAGGTGTAGCTCATGTCCATCACCCGGCCCACGTCACGGATGGCGGCCTTGGCGGCCATCGTGCCGAAGGTGGCAATCTGGCTCACGGCGTTCTTGCCGTACTTGTCCTTCACGTAGTCAATCACGCGGTCACGGTTGCCCTGGCAGAAGTCGATGTCGAAGTCGGGCATCGAGACCCGCTCAGGGTTCAGAAAGCGCTCGAAGAGCAGGTTGTATTCAAGCGGATCCAGGTCGGTGATCTTGAGCGCGTAGGCCACAAGCGAACCCGCGCCCGACCCCCGGCCTGGCCCCACGGGACAGCCGTTTTCCTTGGCCCACTGGATGAAGTCGCCCACAATCAAAAAGTAGCCCGGGAACCCCATCTTAAGGATGGTGCCAATTTCGAACTCCAGCCGCTCCACATAGCGCGGGCGCTGCTGTTCGCGATCGGACTCCTTGGCAAAAAGTAGTTTGAGGCGTGCCTCCAGCCCTTCGAAAGACGCAAAGCGAAAATACTCATCGATCGGCATGCCGTTGGGCGTGGGAAAGTCCGGCAGTTGCGGCTTGCCCAGCACCAGCGTGAGGTTGCAGCGCTGGGCGATCTCCACGGTGTTCGCAATGGCCGAAGGCACGTCGGCAAACAGCGCCTCCATCTCGGCCGACGACTTGAAATACTGGTCGCGAGTGAATTTGCGCACCCGGCGCGGGTTGGCCAGGATTTCGCCCTCTGCAATGCAGATGCGGGCCTCATGGGCCTCGTAATCATCTGCCGTGGCAAATTGCACGGGGTGCGTGGCCACCACGGGCAAATTCAGGCGCGCCGCCAGCTGGGCCGCTGCGGCCACATGGGCTTCATCGTCGGCACGGCCAGCGCGTTGCAACTCCACGTAAAAGCGGTGCGGAAAAACCCCCGCCAGGCGCAGCGCGAGGTCGGCCGCACGAGACTCGTCGCCTTTCAACAGGGCCTGCCCCACCGGGCCCGCCTGCGCACCCGCGAGGGCAATCAGGCCTTCCGACAGCTCCTCCAGCCAGGCCCAGGTGCACAGCGCCAGGTTCTTGACCACGTTGCGCGTCCACGCGCGGGCCAGCAGCTCCGACAGGTTGAGGTAGCCCTGGCGGCTTTGCACCAGCACGATCATTCGCGATGGCGCAGCCCCCGCTTCGCCTTCCAGGAAAACTTCTGCGCCCAGGATGGGCTTGACGCCCTTGCCTCGGGCTTCTTTGTAGAACTTGATTGCGCCAAAAAGGTTGTTGAGATCGGTGATGGCCAATGCAGGCTGGCCATCCTTGGCGGCCGCCTTGGCCACCTCATCGATTCGGTTGGTCCCGTCCACGACGGAAAATTCGGTGTGCAGGCGCAGGTGAACAAACATGGGGCCATTGTAGAAAGCCCTGCCCACGCTCGTCCGAAAGCAGAGCACGCGGCGCCTCTGGGCGGTAACGGCCACCAGTACAATGCCTTTTCTGTTCAAGATGCCCGTGGACCCTTGGGCCGGAAGCGCAACACACGCCCCGGACGGACCCAGCCTCGTGTGCACCTGTTCCCTCCTTTGCTGAAAGCTGCTTGCGATGCTGCGTGCCCCACTGCCCCTCGTTTCCGCCCTGCTGCTTGCCGGTCTGCTGGCGGGATGCTCCAGCACTCCCGACGACAAGACGGCGGGCTGGAGCCCCAACCGCATCCACTCGGAAGCCAAGGACGAAATGAGCAGCGGCGCCTACGACAAGGCGGTACCGTTGCTCGAAAAGCTCGAAGGCCGTGCAGCCGGCACGCCGCTGGCGCAGCAGGCCCAGATCGACAAGGCCTACGCCCACTACAAGGCCGGTGAAAAGGCCCAGGCCATCGCCACGCTGGACCGCTTCATGAAGCTGCACCCGGCCAGTCCCGCGCTGGACTACGCGCTGTACCTCAAGGGCCTGGTGAACTTCAACGACAACCTGGGGCTGTTCTCCTTTATCTCACGCCAGGACCTGTCCGAGCGGGACCAGAAGGCCGCCAAGGACTCGTTCGAGGCCTTCAGTGAACTGTCCACCCGCTTCCCCGACTCGCGCTACACGCAGGATGCGCGCCAGCGCATGACCTACATCGTCAACTCGCTCGCGCAGTATGAAGTGCATGTGGCACGTTACTACTTCCAGCGTGGTGCGTATGTGGCCGCCATCAGCCGCGCCCAGGTGGCCGTGGCTGACTACCAGGGCGTGCCCGCGCTGGAGGAAGCGCTGTACATCCTGATCCAGTCGTATGACGCCCTGGGCATGACCCAGTTGCGTGATGACGCACGCCGCGTGATGGACAAGTCCTATCCCCAAAGTCCTTACATGAGTGGCGGCTTCAAGGGCAAGTCGGATCCGTGGTGGAAGGTCTGGTGAGCAGCGCCTGCAAGGCGTCTTCAAAAGCATCCTCCGACTCCAGCCGCCGCATCGGTGGCAATGCAGCCAGCAGGCGCTTGCCGTAGCCCATGGTGGCAAGGCGAGTGTCCCCCACCACCAGGATCCCCCGGTCCGACTCCCGCCGGATCAAGCGCCCCGCCCCTTGCTTGAGCGCTACGGCCGCCTCGGGCAGTGCATAGGCCTTGAAGGCCTTACCCCCCGCTTTTTCGATCCGCTGCGTGCGCGCCTCGACCAAGGGGTCGCCGGGTGGCGGAAACGGCAGCTTGTCGATGACCACCAACTGCAGCGCGTCACCGGGCACATCGAACCCTTCCCAGAAGGTGGCGGACGCGACCAGCACACAGCCCGGCTGGCCATGGTCAGCCCCCTCTCGAAAACGCTCCATGAGCCGCCGCTTGGGCCAGTCACCCTGCACCAGCACCTCCAGCGCTCCTGACGACGCAAACCGCTTCTGAAGCGCGTCGCCCACCGCGCGCAAGGCCTTCAACGTGGTGGTGAGCACCAGGGTGCGCCCCCCCAGCCGCTCGGCAGCGTGGCCCACCCATTGCGCCAGTGCCGGGCTGTGTGCCGGGTCGGCGGGTGCAGGCAAATGGCGCGGCACATACAGCGCAGCCTGCGCCGGGTAATCGAACGGACTGGCCACTCGCAGGATCTCGGCCTCCTGCAGCCCCGCCCGCTCGGTGAACCAGCTCAGGCGCTCGTCATCGCCCAGGGTCGCCGAGGTGAATATCCAGGCCCGGCCCGGGCCTGCGGGGCTGTCATCCGGCCAGCCATCGCCGCCCGCTCCCTCATAAGCCTCGGCAGGCGCCCCCAGCAAGCGGGTGCGCATGGCCTCGGCGATGTCCAGCGGCGACTCAACCAGCCGTAGCTGCATGCCCACATCCACCCAGCGCACCACCTCTGGATCACCGGGGCCCGCGAACCGGGCCAGGCGCGCCAGCAGCTCGGAGCCGCGCTCATACAGGCGCACAAAGTCCGGTGCGATCTCGCTGACCGTGTCCAGCGCCTCTTGGGCCTGCGCGCAGGCCTGCGCCACGCCGCGCAGGGCGCCGTGCCAGTGCTCCGTCGGAATTCCCTCCGGGGCATCGTCCGCCAACCGCAGCTTGGTGACACCTGTGACCGTGCGAGCGACCAGGCGCAGGTCCTGCGCCGACAGCTCCACCTGGCGGGACAACCCCACCCAGTCCGCCAGGCCCCGGGCATGCTGCAGGCCTGCGGCCAGCAGGTCCCTGCTGAAGTCCATCACCTGCCCTGTGGACAACTGGGCGCCGAGAAACTGCACACCCGTCTCATTGATCTGGTGCGCCTCATCAAACACCACCACACGCACCGTGGGCAACAACTCGGCCATGCCCGACTCGCGCACCGCGACATCGGCAAAGAACAGATGGTGGTTGATGACCACGATGTCGGCCGCCAGCGCCTCGCGCCGCGCCCGGTGCACATGACAGGGGCGGAACTGGGGGCATTGCGAACCCAGGCAGTTCTCGCGGGTGGAGGTGACCAGGGGAATCACGGGCGAGCGGTCATCCAGTCCCGTCAGTTCCGCCAGGTCGCCCGACTGGGTGTGGTGTGACCAGTCTTCGACCTTGGCCAACACACGCGCCACGCCCCGGTCCCGGGCCTGCGCGTCCTGGCGCGCCAGCTCCATGCGGTACAGGCACAGGTAGCTGGAACGGCCTTTGAGCAGCGCCATGCGCACCGGCATGCCCAGCGTTTCCACCAGCCAAGGCAGGTCCCGCGCGAAAAGCTGGTCCTGCAGCGCCTTGGTGGCGGTAGACAGCAGCACCCGCTCGCCGCTGAGCAGGGCGGGCACCAGATAAGAAAAAGTCTTGCCCACCCCGGTGCCAGCCTCTACCACCAGAGCGCCCCCTGCTTCGATGGTCCGTGCGACGGCACAGGCCATCTGGGTCTGCCCCTCGCGGGGCTGGAAGTGTGCGTCTGCCCGCTCCAGAACACCACCGGCGGCAAACACCTCCGCCACCATGCCAACCAGCGCCATCAGGCCGGCTCTTGGGGCAGGAGTTCACGTTCCAGCCGGTCCATCGCGTCGCGCAGGACCAGGCGGCGCTTCTTCAGCCTCCGCAGCGTCAGCTCGTCAGGCGCCGCATCGGGGGCGCAGCGATCAATCAACGCATCCAGATCGGCATGTTCCATGCGCAATTCGATCAGTTGTCGGTGGGGAGAATGGAGGCTGGGTTTCAAGGCAGGAGCGCCACAAGCATGGCGAAAATGCCACAGGCGGGCGGATAATACGCGCTTGGCCCGTTTTCCACGACGAGCGTTTGTGCACGCGCCCCCACAATCACCAGCATGACCAAAGCGTTTCGCCTCATCGCGTCCACCGGCATCCACAAGGGTGACCGGGAATACCAGCAAGACCAGGTCGCCCTGATCTCCCACGACCGACACAATGGCTGCGTGCTGGGCGTGATCGCCGATGGCATGGGCGGCCGCAGTGGCGGCCGCAAGGCATCGGACCAGGTCATGATGACCGCGCGGCAGCTGTTCGAGCGTTACTCGCCCGACACCGACGACGCCGTGTCCATGCTCAAGAACATGGTCGAAGAGGCCCACATCGTCATCCGCCTGACGGCCATTTCGGCAGAACAGGAACCCCACAGCACGATTGCGGCCTTCCTCATCAACCCCCGGGGCGACTGCCACTGGGTGCATGCAGGCGACTCGCGCATCTACCATTTCCAGGGCCCCCGCATGGTGTTCCGCACCAGCGATCACTCCTATGTCCAGGCGCTGGTGGACCGGGGTGAGCTGACCGAGGCCGAGGCCAACAACCACCCCCACTCAAACATCCTGGTGGGCTGCCTGGGCACCGAAAGCGACCCGCCCATCACCACCCACATCATTCCGCAACTGCAACCGGGTGATGTGCTGCTCGCCTGCAGCGATGGTGTGTGGCACTACTTCTCGCCCACCGAACTGGCCTCAGTGGTGGATTCGCTGTCCCCCCGCGAAGCCACCGAGTTTCTGATCGAAAAAGCGCGCTCCCGGGCCCGGGGTGGTGGCGACAACCTCTCGCTGGTCATCGTGAAGATCGAAGCCCTGGTCGAAGAAAAGAAGATCGCACGCCTCGTTCCGCTCGACGCGGGCCGCGCCTGACCCACAGCCCACTGCGGCTGTATCAGGCCATCGGGAGGCAAGTGGCTTATGGCGGCGGCTACCCACCAGTGGAGCGGCTTGCCCCCATAAATCGATAGGCCAGCGGGCCATCGATGCCCCCGCTGCGCTTTTTCAGGCGATCAGCGCACTGGGCTGGATGCCACCCGCGCCGGTGCTGGCAACGGCGCAGCAGGCGGGTGCCCCTTTGCAGCGGCATCGGCCTGGGACTTTTCGACCCGTGCACGGCGCTCGTCCGCCGCTTTCAGTGTTTCTGCATGGCGGACACGCGCCTGGGCGGCGCGGTCGGCCTGAATGGCCGCGCGGGCAGCCTGCTCGTTGTCATGCTGCTGGACCCGGTTGCGTTGCAGCAGTGCGCGCTGCTCGGCTCCGTGGTCCCGCTGCGCCTTGGTGTTCGCGGGGTCTGCCGGGGTTTTGCGCACCGCGGCGTCTGTGCCCTGCCCCCTGGACGCCGGGGGTGGCACGGCCTTCTGCTTTTCCTCAATGGAGCGCAGGCGTTCGGCCGCCTTCTCCCTGCGCTCAGCGTCGTTCAACTCCACTTCCTGGGCACGGAGCCGGTCGCCGGCTTCACGTGCCTTTGTGCGGACGCTGCGCAGGCAGTCCTCCACCGCAAACTGCCTGTAACACGCAGCTTCTTCCTTCTGGCGCACAGCGGCCAGCGCCTCGCGCTCGTGGCGGATGCGCTCGTGCTCGGCCTTACGGTGCGCGGCTGCAGCGGCCAGGGCGCTGTCCTGTGTTCCATCGGTGGCCTGGGCCCACACGGAAGCCACTGGCAGCACCAGCACGGTGGCAAGCACCGTTGCAGCAAAACATGCACGCTGCATCATGTCAGCCCCGTATCCACCATGCGCCGCTCCAGGTCCAGGAACTCCTTGGACTGCATCTCATTGAGACGCGACACCGTGCGCGGAAACTCGTGTGCCAGCGGCCCTTCGGTGTAGAGCTGCTCGGGCGGCACAGCCGCCGACAGGATGAGCTTGACACGCCGGTCATACAGCACGTCCACCAGCCAGGTAAAGCGCCGCGCGGGCGACGCCATGCTCACCGGCATGTAGGGCACGTCGGAGAGCAGCACCGTGTGGAACTGCGTGGCGATCTCCAGGTAGTCGTTTTGCGAACGCGGGCCGCCGCACAACGCCTTGAAGTCAAACCACACCACGCCGCCGGCCTTGCGCCGCGCACGGATCTCACGCTGCTCGATGTGCAGCACCGGGTCTTCGTCATGCACCTCGGCAAGCTGGTCGAAGGCCTGGCTCATCTCGGCGTCGGCCTCGGGGCCCAGGGGCGTATGGTAGAGCTTCACATGCTCCAGCGTGCGGCGCCGGTAGTCCGTGCCGTTGTCCACGTTCACCACTTCCAGCTTCTCGTTGAGCAGCGCAATCGCGGGCAGGATACGGTCGCGGTGCAGGCCACCGGGGTACAGATCGTCCGGTTTGAAGTTGGACGTAGTGACAAACCCCACGCCGTTGTCGAACAGCGCCACCAGCAGCCGGTGCAGGATCATCGCGTCGGTGATGTCCGCCACATGGAACTCGTCGAAGCAGATGAGCTTGTAGCGCTTGGCAATGCGCTCGCCCAGCACATCCAGCGGGTTCTGCGTGCCCTGCAACGCCACCAGCTCGCGGTGCACTTCGCGCATGAACTCGTGAAAATGCAGGCGCACCTTGCGTTTCAGGGGCACGGCATCGAAGAAGCATTCCATCAGGAAGCTCTTGCCCCGCCCCACCCCGCCGTACATGTACACGCCACGTGGAATGTCGGGCCGGTTGATCAGCTTCTTGAGCGCGTTGGAGCGCCGCGCCTTGTAGGCAGCCCACTCATCGGCGCAGCGCTGCAGCGCATCCACGGCCCGCAGCTGGGCCGGGTCGCTTTGGTAGCCTTTAGCGGTCAGCTCGGCCAGGTAAGCCTGTTTGACTGTCACGGGATGGGCACCCTTCCGATACTATGAATTTAATAGCTACCAGCGCATGACTAGCAGGCGCTGGAGCCCTTTTTTATTCAAATATCAGAAGTTGAGGGTGCGCTTGTCCACGGCCAGGGCCGCTTCCTTGGTGGCTTCGCTCAGCGAGGGGTGCGCATGGCAGATGCGCGCGATGTCTTCGCTGCTGGCCTTGAACTCCATGGCGACCACGGCTTCGGAGATCAGCTCGCTGGCCTGCGGGCCCACGATGTGCACGCCCAGGATCTCGTCGGTCTCGGCATCCGCCAGCATCTTGACCATGCCGGTGGTGTCGCCCAGCGCACGTGCCCGGCCGTTGGCCAGGAACGGGAAGCTGCCCGCCTTGTACTTCACGCCGTCGGCCTTGAGCTGCTGCTCGGTGCGGCCCACCCAGGCAATCTCAGGGCTGGTGTAGATGACCCAGGGCACGGTGTTGAAGTTGACATGGCCGTGCTGGCCGGCAATGCGCTCGGCCACGGCAACGCCCTCTTCCTCGGCCTTGTGCGCCAGCATCGGGCCGCGCACCACATCACCCACCGCCCACACGCCGGGCAGGTTGGTCTTGCAGTCGGCATCGACCACGATGGCACCGCGCTCGTCCAGGGCCAGGCCCACGGCTTCGGGGTTCAGGCCGATGGTGTTGGGCACACGGCCGATGGAGACGATGAGCTTGTCCACGTCCAGCGCCTGGGCTTCGCCCTTGGCGTTGGTGTAGGCAATGCTCACGCCCTTCTTGCCGGTCTTGATCTCGCCGACCTTCACGCCCAGTTCGATCTTCAGGCCTTGTTTGTCGAAAGCCTTCTTGGCTTCCTTGGCGATCTGCTCGTCCACCGCACCCAGGAAGGTCGGCAGGCCTTCGAGGATGGTGACTTCGGCACCCAGGCGGCGCCACACGGAGCCCATTTCCAGGCCGATCACACCCGAGCCGATCAGGCCCAGCTTCTTGGGCACCGCGCCCACGCGCAGCGCACCGTCGTTGGACAGCACCAGTTCTTCGTCAAACGGCGTGCCGGGCAGCGCACGGGCGTTGGAGCCGGTGGCGATGATGATCTGCTTGCCAACGATGGATTCTTCAGCGGCACCTGCCACCTTGATCTCGTAGCCGCCTTCGGCGGCCTTGACGAACGAGCCACGGCCATGGAAGAAGCTGACCTTGTTCTTCTTGAACAGGTACAGGATGCCGTCGTTGTTCTGCTTCACGACGGTGTCCTTGCGGGCAATCATCTTGGCCACATCCATCTTGACGCCGGTGGCCGTGATGCCGTGTTCGGCAAAGTGCTTGTTGGCATGCTCGAAATGCTCGGACGACTGCAGCAGGGCCTTGGAGGGAATGCAGCCCACGTTGGTGCAGGTGCCGCCGGGTGCGGGGCCACCCTTGTCGTTCTTCCACTCGTCGATACAGGCGACATTGAAGCCCAGCTGGGCGGCACGGATGGCGGCGATGTAGCCACCAGGACCGCCACCGATGACGATCACATCAAATTGTTTGCTCATGGGAAATCTCGTTCAGTCTGTTGGAGAAAGACCCACCGGCGGGCAGGACCAGAGGCCGGGCCACGCGGGTGGGTCAATGCAGTCAGGGGATCAGATGTCGAAGAGGAGACGCGATGGATCTTCCAGCGCGTCCTTCATCGCCACCAGACCCAGCACGGCTTCGCGGCCGTCGATGATGCGGTGGTCATAGGACATGGCCAGGTAGTTCATCGGGCGGATCACGATCTGGCCGTTTTCCACGACAGCGCGGTCCTTGGTGGCGTGCACGCCCAGGATGGCCGACTGGGGCGGGTTGATGATGGGGGTGGACAGCATGGAGCCGAACGTGCCGCCATTGGAGATCGAGAACGTGCCGCCGGTCATTTCTTCAATGCCCAGCTTGCCTTCGGCAGCCTTCTTGCCGAACTCGGCGATCTTCTTCTCGATGTCGGCGAAGCTCATCTGGTCAGCATTGCGCAGGATGGGCACCACCAGGCCACGGGGCGAGCCCACGGCGATACCGATGTCGAAGTAGCCGTGGTAAACGATGTCGTTGCCATCGACCGACGCGTTCAGCACGGGGTACTTCTTCAGGGCGTGCACAGCGGCCTTCACGAAGAAGGACATGAAGCCCAGCTTGGTGCCATGTTCCTTGGTGAAGCTGTCCTGGAACTTCTTGCGCAGGTCCATCACGGGGGCCATGTTCACTTCATTGAACGTGGTCAGGATGGCGTTGGTCGATTGCGACTGCAGCAGGCGCTCGGCCACGCGGGCGCGCAGGCGGCTCATGGGCACGCGCTGCTCAGGACGACCGCTCAGGTCTTCCTTGCCAGCGGGGGCTGCCACCTGGGGCAAGGCCTTGGAGGGCACACCAGTGGGGATCACGCTGGGGGCTGCCACAGCGGGCTTGGCGCCACCGGCCACAGCGGCCAGCACGTCGCCCTTGGTCACGCGGCCGTCCTTGCCCGAACCGGCCACGGCCGAGACAGACAGGTTGTTGTCGGCCAGCAGCTTGGCAGCGGCGGGCATGGCCACATCACCCTTCGAGCCACCAGCAGCGGCAGGCGCTGCAGCGGGGGCAGCTGCGGCGGGGGCTGGCGCGGCAGCTGCAGGAGCTGCTGCGGCTGCGCCCGCCTTGCCTTCGGTGTCGATCTTGGCGATGAGCTGGTCGGCCACCACGGTGGCGCCGTCGCCCTGGATGATTTCGGACAACACGCCTGCGGAGGGGGCAGGCACTTCGAGCACAACCTTGTCGGTTTCGATCTCGATCAGGATCTCGTCCACGGCCACGGCTTCACCGGCCTTCTTCTTCCAGGTGAGCATGGTGGCTTCTGCCACGGATTCGGACAGCTGGGGGACTTTGACTTCTACGATAGCCATTTTGAATTCTTTCGGTAGGGGTTCTGTTCTGTGTTCGTTCGGGTAGCTGGCCTTACTTGGTCAGGACAAAACCCTTGAGCTTGGCGAATGCTGCATCCACCAGCGCCTTTTGCTGCTCTTGGTGCAGGTGGGCGTAACCCACAGCGGGCGAAGCGGACGCGGCGCGGCCTGCGTAGCCCAGTTTCTGGCCGTCGAGCATGTTCTCGTGGATGTTGTGCTGGATGAAGAACCATGCACCCTGGTTCTGCGGCTCGTCCTGGCACCACACCACATCCGTCGCGTTGGGGTACTTCTTGAGTTCAGCCGCAAACGCCTTGTGAGGGAACGGGTAGAGCTGTTCCACACGGATGATGGCCACGTCCTCGTCTTCGCGCTCAGTGCGCTTCTTCACGAGGTCGTAGTACACCTTGCCCGAGCACGCGATCACGCGCTTGACCTTGGCGGCCTTCTTCACGATGGCTTCGTTCTGCTCGGGAATCACCGTCTGGAAGCTGCCCTTGGTGAACTCGGACAGCGGCGAGGTCGCGTCCTTGTTACGCAGCAGCGACTTGGGCGTCATGATGATCAGCGGCTTGCGCAGGTCACGCACCATCTGGCGGCGCAGCACATGGAAGATCTGGCTGGCCGTGGTGGGCTGCACGATCTGCATGTTGGCGTCAGCCGCCAGCTGCATGAAGCGCTCCAGGCGGGCCGAGCTGTGCTCGGGGCCCTGGCCTTCGTAGCCGTGCGGCAGCATCAGCGTGATGCCATTGACACGGCCCCACTTCACTTCACCAGAGGCGATGAACTGGTCGATCACGACCTGGGCGCCGTTGGCGAAGTCGCCGAACTGCGCTTCCCAGATCACCAGGGTGTTGGGGTCGTTCGATGCGTAGCCGTATTCAAAGCCCAGCACCGCCTCTTCGGACAGGATGGAGTCGATGACAACGAACGGAGCCTGGTTGTCGGCCACGTTCTGCAGCGGCACATAGGTGCCTGCATCCCACTTCTCGCGGGCCTGATCATGGATCACCGCATGGCGGTGGGTGAAGGTGCCGCGTCCGCAGTCTTCGCCCGACAGGCGCACCGGGTAGCCACTCGCCACCAGGGACGCGAAGGCCATGTGCTCACCCATGCCCCAGTCCACGTTGATTTCGCCACGGCCCATGGCAGCGCGGTCGTCGTAGACCTTCTTCACCAGTTGGTGCGGTGTGACGCTGGCAGGAATGGTCGTGAGCTTTTCGGACAGGCGCTTCCATTCGGTCAGCGGAATTGCGGTATCGCCCGCATCGGTCCACTTCTTGCCCAGGAAGGGCGACCAGTCCACCGCGTACTTGCTCTTGAAGTTGGTCAGCACGGGGTCTACCGTGTGTTTGCCTGCATCCATCGCTGCGCGGTAGGCCTTGGCCATGTCCTCACCCAGCGTCGCACCCAGGCCCTGGGTGGCCAGCTTGTCGGCGTACAGCTTGCGGGTGCCGGGGTGGGCCGCAATCTTCTTGTACATCAGCGGCTGCGTCAGCGAGGGCGTGTCCTGCTCGTTGTGGCCCAGCTTGCGGAAGCAGGTGATGTCCACCACCACGTCCTGGCGGAATTCCATGCGGTATTCCAGCGCCAGTTGCGTGGCCAGCACCACGGCTTCGGGATCATCACCATTGACGTGCAGCACCGGCGATTCAACCATCTTCACGATGTCGGTACAGAACGCGCTGGAGCGCATGTCGCGCGGGTCCGAGGTCGTGAAACCGATCTGGTTGTTGATGATGATGTGCACCGTGCCACCTGTGGTGTACCCACGGGTCTGTGCCAGAGCCAGGGTTTCCTGGTTGACACCCTGGCCGCCGAATGCGGCGTCGCCGTGCACCAGCACGGGCAACACCTGGCTGCCCCGGGGGTCATCACGACGGTCCATGCGGGCGCGCACCGAGCCTTCCACCACGGGGTTGACGATTTCCAGGTGGGAGGGGTTGAACGCCAGCGACAGGTGGACCGGGCCGCCGGGAGTGGACACGTCCGAGGAAAAGCCTTGGTGGTACTTCACGTCACCGGCAGGCAGGTCTTCCGGGGCCGTGTGGTCAAACTCGGCAAACAGGTCGGCCGGCATCTTGCCCAGCGTGTTGACCAACACATTCAGGCGGCCACGGTGCGCCATGCCAATGACGATTTCCTGGATGCCCTTGGACCCCGCTTGCTGGATCAGCTCATCCATGGCGGCAATGAAGCTCTCGCCTCCTTCCAGGGAGAAACGCTTCTGACCGACGTACTTGGTGTGCAGAAAGCGCTCCAGGCCTTCAGCGGCCGTCAGGCGATCAAGGATCTGCTTTTTCTTTTCCGCGCCGAAGCTCGGCTTGCTTCGGATGGTTTCCAGCTTTTCCTGCCACCAGCGTTTCTGGTTCTGGTCGGTGGCATACATGTACTCGGCGCCAATGGAGCCGCAGTACGTTTCGCGCAAGGCATTGATCAGCTCGCGCAGTGGCATCGATTCCTTGCCGAAAAACGTGTTGCTGGTGTTGAACACGACTTCCTGGTCGGAATCGCTGAAGCCGTAGAAAGAGGGTTCGAGTTCAGGGATCGCGGGGCGCTCGGTGCGCTTGAGCGGGTCCAGATCGGCCCAGCGTGCGCCCACATTGCGGTACGCGGCGATCAGCTGTTGAACAGCGGTGCGCTTGCGGCCCAGTTCGGAATCTGCGCCGGTGGCAACAACCACCTTGGTGCCGCCCTGCTTTGCGCGCTCGGCAAAGGCATTGATCACGGGCAGGTGGGGAACGTCCTTGGCATTGCTGCCGTCCACTGCGGGCACATTTTGCAGTGCATCAAAGTACTCGCGCCAGTTGTCTGGCACGCTACCTGGGTTGGCTAGGTAGTTTTCGTACATCTCTTCGACATAGGGCGCATTGCCGCCGAAGAGGTAGGTGTTGCCTTGGTAGGCTTGATAGACGGATGTCGTATCGCTCATATTCCGCTGACCTCCGCTTTCCTTGGGAAAGCATTAGCTGGTTGAGAAACCTTCCGCGACACGGCTGAACCGATTGGCGGATGCGACTGTGGCTGGGGAAGGGCCTTGGTACGGGCGGTATTGTGCCACCGAACGGGCAATCGCCCAAAGGAAGGGACAAGCGCGCGCCAACAGCAGGCTGCAGGCAAGCTGACGCCTGCGGGCCTCGCGTACATTCTGGGTATCTCATTGCCTCCAAGCGACATGACACCCAACCACCTCCAAGACAAAGCCTTCCTGCTGCTGCTGATCGCCGTGACCATTGCCTTCGGGGCCATCCTCTGGCAGTTTCACGGCGCTGTTTTTTGGGGCGTGATCCTGGCCATCCTGTTTGCCCCGCTGCACCGCAAACTGCTCAAGCGCATGCCCAAGCGCCCCACCCTGGCAGCCCTGTGCACCCTGGGGCTTTGCCTGGTGATCGTCATCCTGCCCATGACCGCCATCACAGTATCGTTGGTCCAGGAAGCCAGCGTCATCTACGAACGGGTGCGCTCAGGTCAACTCAATTTCGGGCTGTATCTACAGCAAGTGATCGCGGCCCTGCCCGCATGGGCCGCCAATCTACTAGACCGGCTGAATCTCACCAGCATCGGAGAACTGCAGCAGAAGCTTTCCTCCGTTGCCGTGCAGGCCAGCCAGTTCGTCGCAACACAAGCTCTGAGCATCGGCCAAAACACGCTGGAGTTCCTCGTCGGCTTCGGCATCATGCTGTACCTCCTGTTTTTCCTGCTGCGCGATGGCGCGAGCCTGGCCCGCCGGATTGGCCACGCGACCCCACTGGACGATGCCCACAAGCGGCAACTGGTCAGCAAATTCACCACGGTCATCCGAGCCACCGTCAAAGGCAACATCGTGGTAGCGGCCTCCCAAGGCGCTCTGGGCGGCCTGATCTTCTGGGTGCTGGGCATTCAGGGCCCGGTTCTGTGGGGGGTACTGATGGCGTTCCTGTCACTGCTGCCCGCTGTGGGCGCAGGCCTGATCTGGGTGCCGGTGGCCATCTACTTCCTCGCCACCGGAGCCGCGTGGCAAGGGGCGGTACTCACCGCATTCGGGATCGGCGTGATTGGGCTTGTGGACAACGTCCTGCGCCCCATCCTGGTCGGCAAGGACACCAAGATGCCGGACTACATCGTGCTCATTTCCACACTGGGAGGCATGGGTCTTTTCGGCCTGACAGGTTTCGTCATCGGCCCCGTCATCGCTGCGCTGTTCATGGCCAGCTGGGACCTTTTCGCACCGAACCACACGGACTCTTCAGCCAGTCCGTGACGCGCGATACGCCCCTCATGCGGGGCGCACCTGCAAAACGCACGCCGGAAAAAACAAAGGCCTCCGCAGGGAGGCCTTTGAAATCGCACATCAGTCGCTGTGCAATGAATCGTGTGGTAGGACGTACTGGATTCGAACCAGTGACCAACGGATTAAAAGCCAGAATCAACGCCAATGATCAGTCTTCATTTTGCATGATAAGTCGTTGATTGACAATGATTTTTTCTCTTCTACATCCCTCGTCAACCGTCTACCTTTGGCATCAATTTTGGCTCTGAGTGCACCACTTTTGCACCACTTTTTGACTTCGACCAGTCCCATCCACTAGTGGACATGAACGACATCTCAGAAACCCAATCCGCTAACCGATCGACCTGTTCTGCGGCCGTCGCGTCAACCCTGTCCACCTCACTGAGATAGTAGTTGCGCAGGCGCGAAAAATTGAAACGAGACGGTTGATACTTAGTGCGCTTCGGGTCAGGGATTGGGGGATGCTTCATGACTTCAGCCAACTCTTGCAAGGCCTGCGCAGCCTTGTTCCGGGCCTTGTAGAAGTCTTCGGCCTTTTTCGATTCTGCGGCAAAGTCGAATTCTGTGGAGCGCCGCACTTCTTCGCTGGTCACCATGCCGAAGTCGTCCCCGGGCGGATCGATATACCCCGCGGCCACCAATTGGTCGTGCATGGTAACTAAGCCACTACATGCACTTCTACGGCCGTTCAGCAGCTCGCTAAAACGGCTGCCTTCAGATTTTCTCTGCTTATCCAAATCGGCCAGCGCAGATTCAAGCTCCACATTGGTTCGACCACTTTTTTCCTTAGCCATCTTCGCAACACGCTCGGTTTCGAGCAGAACCTGTGCTGCGATTGCACGGGGGGATTGCGGCATATCGGTGAGTTTTTGAGAAAGTTCGGGATGGTGGGTTGAATGCTCTTTGACGACCATCGGTTTGTCAACCACTCACGACAACCGACACCATGCACTGCAAGAAAAAGCCAGGCGACGATGGCGACTTTCTCAAGGCCTTCGCGGCCCTTGATGACTCAACACTTATCAGTCCAAAAAACTGGGCGGCCCTATGCGAGCAATCGCTTGACAGCATCTACAGCGCGCGGGCGCGCGGCTTTTTGCCGAAGCCAGTTATTGAAAAGAACAGACTAGTGCGCTGGACTGCGGGGCAGTACCGTGAATGGGTACGCGGCCTGGCAGAGGCCGCGACTGCGCATCGACGCGGAGGGCGGCCACGTAAGGCTGCGCAGCAGTCCGAAGGGGGCGAAGCATGAGCACCCCCTCTGCCAAAAGTTATCCACAGCCCGAGGGAGTTGGAGAAACTGGTAAGTTGTTAGTTGTTGTTAATACTAAAAACAACAACAACAACAACGCAGCGCGCAGCGCGGCCCCCGTACTCAGCTTTGCCAACGGATCTGGTTTGACACAGGCCGAGCGGGAACACCTTTCCAAGCTGCTCCAGTACCACCCCCACGGCCAAGCCATCGTCGACGAGCTGTCCGGTCAACTGCGGGCGCGCGGGCGCGGCGGCGCAGGTATCAGGAGCCCGCGCGCCCTGGCAGTGCGGTTGGCCAGGGAAGCCACGATCCGTGGTGTAGGGCTGTGGTACTACTGCCTGGATGAAGCGGACCGGCGGGCCTTGCAGCCCGGGGGCACGCACGATGAAGCCTCCGCGCCTGCAAGTCGGGAGACGATTGAACGAGCTCGGGCAGAGGCCCAAGCCATCAGAGAGCGCATGGCAGCAGAGCGGCTGACGAGAGGTGGTAAATGACCACCCCCCGCACTAAAAAAATCGAGGAACTGCAGCAGCGCTTGGCGCGCCTGCAGGCCGAGCAGCGCAAGGCAGCGGCCCGCGCTCGCGCTTCGGCCAGCAAGGCCTGCCGAGCCCAAGAAACGCGCCGCAAGATCCTCCTCGGCGCATTCTTGCTGGAGCAGCTCGGCGGTGCGTCGGGCGTGGCTGACTTGAGCGTTCAAGGCAAGCGTTTCGACTCATGGTTGACCCGCCCCGACGATCGCTCATTGTTCGGCCTGCTGCCCCCATCCCCCGCCTCGCCTGCCACCCCAGCACCTCCCGGCGCTGGCGTGTCTGCGGCGGGTGCGGCGCCCTATGCTGGAGGAGGCTCAGAATGAAGCGCCGCGCTCAACTCCCGTTCGCTTTTCAAGCGAAGGGCGCACTTACGCAGTTTCTCTTCGAGAAACTGAGTGCGACAGAAGGCGTGCCGCCTCCTGTACCTCCTGCTTGCCGCGCCGCCTGAGATGAAAGAAACACCATGGCAATCTTTCATCTCAGAGCCCGTTCCCTGGGCAAGGGGAGCGGCTCGTCTGCAGCCGCCAGCGCCGCCTACATCCTGCGCCTTGGCAAGTATGCCAAGGCGGGACTGGATCCCTGCATTCACTCAGAGTCGAAGAACATGCCTGCGTGGGCTGCTGGACCGCGCAAGCACCTCGACTATTGGAAGTCGGCGGACCAGAACTCGAGGGTGAATTCCAGACTTGCGAAGGGCTTGGAATTCAGCCTACCCGTTGAGCTCAGTCACGACCAGCGCCTCGCACTGGCACGCGAGTTTTGCACCCGTGTGGCCACCACTAGCACGGGAGAGCCGCTGCCTTTTGTCATGGCGGTGCATCACGGTGGCGCTCTGGCTCTGAACCCCCACGTGCATGTACTCCTAAGTCAAAAAATCTGGGATGGTTATGACAGAAGCCCTGAGCTCTGGTTTTCTCGGGCAGCGCCGAAAGACAAGAAACCAGAGAGCGGAGGTGCTAGGGCTACGAACGACTTGCGGCCCCGTGAATGGTTGCTAGCTACGCGCGAGCTACTGGCCCGGTTGACCAATGAGGCTTTGGCCGCAGCTGGCTTCACGGCGCGCGTGGACCACCGCAGCCTGTTGGCCCAAGGGATCGAGCGCCCCCGCGGCTTGCACCTCGGCCCTGCCGGGGCGGCCAGGCTGCGGCGTGGCGCGGGTTCGCGGCGCGCCGAGGACCTGGCGCAGCACCAAGCCGCGGAGCAGGAGGCAAAGCAGCTCTTGGCCGAGCTGCGCAAGGAAGCCCGAGCCGTCGAGTTGGAACTGGCCAACACGTTGCACTCGGCCCCCGTCTCAACGCCGCCTACCAACAACAGCACAACCGCCATGCTGGCCCGCGCGCAGCGCCAAGCCTCGCAAGAGCAGCAAGACGCAGCTGCGAAGAAACCCGAAAGGAGAAAATCAAATGACTTTGAATTCAGACCTTGATTCCGAAGAGAAATGGGTTATTCAACGTCGAGTTTATCGGCGCGGAGATAAATGCTCTTGGAAAACGATCTCACCACCAACCAGCTACGGTGAAGCGTTAAAGGAACTGTTCAAGCTCCCCGCCGAAACAGCTCGCCTGATGGCGGGCATCGAAGAATATTTTCCAATTAACTCAATTCAGCGAGAAGTTTAACCATGGACTTCACCATTACACCGCGAAACCTGACCAAAGAGCAGCGCATTTCTATCTGGCAGACTGAATTTCAGCCTAGCGCACCGACCGGATTCGAAGTATACGACTGCGACCTAAAACAAGAAAATATTTTGACTCTTAGTCTGGATAAATACTGGTGGGAAGAAAGTATTGTTCACTATTCAGAGTCAGATTTGGTGAAGCGCTGGCTAGATGATGAATATCCTGAGCGGCAGCAGGACGTGGAAAACCTTGCGAAATATCTATTTCTAACGCGCGACAAATCAAAAACTGAGAGAGCATGCTATCTAGCATGCCTCTGGGCCGAGCGAAGTGGAAAACTAGCTCGAATGACGAAATTCAAGTCCGCCAACGATATGCTTCTTGAGAAATATCCCACACTTGATTCCAAGGCTCGCGAAGCTATTGCTATTAATTGGCTCTCACCTGGATTTTTTGGCGATTTGCCTGAGCCAATCCTAAAACTTCTTGCGCTTGCTATCGATGAGGATATGCACAATTTTGCATTGTGGATCAATCAAAATATGGCCTTTGAACTCGATGATATGTTGGGATTCCTTGTGCGTGCGCATCAAGTCGATCCAGACTCTTCAAATAACCCACCGAGCCAGGGCTCTCCAGATGACCATGGCGGAGAAGCAAAGTCGAGCATGGAGATTGAATTGTGAGCGTACCAGTGCTAGTTAAACATTTGGTTCAGGCGGATGAGTGTAAGACACAATGGCTGAACGCCATGCTTGCCACTGCGGTTGAAGCATGTCGTTTCGAGAAGGTGCCAGGCGTCAGAATTGCCCCCCTATCCGGTCCGCGAACAAGATTTTCAGGCTGCGTGGATCGCTGGAACTATGAATGGGCAATTCAGCTAAGCATTTCTGTTGGATTCTGGAGAAAAGAGGAAATTACTTCTGTCTATATTCATGAATGCGCCCATTTAATGGTCATCAATGAAGAGAGAGCGCGTGGTGTTTACACCTTAGCTCATGGTCCGGTGTTTTTTCTCACCAATCTCGTTCTTTGCTCAAGAGTGGACGCAGCATGTAATCTGCCCAGGAGTTTAGTAAGGCTAGTTGGCTTATACGACTTCCAAGACTCGCCCTTTGAGAGCTGGCCTGAGGCCAGATGGCGCAGTTTAGTGATGCATTTTGCATTTAAAAACTATGCCTGCTTAGCCGACAGCGATCTGTCTGCAGAAGCTGTAGCCCGTGAAGCGTGGAAGCTTTGGGAAATCGAGCGTGAAACCCTCTTGAACGAGGAGCAATCGAAAATCGCCGAGATCAAGGAGAAAATCAACCTTGTGAATGAGCGCGACAATTTCAAGGCTAAAGTCAATGAACTGGAGCGCCAACGGGCTGTGTCATTTGGCTGGAGATTTTTATTCGGAATTGGGTGGGCCGGACTGATCTTTCCCGGTTTTCTTGGTTTGGCGGTCTATACCTCGCTTGTGGCGTCCATCGCGTATGCCACTGCCTTACACAGGCTCCTATGAGGAGATGTCCCCGCGCTAGCGCGGGGCCGGGCCCTATGGCTTTGCCACCAAGCCACCTACGGTGTCTCGGCCCATACGGGTCACGGTCCCTCATCCGGAATACCAGGGGGAAGGCCGACGGCCATCCCCCTCGGTTACACCACACCCCCTCCAACCACAAGGCGCGACGCGCCATGTGGGCGCCCCTGGCGCGTGCTTCGCTTCGCTCGATGGTCTGCGGCCACGTTCCGTGGCCGAGGGGCGCTCGCCGCGCGGCGTCGAATGCGCACATGTGGGCTTCTCGGGCCTTTGGGATGCCTCAGCCGTTTTCACCTTCGCCTTTTCGTGTGACGGTAGCCGCCCTGGCCAGCGGGGCAAGGGTTCGGCTCCGCCCACGTCCTCACCCGGTCCCTCCGCTGCGCTGCGGGCTGCGGCTTGCGGGCGTGCCCTTGCCCCGCTGGCCAGGCCGTCTCCTCTTGTCACACGGCGACGGTGAAAACGGCTGAGGCAGGCCACAAACGAAAGGAATAGCCATGCGCGCACTCGACAAATCACAAACCGGCTCGGGCTCTACAGCCAAGGCGGGCTTTGAACTCCCCTCACCGGCTTCGCCGGTGCAAATTGATCCTGAAACCTTTGCAGAGCTGCTGGGCGCAATGGATGAAAGAACCGTAAACGAAGAGGAGACAGCGGCGCTGGAGCGCTTGATTCAGGTTGCACAGGGCGACACGGGCCAAAGCCGACGCGTGGCCGACTTCTTGTTGGCCTGGTGGAACGCGGCGAGCTGCGGAGCCTTCGATCTAACGACGCTTTGGGGATTGGATACCGGCATCGCCAAGGACATGGTGACGGTCTTTGGGCTGGTCGCGAAGGTGAATCAGTACCCGGACTCACTGGGCTATGAAGAGCCTTTCAAGCGCATCGTGCGCGAGTGGCGACCCGAACTCTGAACTCACGAGCTCTCTGGAGCGTCAAGGTATCGACGCTCTACACGGGTCAGAAACACGCCCAAAGGAAGCTCCAAAGCCGTCGCCAGACGATGCAGAACGCTCAGGGTTGGCTGCTTCCTGGCGGCCTCAATCAGGGTGACATACGGCCTATCGAGATCTGCACGCGCAGCAAGGTCTTCTTGGGTCAACCCTCTTTCCAACCTGCACACCTTCAGCTCCACACCCAAAGCGCGGATCAGAGCTGAATTTGTGCTGGCTCGCATGGAGCCAATGTGCCAACTATGTATACTAAAGACACGTGTCTATAGACAACAAAATTGAATGTATCTTCACAAGGAAAGTCTATGAATCCGAAAATTGAGAAGCTCACACTTACAGACAAGCTTGTCGAAATTGGGCCAGAAACAACATCTGGACAAACGGGGTCTTATGCTTATCTTGAATTTGAACGTAGAGGCCGAATTTTGAATGTGGCGTCTGACGATCACACGCGATCAAGATTAGCAGGGATGCTTGGCATTAATAATTCTCAATTTTATCTTTTGCTGACAACCAATACTCATACCAAACAAGCGACTGCTGCTATGGTAGCCTTTGGCGAGCGGCTCGGTCCAAAATATGCATTAAATATGGAAGGTCATGGGGCCGAAGATGCAATTTCAGCAAGCAAAAGGAAAATAAAACACTCCTACATGGTTCAGCTATTAGGGTTATTTTTCCTAATAATTGGTATACCTGCATTTTTTATATTCATAGGAATTCCAATGATCATCGGTGGAATTTATACCATCCTCCAAGGAGGAAAAATGCGAAAAGCGGCTTCGCATTCAATTGCATTGATTCAAGAAATGATAAATATTCAACACAGCATACCTGAAATAAAATATCTATAATTCAAGCGAATCATGCGCACACGCAATGAGATTGGCTCAGCTCGCTTACAGATTCTGAAAATTCCGCAACCTGTTTGAGGTCGTGGATCGGCATCGACTCCAACTCAGTGACCTTTTTAGGGTCGTTGGCTCTGTATCGCCTGAAGTTCCGCGACCTGTTTAAGGTCTCCGGGAGACATTGGAGGGGCCCAGGATACGTTCTGGCGCCCCTATTTGCTTGTATGTTCTTAGCACGACCTTTTTCGACCCACACCATCTCAGCAAGACAATTTTCAAGCCACCACAAAAAGTTCGTAAATACCGGCGGCTAACGTGGCATCAGAGACGTCAATCACATTAGGGATCAAATATTCATCGACGCAAGGCAGCATTCTGCCTCGCTATGATTTTCTTAGCCCGCGTTACCACTCAGAGTGGCTCACTGAAAGCTCCGAATCTTTAGCTTTGAAAATTATCTAGAACCAACGCCTCTGGCGTGACGCATCGCCCGCGATGCCTGAGAAGCAGGCTGAATAGTCAGAAAGCGTTGTAACTCCTGGGAGAATGCAATCACTGCAGCCTCGTTCTCCTTACATAAATGCTGAATAATATCTTGTTGACTCATTATTCTTTGCCTGACTACTTCTTTAAGCAATCTTTTTCCAGCATCACCGAATTCGCCTTCTGAAGAGACATCAGATTTTTTCCCTTTCTTCCTTCGTGGAACCAGTAGTGAAGACCGGAGAAAATTGCAGAGCCTGTCTTTCAATGAAAGGTTCGCCCTCGTTGGGCCAGCAGAGGTAGGAGCCTTCCTTAGAATTGGCACATAGCGGCGTAGCCGATCAACATCACCTTTCAAAAAGGCCTGACAATCTATTCGCCCTTTAAGCCCTCCTTCTAGACAATGCGCTAAAAACTCCTTTTCTAAGCTTTCAAAAGGGATGCAGAGCGTCGAATTGTTCTTAGCATGTCTAAGTTTTCTTTGATCGCCATCGAGGACACTGATGACGTTATCTGCACTAGAGAAAAATTCTTCTACGCGATTTCGATTCATTAAATCAGTAGTGTTTAATCCACCGCCGATATAAATTATGTTGTAAGAAAAATAAACATTACTGCAATAATTTTTAATTAGATATTCCAGCAACTCCTTCAAAGCAGCATCCTCGGTAAGAATATATTTATCCCAACCCTTAAATCCAAATAAAATGCTTTTAATATAATTGTAAGGCACATTCTCAATCTTCGCCACACCGGAGGACGGTTCAAATTCCAAATGAAAAATTTCATGAGATTTGAGTGTCTGCATCATCGCAAGCGAATGCGTGGTAAGCAGAAACTTGACATCGATGTCAGCGCCAAAATCTCTGAGACTTTCAATTAATCGAACTTGCGCTGCTGCATCCAAAGAAATATCAATTTCATCAATCACGATAAGGCGATAGCCTTGGGAGATTCTTCGATAGATGTTGATCAAAAAATACTCACCAGAGCTGAAATAGTCTTCCCGCAAGTAGCGGGTGCCCACCGTCAGTCGACAATAGTAAGTCTGTCCCTTAATTTCCACTGCCACCAAATTATCAAAATTCTTGTTCTCATAAATTCGATGAAGGAATTTTATTAATTCATCTGGTTTTGTATATCTTTTAAGAACAACTGCTGTACGTATGTCAGCATCCAAGTTACTGATTCTCTGAAAAAACGTGAATCGCTCTCCATGCGGAATTGGAAGCTCAACGTATATCTTAGACCGATACTCTATCGGTACAGGAGTCCGGCAGTTGATTGTTTCGATTGATTTTTCGTAAGCATAGGCCAATGTAAGATCGTCAATTTCATACTCAATCGAGCTACCCTCGTTGAACACGCCTTCGGAAGAGGTTTTGGCGAAAGTATCAGAGTTGGTCAGATTTCGAATTGCTTTAACCAATGTAGTCTTACCGGCGCCATTTTTTCCGGTGACACATACAATAGGGCCTTGATCGAAATTAACATTAAACCTCAAATCAACTATTTGTTGAACATTATTTATCTTGATATTCAACTTCATCTTTGCGCCTTCTCTTTCGGCAACGGACGATGAAGAAATGTATCGATGACTGTGACACCAAAGTCTCTTCTTAGTTTGTCCAAATAGTCCTGATCCACAGAATTAATGTAATTCAAGTAGCCGGTAATTTTCGCCTTTACACGATCTTCTTCCTTTTCGATTGCCGCAAGAAATGCTTCTCGGCCTTGCGAATATCTATACAAAAGGACCTCAACTTCTCTTTTAATCTTTGAGTCGACAGTTACCTTGCCATTAGGCAAAATCATGAGGCCGAGAATCACGATTTTTCCGCCTACTCGAAAATTTTTGCTCTTCCTCTCGTTCAATTTGAGTTCTGCAGCCCCATGCTGAGTCAGTAAATTCTGCACGATGCTCTTAATATCTGCAAGATCTTCTTTTTTTTCTGCAGAAATAATAATATCATCCGAATATCTTGTATATATTAATCCGTGCGCAGCGCAGTACTGATTGAGCGCATTGTCGAATTTTAAAAGAACTGCATTACTCATGGGTGCTGAGCATGGAAACCCCATAGGCAGCGAATTATCGATACATATTAGATCGATAATTCTTGCAAGGTTAACGAGCACATCCCCAGCAGGGCAAAATTCTTCGCCCTCCGCAATAACTTTACCCACCAAATTTGCGTTAATACTTGAAAAGAAAGAAGATATATCTGTCTGAAAAAAATGCTTAGATTTTGCATGCTTTACAACAGCATCGTATGCACTGCTTCCCTTTCTGTACGAAAAAACAACTTCTTGATTTATTGGCAAAAATTCGATTACGAAAAGATTCAAAAATGAGTGATATATCCTAAGTTTCTTCTCTGGAACTAGAACTTCGCGCTGATTTCTGGGGGGGCCAATAAATTTCCGACGGTATAAGCCCTCGACGGGTTCGGAGATAAATTCGGAAAACTTTTGCTTGCCGTGATACATCGAGTCAAAAAGCTCTGAGAGCGGTGTTCTTGTCATATGTAGTTCTCAATGGGACATGCTCGGCGACTCAGCGTCTCTTGGAGTTGCAAGAAGGAGCCTCTTGCGTTATCCTAACGGCATGTCAGTGACTAGGAGCATCTCCAGTCATCTTGCTGACCTCTAGGCCGTCAGATCTACCCGATCGGAATTTGTGTGGTCGCGCAGCGCGCGATCACACAAATCGTAGACTCAGGCGCGCATCCTCATATCCCGCCCTGCTCCCTCTCTATTTCTCTGCTTTGACCTTGCTATCGTTGGTTCGGTACAACTGAGTTGCGCCATCGACTGTCACGTTGAAGGCGTGTGGCTCCTCGTTCTCGCAGTGTTCCATATCAGTCCAACGAACTAACCTAGCCGGATTTGCACGCCGTCGATCAACAGCTCGCGACTCGGACCCAGGACGTGACAAGCGATGCGGCAGGTGTGGCGGCAGCGAGGCGCGCTGGGCGACTTCTTCTCTGAATCGCCCCGGGGCG
This sequence comes from Acidovorax sp. Q11, assembly GCF_054950075.1. Taxonomy (NCBI): domain Bacteria; kingdom Pseudomonadati; phylum Pseudomonadota; class Betaproteobacteria; order Burkholderiales; family Comamonadaceae; genus Acidovorax; species Acidovorax sp. Q11. Next base: position 27,067 of record NZ_JBUDZG010000002.1, on the reverse strand, counting down.
ATTCAGAAGCTCGATTCACATTACGTCAGCCCAGCTTACTGAGCAACTGAGCTGGCGATAGGTGCACGTAACGACGCAACATGCTCAAACTGCGATGGCCCGTCACAGCCGAAGCCTCCATGGGATTCAGCCCGCGCTCAAACAAGCGCGAGGCCCCTTCGTGTCTCAGGTCATGCCAACGGAGGCCCTGTAAGTGCCCAGCCTTGGGGGAACGACCTGCAGCCCGCTCCGCATCCTCATAGCGACGCCGCGCAGCTGCAAGTGCACGTTTCCAAGCAACAGACACCGCATTCTGAGAACAGCCCAGTAGTTTGCCCGCACGCTCGCCTGATCCGCACTCAGGCAAGGCCACAACGATTTCCGCAGCACGACTGGACAGAATCACAAACGCTGGCACGGCTTTGTTGCCTTTACCCTGGTGCTCACGCGGAACGCGGAAGAAGCGACCCGATGCATCCAGCCAAGCCCGCTCCAGTTTGAATAGCATTCCTTGACGCAAAGTCGTTTCAATTGCCAGCTCAAAGGCTGGAAGCACCCAAGGATTCCCACACCTAGCCAATTCCTCGGCTAGCGCCTCAAACTCTCCAGCCATCAGGCGCCTGTCACGCTCGCTAGAGCCTGAAGGCTTCCGAATGTCGTTGAGCGGGTTCAGCAGGCCCTCCATGCCCCACTCCTTGCGCGCCACATTGAACAGGTGGGCAACTAGTTGCAGTTCCAATCTAACAGTGTTTTCTGCGCGTCCGAGCTTGCGTCGAGCATCGCGGTAGGCGGCGAAATCCACCCCTCGCAGATTGGAGAGATACCTTTGTGCCAGCGGCTGCGCTTGCCAGTGCCGGATTCGCTGATGCTCTTGCTTGGGATAGCTCTTAGCGGAACCAACTTCGCGCCAGTAGCGCTCCAGCGCCTCTGCTAAGGTCATTTTTTCAGCGTCGCCGAGAGTTCGGAAAACGCCTTGATCCATAGAGCCCTCAGTCGCTCTCGCCCATGTCTCAGCTTGGAGTTTCGTGTCGAAGGTCCGAGAGATTGCCGGATACCCTTTACGGCGAACTTGTGCTCTCCAGTACTCGCCGCGCTTCTTGATGCTTGCCACCCGCTGTCCTTTCTTTGGAAGATCGACTGGCGTTGAGTTTCCGTGTGCACCACTTTTGCACCAATCCCGAATTTTTTCGAGAAGTCAAAGAAAAAAGGCCTTGGCGCGAATGCGCTAAGGCCTTGATTTCATTGGATTTTAAGTGGTAGGACGTACTGGATTCGAACCAGTGACCAACGGATTAAAAGTCCGCTGCTCTACCAACTGAGCTAACGTCCCGACCGATTGCAATAATCAGAATTTATCAGACTGCTGCAAAGCCTTGAATTATAGCGTCTTTTTTGAACCCGACTTGGAATCTGTCGCAAGTTTGTCGAGCACCCACCCAGCAGCACATTGCCCAAAGGTGGCCGTGACCGCGACCACCGAGCCATAGCCGTGGCAGTTCAAAGTGCCATCCCCCTCGATGTTGCAAGATGCATCAGGAGGGGCCACAGCCTCGCGGCTGAACACGCAGGTCACACCGATCTTCTTGCCTTCACGCGGCGCGCGGTGGTGTTTTCGCATCTGGTAACGCAACTGCGCCAGCAAAGGATCGTGGGTCGTGTGGGCCAGGTCATCCACATCGACCTTGTGCGCCTGGCGCTTGCCACCGGCAGCACCGACCGCAATGTGCAGCACCCCCACAGATTGCGCCCATGCGGCAATCGCCACCTTGGCCCGCACTTGGTCACACGCATCGATGACTGCATCCACAGGGATCGTCAACAGCCCAGGCCAGTTGCCAGGCTCCACAAACTCCTCAATGCAATGAACGGCGCATGCCGGATGGATCTGGGCTATGCGATCCCGCATCGCCAATACCTTGGCCTGGCCCACCGTGTCTGTCAGTGCATGAATCTGGCGGTTGATGTTGGACTCGGCGACGTGGTCCAGATCGACCAAAGTAATCTGGGCCACACCGCTGCGCGCCAGCGCCTCAGCGGCCCAGGACCCCACCCCTCCGATACCGATGACGGCAACATGGGCACGGCGGATTTTCGCCGCGCCTTCTACGCCATACAGCCGCGCCAAACCACCAAACCGGCGCTCCAATGCGGCCTGAGATTCCTCCGGCAGTGGCACCCCAGGCGAGACAATTTCGCCCGCCATTACTTCAAGCGGGACAGACGCTCTTTGGCAGCGACGGCCGCCTCAGATTGTGGATAGGCGCGGACCAGGTCTTCCAGCGTCTTGCGTGCGGTGCGCGTGTCCTTGAGTTCGATCTGGCAGTTGGCAATCGACAAAGCGGCCTCTGGGGCCCGGGCATGGCCGGGCGCATCCGCCAACATTTGCTTGAAGTTGCCAATGGCCTCCTTGTACTCCCGCGTGGCGTACTGGGCATTGCCAAGCCAGAAACGCGCTGACGGCACAAAACCGCTGCGCGGGTACTGGCGCACATACCCGGCAAACGCCGTGCTGGCTTCGGGGAACTTGCCAGATCGAAAGACCGCAAGTGCGGCCTCGAAGTCCCGCTTTTCTGCGGGGTCGGCCTGAAACTCCTTGCCATCCAAAGCCACCTTGACGGGCTCGAACTGGCGAAGCCGTTCATCCACCCCTTGGGCGATGTCCTTTTGGCGCCGCTGAAGGTCGCCCACATCACGCAGCAGTTGCTCGTTTTGACCGTTCAGCTTAGCCTGCTCGGCCCGCAGGGTCTCTATCTGTGTCTGCAGGTCCAGAAGGCTGCGGCGCAGCTGGGCGTTTTCTTCACCCAGCTTGCGCAGCTCCTCGGCAGAGCGCTGGCTGGACATTTGCAGTCCATCCACACGCTGACGCATTTCCAGAATGGCCCGGCGCGCCTCGCCATCTTCAAAGATGGCCGCCTGTGCCGAAGGCAGCAAGGACACCGACAACGCGGCAGCCGCCAAGAGCCGAAGAGGGAACACCACAGCAGCGGTTCGCATCAACGGTAGGACAGTTCAGCACGGCGATTCTTCGCGTGCACATCTTCAGTACCGCCTTGGGCTGCGGGCTTCTCCTTGCCAAAGCTCACCGCCTCCACCTGGCCATCCGGCACGCCCAGCAGACCGAGCGAACGGCGCACAGCCTCGGCACGCTTTTGGCCCAGCGCCAGGTTGTACTCACGGCCGCCACGTTCATCGGTGTGGCCTTCGATCATGACCTTGCGGCTGGGGGTTGCCTTGATGAAACGGGAATGTGCTTCGATCACGGATTGGAACTCGGGCTTGATGACATAGCTGTCGTAGTCGAAGTACACGATGCGCGCCACGCCCACAGGGCCTGCGCCATCACGGCCGGATTGCCCCAGATCCACACCGGCCACGCCGCTCTGCGACGTATTGCCAGAGTTGGCACCGCTGTTGGCGCCGCCCATGGTGGACGTTGCGTTTTTGTCTTCGACGGGAACATCGTCCAGCTTCACGCCAGAGCTGCAGCCAGCCACCAGTGCAACAACGGTAAGGGCAAGGGTAAAACGTTTGATCATCCAAATTTCTCCTGAAGGCTTGATAACTAAAAATATCGATAAGTTCATTGCTTTTGAAACGGACCCCAGTCCGGTTCGCGAAGATCGCCCGCCTGCCCTGCAAGGCGGGCCTTGATCTTGCCGTCCAGCGTGGTGGTCATCAGTGCCTCACGCCCCTGCTGCTGGGTGGCGTACACAATGAGGCGGCTGTTCGGGGCAAAGCTCGGGTTTTCGTCGGCCATGGTGTCGGTCACGGCATTCACGGTGCCTGTGGACAGATCCATCACGTGCAGCTTGAAAGCCCCACCCACGCGGGAGATATAGGCCAGCCAGCGCCCGTCCGGGCTCACCGTGGGCGAGATGTTGTAGGTGCCCGTGAAGGTCACACGCTCGGCGTTGCCGCCCGAGGTGCCCACCTTGTAGATCTGCGGCGCACCACCACGGTCGCTGACAAAATAAATGCTGCGGCCATCGCCCGAGAACACCGGCTCGGTGTCAATGCCGGAGCTCTGCATCAGGCGGCGCGGCTCGCCGCCATTTGCGTCGATGGTGTAGAGCTGCGAGCCACCGTCGCGGCTCAGCGTCACCGCCAGCGAACGCCCGTCCGGCGCCCAGGCAGGCGCACTGTTGGAGCCCCGGAAGTTGGCAATCAGGCGGCGACGGCCTGATGCCACGTCGTGCACATAGACCACCGGTTTGCGGGACTCGAAGGACACATAGGCCAGCTGCCCTCCATTGGGCGACCAGGCGGGGGAAATGATGGGCTCCGGGCTCGACAGCGCCGATTGCGCGTTCTCGCCATCTGCATCGGCCACCCACAGGCTGTAGCGGGGGCCCGTCTTGGTCACGTAGGCAATGCGCGTCGAGAACACGCCGCGCTCGCCGGTGAGCTTTTCGTAGATGAAATCGGCAATGCGGTGCGCCACCAGGCGCAGGTCGCCCTGGGTCACGACAAAACTTTGCCCTCCCAGGTCCTGCCCCCTGACCACGTCCCACAGCCGAAAGCGCACATCAAAACGCCCGTCGGCCAGCCGCGTCACGCTGCCAGTGGCCAGCGAGTCGGCACTTTTTTGCCGCCACAGCGCCACATCGGGACGGGCGGTTTCGTCCAGTGCAGCGCCCGCAGCGTCGATAGCACGGAACTGGCCGCTGCGCTCCAGATCGGCCTGGATGATGGCCGCAATCTTCTGGGGGGCTTGCGCCTCGCCCCGGAAGGGGGCAATGGCAATGGGCAGCTGGGTAAGGCCCACACCTGTCACCTCGACGCGAAACTGCGCCAGGGCCGGAAGGGAGGGGGTTGCGATGAGCGCGGCCAAAAGCTGGCGGCGCAAGGGAAGCGGCGAAGCCGCGGAGGAGAGGTGTTTGGAGATTCGATCTGTGGTCATTGGCATCCAGCAGTGGCCGAACAAATGCCGAAGGGCAACCCCGAATGGTACACACAGCGGTAAACCCCCTGTGACAAACTGTGCCTCCCCTACAGGCTTCGCATGCACCGCACCCGGTTGTGCCAGGCATGCGCCTTCGGTGCAGACTGCCCCCCATGAGCACAACCTTAGAATCCGGGCCACATGCACGCCACCGACACGGGCTCCGCGCCTGCCAACGCCCCCTCCTCGCCGCCGCCCAGCCTGACCACGCGCCTGAAGCGGCTGTCCATCTACTTCGGCGGCCAGCGGCTGGCCTGGGGCCTGGCGATTGCCGCCACCCTCGTGGGGGCCGTGACCGAACCCCTGATCCCGGCCCTGCTGCAGCCCCTGCTGGACCAAGGCTTCACCCAAGGGAGCCTGGAACTGTGGATGGTCCCTCTGGCCATTCTTGGAATCTTCTTCGTGCGCGGGCTCGCCCAGTTTGTGGGCCAGTACGCCCTCGCGCGCATCGCCAACGAAGGCATGCTCAACTTGCGCACCTCATTGTTTGAACGGGTGCTGGCCGCAGAAATGGGCCTGTTCAGCCGCCAGTCGGCCAGTGCGCTGTCCAACACCGTGGTCTATGAAGTCCAGACCGGGTCAACACTGCTCGTGCAGGCGCTGATGGGGATTTCGCGCGACGGATTCACGCTGGTCGCACTCTTGTTCTACCTGCTCTACCTGAACTGGCAGTTGACGCTGATCGTGGCCGTGGTAGTGCCTGGCGTGGCCTGGATCATGAAGACGCTATCCAAGCGGCTGTACCACCTCACCAAAAGCAGCCAGCAGGCCACGGACGAACTGGCCTATGTGGTGGAGGAAAACGTGCTGGCACACCGCATGGTCCGGCTGCACGGTGCCCAGGAGGGCCAGGCCCGGCGCTTCGAGGGCCTCAGCCACAGCCTGCGACGGCTAGCCATCAAATCCACGATTGCATCCGCAGCCATGACACCGCTGACCCAGCTGCTGGCGGCTGCCGCACTGTCGGTGGTGATATGCATCGCACTCTGGCAGAGCCGTGGGGCGGTGGATGCCAAGGGCGTCACGGTGGGAGGGTTTGCCGCCTTCATCACCGCGATGTTGATGCTCATCGCCCCCATCCGGCGCCTGGCCGATGTTGCCAGCCCCATCACGCGCGGCGTGGCGGCGCTGGAGCGCGGCCTGGCCCTGTTGGGCGAAACGGGCGCTGAAAGTGGCGGCCAGTACCGCACCGACCGGGTCCGTGGCGAGCTGGCGCTGGAGCGGGTCACGGTCTCCTTCGGGCCGGACCATGCGCCTGCCCTGGACCAGGTCAACCTGAAAGTGGCACCCGGCGAGATCGTGGCGCTTGTAGGCCCGTCCGGTGCTGGCAAGACCACACTCGTCAACCTTCTGCCGCGTTTTATTGCACCGGTTGAAGGCAACATCCTTGTCGATGGTCATCCCGTCCAGGACTGGGACTTGGGGTCGCTGCGCTCGCAGTTTGCAATGGTGAGCCAGGACGTGGTCATGTTCAACGACAGCATTGCCGCCAATGTGGCATTGGGAGCTGCGGTGGACGAACAACGGGTGCGCGACTGCCTGGAAGCCGCGAACCTGGCGGGGCATGTCGCCGGACTGCCGCAGGGCATCCACACCATCGTCGGCCACAACGCCACGCAGTTGTCGGGTGGGCAGCGCCAACGGCTGGCCATTGCACGGGCCCTGTACAAGGATGCGCCCATCCTGATCCTGGACGAAGCAACCTCAGCGCTCGACACCGAATCCGAGAGACTGGTGCAGGATGCCCTGCAACGCCTGATGCAAGGTCGCACCACGCTGGTGATTGCCCACCGCCTGTCCACCATCGAACACGCCGACCGCGTGGTCGTCATGGAACGGGGCCGCATTGCCGAGCAAGGCACCCACAGCGCATTGATGGCACAAGGCGGGTTGTACGCGCGCCTGCAGGCACGTCCAGCGACTGGCAACACAGCCGCGCCGGAATAGCCCCCCGGCAACGGCAGGGACTACGCTCTTACCACTTGCCCCGGTTGGGCTGGCGCCGCCGAATGGCGGCAGCAATTTTCTCGGCAGATTCCGTGCGGCTCACACGCAAGGCGAAATCGGCGGCGGTCAACCCCAGCTGGTTCTTGAGTGTTGGGTCTGCGCCCTCTTCCAGCAGAAGCTGCACCGCTTCAATCGATCCATAGTGCGCGGCCATCATGAGCGGCGTGGTGCCGTTGGGCGAAGTGGCATCGATGTAGGCATGGTTCTCCAGCAGCAGCGAGATGATGACGGCATGCTGCGGCGAACCCGCCGATGCGGCGTAGTGCAGCGGCGCCCAACCGGTCTTGTTCACATCGGCCTCGCGGGCGATCAGCGCCTTCACCGCATCCACATTGCCCTTGATCGCGGCGATCATGAGCGGGCTTTCGTCCTGGGCATTGCGCGCTTCCACATTCACCCGGCGCGAGGCCAGCAACGCTGCAAAAGCCTTGTTGGCACCATTCTGCAAGGCCAACGTGAGCCCCACCTGCCCCTTGGGATCGCGCGTGTTGGGGTCAAAACCTCGGCGCAACAATGCAGTAATCGCATCGCCATCGTCTCGCAGGATGGCCACAAAAAAATCTTCATAAGCACCCGCCCAGGCCCGGGCAGACACCAGGCCCAGCGCCACAGCGGCCAGGGCAGAACGTCGTTGCAGGCTCATGCCATCACCCCCGGGAACAAGCGGTCGAAATTGCGGCTGGTGGCCTCGGCCACCACCTCCAGCGTGAGGCCCTTGGTCTCGGCCACCTGCCGGGCCACGTGGGGAACATACGAAGGGTTGTTGGTCTTGCCACGGTAGGGCACCGGGGCCAGGTAAGGGCTGTCGGTCTCGATGAGCATTCGGTCCAGCGGCACAAAGGCCACCACGTCGCGCAGCTCCTGCGCGCTCTTGAAGGTGACAATGCCCGAGAACGAGATGTAGTAGCCCCGATCCAGTGCGGCCCGCGCCACCTGCATCGATTCGGTAAAGCAGTGGAACACGCCGCCCGCCTGGTTGCCCGCACCATCCTCGCCCTCTTCCTGCAGGATGGCCAGCGTGTCGTCGGACGCGCTGCGCGTGTGGATGATGAGCGGCTTGCCACAGGCGCGCGCCGCGCGGATGTGGGTGCGAAAGCGGTCGCGCTGCCACTCCAGGTCGGCAATGCTGCGCCCGCCCTTGCGATCTTCCATGCCGTAGTAGTCCAGGCCGGTCTCGCCAATCGCCACCACGCGGGGCAGCGCCGCGCGGTCCAGCAGATCCTGCACGCTGGGCTCCGTCACGCCCTCGTTGTCGGGGTGCACGCCCACCGTGCTCCAGAAGTTGTCATGGGCCAGGGCCAGGGCGTGCACGCCCTCGAACTCTTCCATGGTGGTGCAAATGCACAGGGCCCGGGTGACCTGCGCTTCGGCCATGGCCTGGCGGATGGCGGGCAGCTGGCTGACCAGTTCCGGGAAGTTGAGATGACAGTGCGAATCAGTGAACATGTGATGAAAAACAAAAATGCCGACCAGCCAGCGCGGGTCGGCACAGAGGCAGCGGCGGCGCCGATCAGATGGTCTGGGTAGGACGGTCAGAGCCCAGCGCAGTTCCCAGCAATTCCTCGATCTTGGCCTTGAGCTGGCGGGATTTTTCGTCCTTGGGGAATTGGATGCCCACGCCCTGCGTGCGGTTGCCTGCCGCACGGGCCGGTGTCACCCAGGCCACGCGGCCTGCCACGGGGTAGCGCTGGGTATCGTCGGGCAAGGTCAGCAGCACATACACGTCGTCGCCCAACTTGTAGTCGCGCTGGGTGGGCACAAAGATGCCCCCTTCGGCAAAAAAAGGAATGTAGGCGGCATAGAGAGCGGCCTTTTCCTTGATGGCCAGCTGCATGACACTGGGACGGGGCGCGGTGGATGGACTGCTCATGGGTGGGGGGTGCGGCTTAGTGTTTGGAGTGTAGGGTGTTTCGCGCCTGGGCGACAAGCGCCTCCAGCATGAGCCCGCCGTTGAACGGGTGGTCTGCCGTGCGCGCAGCCTTGGACAGTGCGCGCGACCAGCGCATGAGCGCGCCCAGCGGCGGCGTCTTGGGCAGATCGGCTGGCGCAAAGTAGCGTGGCGCGGCGCCTACGCTGGCAGCCAGCAGGTCGTGGCAGAGCTTCTGCAGCGCGTCGATCACCTGGGCCGGGGCCCAGTCGCCCAGCGCCGTCAAGTCACCCCGCGCCACCGCCTGGGGCAAGGCGGACCAGGCTTGTGGGCTGCGGCCCGACTGGGCCAGCGCCAGGGCATCCTCAGGCCGCCCGCCTGCCGCACGCAGAAACGACGCTGCCGCATCCCGGGCCAAGCCCTGGGCCTGCAACCAGGCCAGGCTGTCGGCCTCCACAGGCCAGACCATGGTGTGGCCCAGGCAGCGGCTGCGGATGGTGGGCAGCAGCTGGTGCGCAGCCTCGCTGGCCAGCACAAAACGCACGTCGCCCGGCGGTTCTTCCAGCGTCTTGAGCAACGCGTTGGCCGTGACATGGTTCATCTGCTCGGCCGGGTAGACCAGCACGGCCTTGCCTTTGCCACGCGCCGAGGTGCGCTGCGAAAACTCCACCGCATCGCGCATGGCTTCCACGCGGATCTCGCGGCTGGGCTTGCGCTTTTTGTCGTCGATGTCTGCCTGCGCCTTCTCCGACAAGGGCCAGCCCAGCGCCATCATCTGCACCTCGGGCATCAGCACGCACAGGTCGGCATGGGTGCGCACGTCAATGGCGTGGCAGCTGCCGCACTGGCCGCAGGCGCCCCGCTCTGTCGGCGCGTTGCACAGCCATGCGCGGACCAACTCCAGCCCCAGGGCGTACTGCCCCAGGCCCGACGGCCCTTGCAACAGCCACGCGTGGCCGCGCTGGGCCAGCAGGCTGATGCGCTGCGCGGCGATCCAGGGTGCCAATGGCACGACCGACTCGCTCATTGAGGCCCTCCCTGCGTGGCCACCATGATGGCCAGCCAGCCCTTGCGCACAAACACGCTGGTGAGCTGCTGCCACACGCGGTGGCGCTCCTGCGCGGCATCCAGGCGGGCAAACCGCTGCGGTGCGGCGGCAGCGCGGTCGGCATAGCCCTGGGCGACGCGGCGGAAAAACTCGACCGGCTGGGCTTCAAAGCGGTCGGGCACGCGCGCGCCAGCCAGCCGCTCGGCCGCCACCTCGGGGGCCAGGTCAAACCATACCGTCAGATCGGGTTCACGCATCAAAAGGGGGTCCTGCGCCAGTCCCGTCTGGGCCAGTTGCTCCAAAATTGATAGCACCTCCAGATCAAAGCCCCGCCCCGCGCCCTGGTAGGCAAAGGTGGCGTCGGTGAACCGGTCACACAGCACCACATCGCCCCGCACCAGGGCAGGCTCGATCACGTTGCGCAGGTGGTCGCGGCGGGCGGCAAAGATCAGCAGCGACTCGGTGAGCGCATCCATGGAGTCGTTCAGGACCATCTCGCGCAGCTTTTCTGCCAGCGGCGTGCCGCCGGGCTCGCGGCTCACGGTAACCGTGCGGCCCTGGGTGCGGAACGCGGCCGCCAGGCCCTCGATGTGCGAGGACTTGCCTGCGCCGTCGATGCCTTCAAAAGTGATGAACAGTCCGGGTCGTGACATGGTGGCCTTGCTTGATTACTGCTGCCCGCGCTGATAGCGGTTGACGGCGCGGTTGTGCTCTTCCAGCGAGGCACTGAAGTGGCTGCTGCCATCGCCCTTGGCCACAAAATACAACGCGCGCGTGGCCTCAGGCTGCACGGCGGCCAGCAGCGCGGCCTTGCCGGGCATGGCAATGGGCGTGGGCGGCAGGCCGGGGCGGGTGTAGGTGTTCCAGGGGGTGTCGGTCTGCAGGTCGCGCTTGCGCAGGTTGCCGTCAAATTTTTCGCCCAGTCCGTAGATCACCGTGGGGTCGGTCTGCAGCAGCATGCCCACACGCAGGCGATTGACAAACACGCCTGCAATCTGGCCCCTGTCGCTGGCCTTGCCGGTTTCCTTCTCGACGATGCTGGCCAAGGCCAGCGCTTCGTCTGCCGACTTGAGGGGCGTGTCGGCCGCACGCTGCGCCCAGGCGGCTTCGAGGCGGCGGTCCATGGCATGCAGGGCACGGCGCAGCAAGGCGATGTCGCTGGAGCCTTTGGCATAGGTGTAGGTGTCGGGGAAGAACCGCCCTTCGGGCGCCACGCCGGGGCGGCCCAGCTGGGCCATCAGCGCTTCGTCGGTCAAAGTGGCGGACTCGCGCTTGAGCTGCTCCTCCTTGGCCAGCGCCTGGCGCACCTGGCGCCAGTTCCAGCCTTCGACCAGGGTGAGCGCGCGCAGGGCCTCTTCGCCCCGGGCCAGCTTTTGCAGCAGGCTGATGGGGGTGGTGCCGGGCGGTATTTCGTAGTTGCCCGCCTTGATGGCGCGGTCCTGCCCCGAGAAGCGGAACCAGGCGTAGAGCAGGCGGGCGTCCGTCTTGACCCCGGCCGCCACCACGTCGCGCGCCACACCGCGTGGCGTGGTGCCGGGTTCGATGGCCAGCTCCAGCGGCTCGGGGCCGAGGTCCAGCGGCTGGTGCAGCCACCAATAAGCGGCACCGCCCAGTGCGATCCCCACCAACACGATCAAAGCCAGTAAACGTCGCACAACCCTGCCGTCTGTATGTATGAAACAGGGCATCATAATTCAGCGATGACCTACCCCTTGAATGGCATTGCCCCCCTGTCCCACCTCGGCGTGATTCGCGTGGAAGGCGAAGACGCCGCCAAGTTTCTGCACGGCCAGCTCACCCAGGATTTCGCCCTGCTCGGCATGGACCAGGCCCGCCTCGCAGCCTTCCTATCGGCCAAGGGCCGGATGCAGGCCAGCTTCATCGGCTTCAAGCGCAGCGCCACCGAGGTGCTGCTGGTCTGCAGCCGCGACCTGCTGCCGCCCACGCTCAAGCGCCTGTCGATGTTTGTGCTGCGCGCCAAGGCAAAGCTCACCGACGCCTCCAACGACTTTGCCCTGTACGGCCTGGCCGGAGATGCCGTGCCCGGCGGCAGCCAGCCCGCCTGGACCAAGGCCGACACAGGCAGCGCATCGGTGGTCCACCTGTATCCGGCCGACGGGCAGCCCCGCGCACTGTGGGTGGCCCCGGCGTCAGACCCTGCCCCTGCAGGCCCCGTGCTGGACGAGGCCCTGTGGCGCTGGAGCGAAGTAAAAAGCGGCGTGGCCACGCTGACCACGCCCGTGGTTGAGGCCTTTGTGCCCCAGATGCTCAACTACGAATCCGTGGGCGGCGTGAACTTCAAGAAGGGCTGCTACCCCGGCCAGGAGGTGGTGGCGCGCAGCCAGTTCCGGGGCACGCTCAAGCGCCGGGCCTACATCGCCCACGCGGCGGCCGAGGTGGCCGTGGGTTCCGAGGTGTTCAACACAGCGGACCTGGAGCAACCCTGCGGCACGGTGGTGCAGGTGGCTGCCGCGCCGGGTGGTGGCTTCGAAACCATCGTGTCGCTGCAGATCAGTGCAACGCAAGAAGGCAGCCTGCAGGTGGGCGCAGCAGGCGGCGTGGCGCTGACGCTGCAGCCCCTGCCCTACCCTTTGCTCGAAGATATTTGAACAAAAATGGGCTTTTGCGCGCGTCCATCATGCGCAGATAGCTCACTTTTTAATAGCAAATCAGTTATAGCTGCCGGGCCATTGCGATGTGCGCGATGCCCGCCTCTTCGTAGCGCTCGCCCACCACGGCGAATCCTGCGCGGCGGTAGAAGCCCTCGGCGCTGCTCTGGGCATGCAGCTGCACCTCGGTGTCACCCCGGGCCTGCGCAGCGTCCACCAGCGCATCCAGCAACTGCCGCCCCCATTGCGCGCCGCGCACCGAGCGGTCCACCGCCATGCGGCCGATGCGGCCCACGCACGGTGAAGGCTGCAGCAGGCGGCCTGCGGCGATGGGCATGCCCAGCCGGTTGTAAAGCACCGCATGGAGGGCCGAGATGTCCTGCAGGTCGGCCTCGATCTCGGCGGGAATGCCCTGCTCGCGCACAAACACCGCCGTGCGCACGCGGCCTGCATCGCGGCCCAGGGTGTTCCAGTCGCCGGTGCGCACTTCGGCCATCTCGGCGCCTGCCTCAAAGCCTTCAAAGATCGCGCGCAGCGCAGGTGGCACGGGGCGGGAGGTCTGCGTGGCCGGGTCGGCAAACACATAGACCAGCTCGGCCGAGATCAACAACCGGTCGCCACTGAAGATGCCTGCCGTGAACAGGCACGACGAGTTGCCGATGCGCGTGGACTGCATGCCCACGTCCAGCGTGTCATCGAGCCGCGCCGAGGCGTGGTACTCCACGGTGGCCTTTTTCACATACAACTCGCCGCCCAGGGCCAGCAGGCTCGCCTCATACGGCAATGCCAGCGCGCGCCAGTAGTCGGACATCGCCGTGTCGATGTACATAAGGTAGTGCGCGTTGAACACGATCTTTTGCATGTCCACCTCGGCCCAGCGCACGCGCAGGCGGTGAAAAAAGCGGAAGTCACTGCGTTGCATGGATTGATTTACTCCAGGTGAAAAGCCAGCCGCAGCGCGCGGGCCGCGTCGGCATGGGCCTTGCGCGCCTCAGGGATGGCGCGGCCCATCTTGATGAATTCGTGGGTCACGCCCCGGTAGATGTCCAGGTCCACCGGCACGCCTGCCAGGCGCAGCTTGTCGGCGTAGGCTATGCCTTCGTCCACCAGCGGGTCACACTCTGCCAGACCGATCCAGGCGGGGGCCACACCATCGACATCCGGGGCATGCAGCGGGGCAAAGCGCCAGTCTTCGCGCTCGGCGCGGCTTTGCACGTAGTTGCCGAAGAACCAGCTGATGGCAGGCTCTTCCAGCACCAAGCCGCGCGCGAAGGTAGTGTGCGAAGGCGTGTCCTGGTGCGCTGCACAGCCGGGGTAGATCAGCAGTTGCAGCGCCAGCGGCAGGCCCGCATCCCGCGCCAGGATGGCGTTGACGGCGGCCAGCGTACCGCCTGCACTATCGCCGCCCACGGCCAGCCGCTGGGGGTCGGCCCCCAGGCGCTCAGCGTTGGCAGCCAGCCACTGCAGCGCATCCCACGCATCGTTGCTGGCCGTGGGAAAGCGGTGCTCCGGCGCCAGCCGGTAGTCCAGCGACACGACCATGCAACCTGCAAGGCGTGCCAGTTCGCGGCACAGGATGTCGTGCGTGGCAACGCTGCCGATGGTGAAGCCGCCGCCATGCGTGTACAGCAGCATGGGCAGGCCCGCGTCGGTGCTGGGCGCATACAGCCGTCCGGGCAGCATGGCGCCATCGCGGGTGGGGATCTGCAGGTCCTCCACCCGCGCCAGCGCGGCCTTAGGCACCTCCAGCACATCCGCGCCCGCCTGGTAGGCCACGCGGGCATCCTGGGGCGTGCGCGTGTGCAGCGGCGGGTGCCCCGCGCGGGCCATGCGTTCGAGCACGCTGCGCATCTGGGGGGTCAGGCGGGTGTGGTGGATGTGCAGGTCGGTCAACGGTTGGGGTCTCGGCAAAAAAAGAAAGCGGCCCGCACGGCGGCGGGCCGCTCATCGGTGGCTTACTTGAAGGTCACGCGCACCGGTGCGGCGCCGGGCAGGCCATCGTAGGTGGCCGTCACCGACAAACCGGCCTTGGGTGGCAGCAGGGGCGAGAATGAGCCCAGGCTGATCAGATCGCCCGGCTGCATGGCCAGGCCTTCTTGCGCCAACGCGCCCGCCAGCCAAACCACGGCATTGAGCGGATGCTCCAGGATGTCGCTGCCCTTGCCGCCACCCAGGCGCGCACCCGTGCTATCGGTCAACGACACGTTCATGTCGGCCAAGGCCTTGAGCATGGCAAAACGTTCGCCCCGGTACACAGGCACGGCAATCGGCGCACCGGCCACGCCCAGGCGCGCGCCCACGTTGATGGCTGTCACGCCCGCGCCGTTGAGCTTGGGTGGGGCCTGCACCATCAGGTCGGGCAGCTCAATGAACGGAATGACCTGGTCCACGGCGTCCAACACGTCCATGGGGGTCTTGGCCTGGTTGATGGCCGCGCTTTTCACGCGCACCAGCATGTCGGCTTCATACAGCGGGCGGGCACCAAAGGCGGGGTCCACCGTGGCACCGCTGGCCAGCACCATGCCCTCGTAGAGCTTGCCCCACACGGGCTTGTCGGTGTTGAAGCGCTTTTGCACGGCGGGGTTGGTCAGGCCCGCCTTGTAGCCGATCACCTTGCCCATGCGCTGGGCCAGCAACTGGTTGACCTTGCCCCGCGTGCAGGCGCCATCGGCGTCCGTCAGGTTCTCAGGGTTGGCGGCCGGGGCCTTGGCCATATAGCTGGCCACCAGCTCGGCGGACTGCGCATCGGTCAGGCACTGTGCCTGGGCCGTTGTCACAGATGCGACGGCCACCAGGGCTGCCATCAGGGTTTGCTTCGTTTTCACGCGTGTCTCCTCCTTATAAAGTGGGCTCAGAACCCGTATCCAGGGCTGGCGGGCTATCGTAATCGCTGGCACTCCCATTCACACATCCTGTTGCACCATGGCTTTCATCTACTACGTCACCCAGATCCAGTTTGAATTCGGCGCTGTCCAACTGCTGAAGCAGGAATGCGAGCGCGTGGGCATCACCCGCCCTCTGATCGTGACGGACCCCGGCGTGAAGGCCGCCGGTGTGCTGCAAAAGGCGCTCGATGCGCTGCCCGGCATGACGGTGGCGGTGTTTGACCAGACCCCGTCCAACCCCACCGAAGCCGCTGTGCGCGCTGCCGTCGAGATGTACAAGGCCCAGGGCTGCGACGGCCTGATTGCCGTGGGTGGCGGCTCCGCCATCGACTGCGCCAAAGGCATCGCAATTGCCGCGACACACGAAGGACCACTGACCCACTACGCCACCATCGAAGGCGGCTCGCCGCGCATCACCGACCGCGCAGCGCCCCTGATCGCCGTGCCCACCACCAGCGGCACGGGCAGCGAGGTGGCGCGGGGCGCGATCATCATCGTAGATGACCACCGCAAGCTGGGCTTTCACTCGTGGAACCTGGTGCCCAAGACGGCCATCTGCGACCCCGAACTCACCCTCGGCCTGCCCCCCATGCTCACAGCTGCGACGGGCATGGACGCGATTGCGCACTGCATGGAGACCTTCATGTCCGCCGCGTTCAACCCCCCCGCCGACGGCATTGCACTTGACGGCCTCACGCGTGGCTGGGCGAACATCGAGCAGGCCACCAAAAACGGCAGCGACCGCGACGCGCGCCTGCACATGATGAGCGCCAGCATGCAGGGCGCCATGGCGTTCCAGAAGGGCCTGGGCGCCGTGCATTCACTCAGCCACAGCCTGGGTGGCGTGAACCCGCGCCTGCACCACGGCACGCTCAATGCCATTTTTTTGCCCGCCGTGGTGCGCTTCAATGCACAGGCCGAATCGGTGCAAAAGGAAAAACGCCTGGAACGCATGGCCCATGCCATGAGCCTCGCCAGCGCAGGTGACATCCCCGAAGCCATCCGCGACATGAACGCACGCTTGGGCCTGCCCACGGGCCTGGCCGCCATGGGGGTGACCGAGGCGATGTTCGACTACATCATCCAGGGTGCCATGGCCGACCATTGCCACAAGACCAACCCGCGCATTGCAACGCCCGGGGAGTACCGGGACATGCTGGCGCAGTCGCTCTGACCACATCCCCCTCAGCCCGCCACGGGTCTTCAGACCCACGCGCGGGCCCCGCCACAGGTGGCACGGGGTTGAAAATTACAAAATGTCACAAACTCGCCACACTCCCCCACCGGGCTTCGATCAAAAGGCAGCCCGCGCAGCACCAGCGGCTAGACTCCCTCCGGTGCACCATTAATTAACGATTCATTACCTGGGATGTGGGAGAGGGCCACCGCCGATGACGCGCACTGCAAATCTCAGCACCTGGGTTCTGCGGGGCACCTACCCCCGGCTCTACGTCCCTATCGTGCTGCTCATCCTGCTGGTCAGTGGCGTGCGCTACCACTACCTGCTGCAGGCCGAGACCGGCGAGGTCCACCGCCATGCTGCGGCCGAGCTGCGCCGCGCCAGTGACTACCTCTTGCCGCGCCTGGCGACCACACCCACCCCGGATACCGACGCGATTGCAGGCATCCTGCGCGATGGCATCACCCACCTGGGCCCCGGCGTGCAGGCGCTCCGGTGGGAGCCCTCAGAGTCGGCGCAGCAGCTCGCGTCGCCTGCCACCGAGGTGCATGCCCCCGCACACACCGCCCCGGCGGCCCCTGCCTGGTTTGCCCGCTGGCTGAACATCCCCCCGCCCCTGCAACAGTCCGCCCAGCGCCTGGTCGACGGCACCCCGGGCCGCCTGACCATCGCGCTGCACACCCAGCCGCTGGTGGACCGCGTCTGGGACACGGTGATCGTTCAGGCCCGCATCTCGGCGCTCAACATCTTCACCATCCTGTTTCTGCTCACCCTGCTGCTGCGCGCCAATGCACGCATGCTGCGGCGGCTGGCGCAGGCCACAGACGCCTTCCGCCAGGGCCACCTGGGCACCCGCATGGAAGTGACCGGCACCCTCGAATCCCGGGCCATGGCCGAGGCATTCAACGACATGGCGGGCAAGGTCCAGTCGCTGGTGCTGTCGCTGCACGAAACCCAGCGCCAGCAAAGCGAGCAGCTGCATTTCACGCGGCAGCTGATCGACGCCCTGCCCCTGCCCGTGTTCGTGCGCGATGCCGACGGCGCCTATGTGGACACCAACCGCGCCTGGCAGCGGCTCTTCCAGGCCCCGGTGGACCCGACTGGCGCACACCACGCATCCACCCTGCCCGAGGCCCTGGCTCCCGAACACTCTGCCCAGGTCGCCAACGCGCAGGACAACGTGGTCGCCATCCACCCCCTCCACGCAGCCCACCAGCCGCCGCTGTATATGGCGTACTACGAAGCGCCCTTCACCAGCACCAGCGGCGCCTTGGCCGGCACCATCGGCACCCTGGTGGACGTGACCGAACGCAAGCGCGCGCAAGAAGCCCTGCATGCCGAAAAGGAACGCGCCGAAGTCACGCTCGCCTCCATTGGCGACGGCGTCATCACCACCGACCTGGCAGGGCGCATCGACACCATCAACGAGGCCGCGCAGCTCATGACCGGCTTCACGGCCCAGCAGGCCGTGGGCCGGCAGCTGGACGATGTGTTCCGCCTGTATGAAGAGTCCGCCAGCCGCAACGCCAGCACGGCCGCCGAGCGCGACAGCCAGCCCGGCGCGCTGCAGCAAGCCACGCACGAGGTGCTGATCCACCGCTCGGGCGAACGCTACGCCATCGAATGCACCGCCTCGCCCATCCGCCAGCACAACGGCCAGGCCGTGGGGTGCGTGCTGGTGTTCCGCGATGTGACCGAAACCCGCAACCTGCGCCACCAGATCTCCTGGCATGCCCGGCACGACCCGCTGACCGGGCTCTACAACCGCACCGCCCTGGCCGAGCGCCTCACCCACGCCCTGTTCGTGGCCCGCAACAAACGCCTGCTGCTGGCCGTGTGCATGCTGGACCTGGACCATTTCCAGGCCGTGAACGATGCGTTCGGCAACCGCGTGGGCGACCGCCTGCTCAAGGAAACCGCCCGGCGCCTGGGGGCCTTCATCACCCCCAGCGACGCCGTGGCCCGCATGGGCGGCGACGAATTTGTGCTGCTGCTGGGCGAGCAGCCCGACATCCCGGCCATCGAAGCCCGCCTGGCCGTGCTGATGCAGCAACTGGCCGCGCCCTATGCCATCGACAACCGCGAGGTGAACACCACCGTGAGCATTGGTGTGGCCGTGTTCCCACACGACAACGCCAACCCCGACACCCTGCTGCGCCACGCCGACCAGGCCATGTGCCAGGCCAAGAGCTTTGGCCGCAACCAGCTGCATGTGTTCGACGTGCAGCAAGACCACGCCGTGCAGACCCAGCACACCCGCCAGACCCGCGTGGCCCAGGCCCTGCACGCGGGCGAGCTGGTGCTGCACTACCAGCCCAAGGTCAAACTGCGCACCGGCGAGATCATCGGGCTGGAGGCCCTGCTGCGCTGGCAGCACCCCACGGAAGGACTGCTGGGCCCGCAACACCTGCAGCCCCTGGTGGAAGACACCGACCTGCAGGTCGAGCTGGGCGAATGGGTGCTGCGCCAGGCCCTGGCCCAGATGCGGCAGTGGACCGACGCGGGCATGCTGTGGGAGGTCAGCGTCAACATCGCCGCAGCCCACTTCCACCGGCCCAACTTCGTGCCGCGCCTCAAGGACATCCTGCACACCTGCCCCGAGGTGTCCCCCACCCGGCTGGAGCTGGAGATCCTCGAATCCGCAGCGCTCGAAGACATGCAGTACATGCGCAACATGATGCAAAGCTGCCAGGCCCTGGGCGTGCGGTTTGCGCTGGACGACTTCGGCACCGGCTACTCGTCGCTGTCTTACCTGAAACGTCTGCCCGCCGAGACGATCAAGATCGACCAGTCGTTCGTGCGTGGCATTCTGGAGGATGGCGACGACCTCACCCTGGTCCAGGCCATCGTGGCCCTGGCCGCCGCCTTCCACCGCCATGTGGTGGCCGAAGGCGTGGAGACCGCCGAGCATGCGGCCCGGCTGCTGGAGCTGGGCTGCGAGCGGGCACAGGGCTACGGCATCGCGCGGCCCATGCCCGCCCACGAGGTGCTGGGCTGGGCACGCGACCATGCGGCCCGCCACGCCGCCCGGGCGGTGCAGGACGCGGCCGCGCGGCGTCCTGCGTCGGCTTGATCGGCATAAGGGCCAGGGCGACGAACAGGCAACTTCCCTCGCAACGCAGTGGATGCGTGAGAACAGGCCAAGGCGGCGGAGCGTTCAGACCGCCCCCCCCCCGTTCAGACCACGTTCACCCCGCCTACAGCGGATGCACAGCCCCCATGTCGGGCCGCTGCAACCACTCGGCCCATTCATCCGCCAGCTGCTGGCTGGCGCTGGTGGCGCCCAGCCAGGCCTGGGCACGGGCGCGGCTGTCCGTGCCGTAGTGGGTGAAG
The DNA here is from genome assembly GCF_054950075.1 of Acidovorax sp. Q11. Lineage (NCBI taxonomy): Bacteria > Pseudomonadati > Pseudomonadota > Betaproteobacteria > Burkholderiales > Comamonadaceae > Acidovorax > Acidovorax sp. Q11. Next base: position 7,217 of record NZ_JBUDZG010000002.1, on the reverse strand, counting down.
TCCTTGCGGTCGGGCAGCTTGGCGTTGGGCAACGCGCGCACCCAGTCGGGGTCGGGCGACAGCACCACCATGTTGTCCAGCGCGGGGGTGGCCCGGTGGCGCCACTTCAGGCCCTTGTCCAGCCAGCCCGGCACCACCCGGTGCTGAAAGTGCGGATACAGCACGATGCCCGCAGAACCCGGGCGCGCACCTGCTGGAATGGCCTGCACGCCCTCTTTTTTCAAGGTTTTTAGGCCGTCTGCGCCCGTCCCTATTGCCTTTTTAGCTATCAAATTAGAAGAATCCGAGCCCACCCGGTCATAGGCCAGATGCAGGTGGTAGTCGGTGATTCCGCCATCCCAGTACGCCCCGGGCGGCGCCCCCGGAATGTTGTGCACGGCTTGCAGCACAAAAGGGATGGAGCAGCTCGCCTGCAGTGCGGCCATGAAATTGGCCACACTGAGCCGCACCTGCCGCGTGCGGTAGTCCGACGTGCCAAACGGCAGGGCCGCACAGACCGCCCCCGGCACCGAGGTATCGGGCGACGAGAACACCACCCGCTCCAGCCAGGCCCCCATGGCCTTGCGATGGACGGTATTGGTCAGGAAGGCGCCCAGATAGCCCAGCGGCGTTGCCACGCCATGCTCGCGCCCCAGCAGGTGCCGCCCCCGCGATGTGATGATGTGCAGGCGATAGCGCGGGTGGCTCAGCACCTCCTCCACCCGCCCGCCATAGAACGCATCCAGGTTGCGCCCAAACCGCTCGCTCACATGGGCTGCCGTGGGGCGCTTCTTGCCAGGGGGTAGTTCATAGTCCTGGTGGATGTAGTCATGCTCCAGCCGCTCAAACGCCGCCACCGATTGCTGCAAACAGGCCGTGGCCATGCGCCACGCGCCAATCGATGCGCCCACCAGATGCACGGGCTGGTCCGATTGCGGCAGCCACTCTCCAAAAATGAACCGGTCCAGCGGCCCCAGGATCAGCCCCTTGGGGCCCCCAGCCGCCGCAGGGATCACGCCCACATCGCCTGGCTGCAGGCCGTTGCGTTCAAGGTGTTGCCGGGCGCGGGGGCCGGCGTGGATGCGCAGTGCTTTCATGGCGGCGATTGTCGCAAAGCAGCACGTTGCGGGCTGTAGCCAAGCAGCGCAGGCCCGGGGGCCTACACCACAAAATCCGCTACTTCCGGCCGGGCCGTCCAGTCGATGGGGTCCTGCTGCAACACCATGTCGATGTCCAGGCCCAAGGTCAGGCCCACTTCGCCAGGGAAGGACACGGCGAGCTCTTTCTCGGTCAGCTCGGCCTCGCGGGCGCGGGCGCGCCAGGCGGCCAGGTGGATCACGCCCGCGAGGGGCTCGTAGGCCTTGTTGTCGAACGGTGCACTCTGGTACTGCAGGGCGTCGATCACCACCTCGGGCAGTTGCCAGCGACGCGCGCAGCCGGCGGTGACATGGCCGTAGCTGTAGCCAAAGATGCGCTGCTCGATCTTGTCGCGGCGCATGTCGAACGGCGCCACCAGCGTGTTGACCGACTGGGCTTTCTCCGGGTCGGCAAGGTGGATCACCAGCTCGCCCAGCGCATGCAGCAGGCCCGCCGTATAGGCAGCTATCTGGTTCTGGTGGACGATACCGGCCAGCGAGCGGGCCAGTTTGGCGGTGTTGAGGCTATAGCGCCAGAACTGCTGCATGTTCACCCCCGGCACCGACCGCGAGGTGGTGCCCAGCGGGGCCGACGACACCAGCGTGCGCAACTGGGCAATGCCCAGCAGCGCCAGCGCTTCGGGGATGCCCGCGATCTGGCGCGGCAACTGGAAGGTGGGGGAGTTGGCCAGCTCCAGCAGGCGCGCGGCCAGGGCCGGGTCGGTACCAAACAGCTGGTTCAAGCGCCGCAGGCTGGGTTCGCTCTGGGCCAGTTCGCTCATCAGCAGCGCCACGGCGCGCGGCAGGCTGGGCAATGCCACAGGTTGGGCCAGCAGTGCGTTCAACTCCATGGGACAGGGCACCGGTTGTGATGGGGGTGCTGGCGATTATGGCCCCCGGCAGGCCCCATCCGCCAGCCCGCAGTTACCGGCCCTTGGCCTGTTGCAACTTCGCAAACGCCGAGGCCATGGCCGACGGCTGGGCCGCCTCGTTGGCGCGGCGCGGCGGCTGCGCGTAGCCGCGGCCAGCGCCTTCGAAACGGTTGTCGCGCGGGCCCCGGTCGCGGTCGCCCTGCTGGCGCGGTGCGGCGTCCAGCTTCATCGACAGACCGATGCGCTTGCGCTCCACATCCACCTCCATGACCTTGACCTTGACGATGTCACCCGTCTTGACCACTTCGCGCGCGTCATTCACGAACTTGTGCGCCAGCTGGCTCACATGCACCAGGCCGTCCTGGTGCACGCCCAGGTCGATGAAGGCGCCAAACTGGGCCACGTTGCTCACCGTGCCCTCCAGCACCATGCCTTCCTTCAGGTCCTTGATGTCTTCCACGCCGTCGTTGAAGCGCGCCACCTTGAAGTCGGGGCGCGGGTCGCGGCCAGGCTTTTCCAGCTCGGCCAGGATGTCCTTGACGGTAATCACACCAAACTTCTCGTTGGCAAACAGCTCGGGCTTCAGGGTCTTGAGCATGTCGGCCCGGCCCATGATCTCCACCACCGGCTTGCCCGTCTTTTCCATGATCTGCTCGACCACGGGGTAGGTTTCGGGGTGCACGCCCGTCATGTCCAGCGGGTTCTCACCACCGCGAATGCGCAAGAAGCCCGCGCTCTGCTCAAACGTCTTGGCGCCCAGGCCCGCCACGTCCATCAACTGCTTGCGGCTCTTGAACGCGCCATTGGCCTCGCGCCAACGCACCACCGCCTTGGCCACGCTGCCCGACAGGCCCGACACGCGGGAAAGCAGCGGCACGCTGGCCGTGTTCAGGTCCACGCCCACCGAGTTCACGCAGTCCTCCACCACCGTGCCCAGCGTGCGCGCCAGCTCGCTCTGGTTCACGTCGTGCTGGTACTGGCCCACGCCAATGCTCTTGGGGTCGATCTTCACCAGTTCGGCCAGCGGGTCCTGCAGGCGGCGTGCAATGGACGCCGCACCGCGCAGGCTCACGTCCACGTCGGGCATCTCTTGCGACGCGTATTCGCTGGCGGAATAGACCGAGGCACCCGCCTCGCTCACCACCACCTTCTCGATGGCGCGCTCGGCCTTGGCGGCCATCTTGATCAAATCCGCCGCCAGCTTGTCCGTCTCGCGGCTGGCCGTGCCGTTGCCAATCGCAATCAGGTTCACACCGTGCTTTTCCACCAGCTTGGCCAGCGTGAACAGCGAGCCATCCCAGTCGCGCTTGGGCTCGTGCGGGTACACCGTGGCCGTCTCCACCAGCTTGCCCGTGGCGTCCACCACCGCCACCTTCACGCCGGTGCGGATGCCGGGGTCCAGGCCCATCACCACGCGCGGGCCCGCAGGCGCAGCCAGCAGCAGGTCGCGCAGGTTGTCGGCAAACACTTTGATCGCGACCTTCTCGGCCTCGTCGCGAAGGCGGGCGAACAGGTCGCGCTCGGTGGAGAGGCTCAGCTTCACACGCCAGGTCCAGGCCACGCACTTGCGGATCAGGTCGTCGGCCTTGCGGCCTGCATGGCTCCAGCCCAGGTGCAGGGCGATCTTGCCTTCGGCCAGGCTGGGCTTGCCCGGCTCGGGCTCCACCGGCAATACCAGCTTGGCTTCGAGAATCTCCAGCCCTCGGCCCCGAAACACCGCCAGCGCGCGGTGCGAAGGCACACGGCCAATGGGCTCGTCGTAGTCAAAGTAATCGCGGAACTTGGAAACCTCGGGGTCATTCTCGTTCTTGCTCTCCACCTTCTTGCTGCGCAGCAATCCCTCGGCCCAGAGCCACTCGCGCAGGTTCTGCACCAGGGTCGGGTCTTCGGCCCAGCGCTCGCTCAGGATGTCGCGCACACCGTCCAGCACGGCGGGCACGGTCGAGAAATCGGCGCCCGGCTTGCCGTCATCCAGCACTTCAGGCGGTTTCGTGAACGCTGCGGCTTCCACCGCAGGGTCCAGCGTAGGGTCGGCAAACAGCTTGTCGGCCAGCGACTCGATGCCGAACTCGCGCGCAATCTGGCCCTTGGTGCGGCGCTTTTGCTTGAAAGGCAGGTAGATGTCTTCCAGCTCCTGCTTGGTGGGCGCGGCAGCGATGGCGGCACGCAGTGCGTCGGTCAGCTTGCCTTGCTCGTCAATGGCCTTGAGCACGGCCACGCGGCGGTCTTCCAGCTCGCGCAGGTACGACAGACGCGCCTCCAGCTCGCGCAGCTGGATGTCGTCCAGCCCGCCCGTCACCTCCTTGCGGTAGCGCGCGATGAAGGGCACCGTGGCCCCTCCATCCAGCAACTCCACCGCTGCGCGCACCTGGGATTCACTGACTTTGATTTCTGCGGCCAACTGCCGAACGATCTGCTGCATGGGGGAAAACTCTCTCAGACGCGGTCTAACGATAGGAACAAAAGGCGAAGCGCGGGAGTTTGCCACAGGCGGTTTGGCCACTCCCCGGCCCTCCACGGCCGGATCGTCGATTGTTTTCAATACTGGAACAGTTAGTTTGCGACTGGGTGGTTTTTCCGTGAACACCATCGGCGTACAGTTCAACCCATCGATGAGCCGAACCCGCAAGGCGACTCACCGAACCCGGTTCAGGAATGGTTTTTGACCCGGCTTTTTTGAGACGCTTTTTTAACTTTCAAGGATTTTCATCATGAACAAGACCGCCCGTTTCCTCTCTGTCGCCGCTGTTGCTGCTTTCGCCTCGTTTGGCGCCCACGCTGACGAAGCCGATGGCTCGCAATTTGCCCTGAAGTTCGACACGAACCGCACCCGTGCTGAAGTGCAAGCCGAAGCCGTAGTGGAAGCCAAGACCCACAGCATGGAACCCGCAGGCTCGCGCGTGGTGACCTACAAGTCCAACGCCGACCGCGCCGCCGTGCGCGCCCAGGCTGCCGAAGCCGTGCGTACCGGCCAGATCCCCCACGGCGAATTCAGCGCCATGTAATCGGCTGATCGATTGACACAGTTGCGGGACTTCCCATGGTGGCGGCATTTCGCGCGGTGCGGGTGCTGCTGCCATGGGAGGTGTTTTGAAGACACCCGCACTGGACAAGCAAACAGGGCTCCCATTGGGAGCCCTTTTTGTTGGTGCTTGAATGCCTCAAAAACTCTTGAACCTGCCCCCGTTGATTTCTGGCGCTCTGCATGCGGCCTACGCTGTCGTAGCGGTAGCTGGTAAGGCCGTCGCCCAGCAGGTCGCCTGCGCTGTTGTATTGGTAGGTGACGCTGGTGCTGGCGCTGTTGCCTGCCGCGCTGGTGGTTTGCTCAAAGCCCAGCAGGCGGGCTGGCCTTGCTGGGTTTAGAGCCAAATTGGGCGTCACCGCCTGATGGGTATGTGCTGGCAGCTATCAATTTAGGAGTTTTTGACAGCTGCAAGCCAGCACTTGTGGCGTGGCGTGACCCCGGTGGGACCATTGACCCCGGTGGGACCTTTGTCGCGCTGACTGGCGCCATGGCAGGTGGGAGACGGAGGTTTTTAGAGGTTCCCTTATCGAATCATCCGGAGAATCAGGAACACAAATAGCGTAACTACGCCTGCCCAAATTACGCTGTTCAGCAGCATAAGTGGCACGAGCGCATCCGCAGCTTCAATCCACTGCGACAGATACACCGCTGGGAACGCAAGGACCTCAGCAATCCATCGCCAAGTGGGGGTAGCCTGCGTCTCCCGGATTACTGATGACTTCGTGAACGCAATAAATGCCATCACCAAATACATCGTCGCCGCAGCAATGAAGGTTCCCACAAGTGCGAGATTCATCGAAGATTTTTGCATTGCCATTCCTCTACCGCCAAAAAGGTCCGCTTGCGAATGGAGATCCGTATCTGTATTTTTTTCGAAGCTCTTGATATATGCGCTCCGAGAAATCTCTACAGTTATTTCCGAGTAAGAAATATCGACCCTCACGTCCCAGCAATGATCGGAAAAATGCTTCGATCTCGGAGTCCTGCGCCGCACTAGACGATTGGAAGTAATTTGCTACAAGCGACCCAGCTGCAGAATTATCTTCGTACACCTCACCTTTGCAGTTCATTAGGCATTCATCCTCTGCCACTCCAAAGCTGATACATAGTCGCCCGCCGGAGTATTTACCTACACACACGCTACGATGAAATGGGTGTCCTCCTTCGCCTTCTACCGACCCTTCCACCCAAAAATCAAGGCCTTTTGGATCAACACGACTAAGCGGATTCCCGTCTACATACCCAAACCGATTCCACCCTCCATCCAGCCCAATAGGATCCCCCTGCGTATACCGCCCCGTACCCGGCGCATACGTCCGGAAGTAGTTGTAGTGCAGCTTGGTCTCTTTGTCGAAGTACTGCCCCGGATACCGCAGGTTGAACGTGACTTCCGGGATGCTGGTGGCGCCCGTGGTCGGTGTGGTGCTCTCGCTGGTGAACCGCTTGGCCCCGATGGTGGGCTGTTCGTCTCCGAACGCACTGTACGCCCATTGCCAGGCCACCTGGCCGTCGGGCTGGGTGAGTTTTCTGGGCGTGTTCAGGTGGTCGCTGTGCACTGCATAGGTTTGGCCTTTGATCACTGCCGCTATCGGCATGGGGCCGCTGGCGGTGGATAAATAGATGTATTGGGCGGTGCCTGTGCTGTTGCTGCCGCCCGAGCCGTATTCGCCCAGCAGGCTGCCGTCTTCTGCGTACACATAGGTCCAGCCCAGTTTCTCTGCATCGCTGGTGGCGGGGCTCCAGAGTTTGCTGAAGAAGAAGTTGAGCAGTCGCTGGATAAGGCCGGGCTGTTCGCCCTGGGGGGCCTTGTCTCCGTCATCGCCGTCATCGGCCAGCAGGTTGTTCAGGTTCTTGGTGCTGGGGGGCCTGCGGCGCAGTTGCCGCTGGCAGCGACGGGCCGCTCAAAGCCCAGCAGGCGGTTGGCCTTGCTGGGTTTGGAGCCCAATTGGGCGTTTCCGCCGGATGGGTATGCGCTGGCAGCTATCAATTTAGTAGTTTGAGACAACTACAAGCAGGCATGCGTGGGGCGGGTTTCACTTCAGTTTGAATTCTGCATTCTGTGATTTAGGCAAAAGGCAAGACCTGAAGAATCATCTAGCCCGAGTTGTCGATCCCCGTTCACGGGCCTACCGTTTGGTTTCCAGATCAAGCGGGCAAGCCCCCGAAGGAGACCGACATGACACTGTACGCAGCCATTGACCTGCA